>VGFF01000085.1 GCA_016868955.1 Armatimonadota bacterium
TTCCCGGCGCTGCGATCGGCCGCGTCGTCGCCGAGGGCGTCGGCGGCGACGCCCGTGGTGATCCTGTGGGCGCCGGGCACTGCGTCGGCGCTGGACGCAACGGTCATCGCCGACGCCCGGGACGTCGGCGCCGCCGGCGTCTTCGATCCTCGCGTCGACGGCCGTCCGCTTACGTTCCGGTTCGAATGGAATCGCTTTCTCGATGCGGAAACGGGCTCGGAGTGGACGGTGCTCGGCAAGGCGATCGCGGGCCCGCTGGCCGGACGCGCGTTGCGACCGATCGTTCACGGCAATCATTTCTGGTTCGCGTGGGCGGCGTTTCGGCCGCAGGCACGCCTCTACCGTCCTTGACCGGAACACGCTTCCACAACGGCCGCATCTACACGCTCGACGGCGCCGGCACCATCGCGTCCGCGATCGCCGCGCGCGACGGCCGCGTCCTCGCTATCGGAAACGACTCCGATATTCGCGCCCGATACGGCGGCTACCCGGAAGTCGATCTCAGCGGCGCGACCGTCTTCCCTGGATTCACCGATAGTCACATCCACTTCGCGAGCGTCGGCCTCTTGCTTTGCCGCGTCAGCCTCGAGGACACTGCCACTCTGGATGAGGCCCTAGCGCGCGTGGCGGCGGCCGCGGCAAGAACGCCGCGGGGCGCGTGGATTCGCGGGCGCGGTTGGGACAAGAACGCGTGGCGCCTGGACCGATTCCCCTCTCGCGACGACCTTGACGCGGCCACGCCGGATCATCCGGTCGCGCTGTCGAGCAAGGACGGCCACCTCCTCTGGTGCAACACGGCCGCGCTGCGGGCGGCGGGCATCGACGCCGCGACGGCCTCCCCTGCCGGCGGCGAGATCGAGACGATCGACGCACGGCCGACCGGCATCCTCAAGGAAGCCGCGACCGCGCTCGCGACCGCGGCGATGCCGGCGCCGACCGATGAGGAAATCGAAGCCGCCGTGCTCGCGGCGACGCCGCTCGCGCATCGCGAAGGGTTGACCGGCATCCACGAAGTGACCGGCCTGCCGGAGACGACCGGCAGCGCCACACTGCGCGCCTTCCAGCGGCTGCGCGCCGACGGCCGGTTGTCGGTGCGGGTGTTGATGGGCATCCCGGAGGCGAACCTCGACGCCGCGGTCAACCTGGGACTTCGGTCCGGGCTCGGCGACGAGCTGCTGCGGATCGGGTTCCTCAAGATCTTCGCCGACGGCACCTTGGGGTCGCAGACGGCGAGCATGCTGGCGCCGTACGAGGGCGTCGACGCGAACGTCGGCATCGCGATCCACACGCGCCCGGCGCTGATCGACCTCGTCGGACGCGCCGCGGCCGCCGGGATCGCCTGCGCGATCCATGCCATCGGCGATCGCGCGAATCGTTGGGTGCTCGATGCGTTCGAAGCGGCGCTGCCAGCGACGCGACGCTTCGGGTTGCGGCAGCGATTGGAGCACGTGCAGGTGATCCACCCCGACGACCTGCCGCGTCTCGCCGCCGCTGGGATCATCGCGTCAGTGCAGCCGATCCACGCCACGAGCGATCGCGATGCCGCCGACCGGTATTGGGGCGAGCGGTCGCGGACGGCGTACGCTTGGCGATCGTTGCAGGCGTCGGGCGCGGTCCTCGCGTTCGGATCGGACGCGCCGGTGGAGACTTTCAGCGTGTTGCGCGGCTTGCACGCGGCCGTGTTCCGGCGTAATCCCGGCGACGGCCGGGGGCCGTGGCGGCCCGGGGAAACGATTTCGATGGAGGCGGCGCTGCGCGCCTACACGAACGGCGCGGCGTACGCGGCGGGAGAAGAAGCGCGCAAGGGCAGCTTGGAGCCCGGCAAGGTAGCCGACCTCGTCGCGTTGGACCGCGACGTTGTCCGGGATCCAGAGGCGGTTGCCGAAGCGCGCGTGGCGCTGACGGTCGTCGGCGGCGTGGTCCGCTTCGCGCTTTGAGCGCGACCGCCAAACCGGCCTCGTTCTGGATGGCCGTCGTCGGCGTGATCTTCGTCCTGCGCGCGATCTTCGCGGCCGCGTTCCCGCTGACGGCCGATGAAGGCTACTACTGGCTCTGGTCCCGCCACCTGGCGCTGTCCTACGTCGACCATCCGCCGCTGATCGCGTTCCTCAACGCCGGCCTGCAAGCCGTCTTTCCCGAGCCGCTCTTCGCGCTGCGCGGCGGCGGCTTGATCTTCTTCGCGCTGACGCTCTGGGCCGTCTACCGGCTGTCGGTCGCGCTCGTCGAAGCAGGTCCCGATGTCCACTGGCGCAACGTCGCGTTGTACGCCGCGCTCCCGTACAGTCTGTTGATCCTGCTCGCGTTCACCGTCGATCAGCCGCTGATCCTGTTCTATTTGTGCGCGCTCGTCTGCGCGATTCGCTACCTGCGCACGCGGCGCCCCGTCGACGTGCTCCTCGCGGGCCTGTTCTGCGGCTTGGGGCTGCTGACGAAGGTCACGATGGCGTTGTTCTACCTGGCGGCCGCGGCATTCTTCCTGACGCAACGGGATCAGCGCGCATTGCTGCGCCGCCCCGCCGTGTGGGTAGCGGCGGCGATCGGCCCGGTGATGTTCGCGCCCGTGGGCTGGGCCGATGCCGTCCACGGCGGCGCGTCGTGGCGGTTCCACGCCGGGCGCGTCGGCCGGTTGCCATGGTTCGAAGGCACGCTCGCGTTCGCCGGCGACATCACGTTGTACTTGACGCCGTTCGCGATCTATATGGCTTTCCGCTGGCTGCGCCGCGCACGCCCGGTGCGGGCCGGCGCGGCGGCGGCGCTCACGTTCCACGCGATGTGGATCCCGTTCGCGACCGTGCTGCTGATCAGCATCCGAACGCGGGTCTTTCCCCACTGGCCGGCACCGGCGTTCGCGCCGCTCCTGGTGTCCATCGGGGCGTGGCTTGCGACGATGACGGGGCAGCGCCGGGCATCGAGCGCGTTATTGTGTGGCCTTCTCGGTGTCAACGTGGTGTTGCTGGGCGCCGTCGCGCTCGTCGAACCTGCCGTCCTCCGCCACCAAACGGCGTATCGCGGAAACTATGCGCTCGCCGACAAAGCCGCGGCGCTCCTGCGCAGCGCGCCGAACACGCGCTTCGTCTCGGATTTTCACGGCACGGCCGCCCAGCTCACGTACTACGCGCGCGTCGATGCGACGATGCCCACCGGCGTGCTGGCGCCGCCCCGGGAGGCGCCGTGGGGCGCCGGCCAATTCGATCGATGGAACACGTCACCGCTGCGCCGCGGCGACAACGTCGTGCTGCACACGTTGCCGCGCCGCGGGACGCTGCGATTGGCGGAGGCGCACTTCGACTCAGTGGAGCCGCTCCCCGACTGGCGCATGACGATCATCGAAGTGCACCTGCAGGAGATGCGATTCTACCTGGCGCGCGGCTTCAAGCTGGATCGGGCGAAGATCTAACGGTCGCTGTCGCGGCGCGTCCCCGCGGATCCGCCGGCGGACGCCGCTCGTTCCGCCGCCAACAAGCGCGCTTTCCGAGCCTCGCCCCATCGATACCCACCGACCGTCCCATCGGCCGGAACGACGCGGTGACAGGGCACGATGAGCGCGACGGGATTCGCGGCGCAGGCACGCCCGACGGCGCGCGCCGCCTTCGGCGCTCCGATCTCGCGCGCGATCTGCGCGTAGGTCCGCGTCGACCCGAGCGAGATCCGGCGCAGCGCGTTCCAGACACGTCGTTGGAACGCGGTCGCGCGAATGTCCATCGGCAGCCCGGGGTGCGGCGCGCCCCCCCCCTTCGTCGCGACGGAGACACGCTGGGCCACGGTTGCCAGTGCGCGGTCGCCGGGCGCGATCTGGGCGTTCGGAAAGTCGGCGCGCAGCTTCGCGATCAGCGTTCGGCGACCTTCGCCGAGCGCGATTCGGCAGATGCCGGCGGCGGTCGCGGCGACCAGCAACGACCCCAGCGCCGTCGGCACGATCGCGAAGTGGATGCGCTCGCCGGCGCCGCCGCCGCGAAACCGCGCCGGACGCATGCCGAGGATCGCCGCGCTCTGTTCGTAGACGCGGCTGCTCGACCCGAATCCAGCCTCATACAACGCGTCGGTCACTGGCACACCCGCCCGCAGACGCTCTTGAATCCTGGCGACGCGGCGAGCGTGCGCATATTGCCGTGGCGAGACGCCCACGTAACGCGTGAAGATGCGCTGAAGGTGGTGCGGGCTCCGTCCCGCGGCGCGGGCGACGTCGGCGAGAGGAACGGCGTCCCCGGCGTGGCCCTCGATGTATCGCGCCGCGCGGATCACGACGGCGAGCGGATCCGCGATGGCGCCGACGTCGCCCGGACGGCATCGCTTGCAAGCGCGGTAGCCCGCGTCCTCGGCGGCGCGCGGCGTATCGAACAGCACGAGGTTTTCCGGGCGTGGTCGCCGCGCCGGGCAAGAGGGCCGGCAGTAGATCCCCGTGGTCGTGACACCGAAAACAAACCGCCCGTCGAACCGCGCGTCGCGACCATCGATGGCGCGACGAAACCGGGACGAGGGTGGAAAGTCGCTCGATTTCGGGAGATGGATCTTCGTCAACATATCGGTTCCCTCCGTGAGGAGGGTACGGCCGTACCGAGGGGCGCCGCTATCCGATTCTTGCTGTGAATGGCGTGGCGATCGATCAGTTATCCTCGTCTTCTTCGTTGTCGAGGTAGGCGTCCGTTTCCTCGTCTTCTTCGCCGTCGAAGTACATCGCGCGGTCCGCGACGTCGATCCTGTCATCGCTGCCCGGCTCGTCGTCTTCTTCGTCGCCGCTGGGGAGGTCTTCGAGACTGTCCTCGACGCGCTCTTCGGCTTGATACCCGCAGTCCGTGCACTCGTAGACGACGACCTGACCGGAGACGTCTTCTATCAACAGCTCCATGTCGGCGCCGCACTGCGGGCAAGGCATCGTCAACGGCAGGCTCATGGCTGCGGCTCCCGCGATCTCATCTCTTCGTCGAGGGAACGGAATCTGTGCAGCTCGACGCGATGTCGGCAGATCGGACACTCCCGCCACGAGGCCTCTTCTTCACGCGGTTCGTGCCGAATGATCATCACGATCTCGCAATGCGGACACGTCAGTTGGTTTCCGTGCATCGGTGCGCCCCCTCCGCGTCGTCGAGCCTACTTCTTGTCGCCCCCAACGTTTCCTTCTGCGCCCTCGCTCCTTCCATTGTCAAAGAAGAAGGCCGCGGAGAGCAGCCTCCGCGGCCTCGAAATTTCTATCGGTTTGGTCCGCGCGCCCTGCGGGTTCCTAGCGTAGAATACCGTACGCGTCGGCCCGAGCCTGGACCGCCTGCCAGTTGATCTGCTTGATGAAAGCGTCGATGTAGCCGCCCTTGTTGGTTCCCCAATCCATGAAGTATGCGTGCTCGAACACGTCCATCGCGATCAAGGGCGTGCAGTTCCAAACCGGGTAAGTGTTCTGCTCGTCGCCAATATAGTTGAACAGCGTCTTCGTGTCCCAGTCGTATGCCAACCACGCCCAGCCGCGGGCGGCGACGCCCGTCGCCTTGAGGTCCTTCTTCCAGTCGTCGAGGGATCCGAAGTTCGCGTTGATCATGTCCGCTAGCTTGCCGGCCGGGTCGCCGCCGCCGCCCAGCTGCTCGAAGTAGATCTCGTGGTTCTTAATGCCGCCTAGCGCGCGGGTGAGCTCGACTTTTAGCACACGGATGTCCGAGAACGTCGGGTTCGCCTTCGCCGGATCCTTGTCCAGCCCGGCGAGCTTGTCGAAGATCTCGTTCGCTTTGTTGACGTACCCGCTGTACAGCTTGTAATGCTCTTCAAGCGCTTTCTTGCTGATTCCATCGAGATTCATCTCGAACGACTTGAACTTCTTGACATCGAACTTCATGCGGAAAGACCTCCTTGAGGTGAGCTGGCGTGGGGGACCGGGGGACGTTCGAGGGGTCCAATCCCTTCCTACTATAACATGTATCTCGATCGCCGCTTCCCTAGACCGGGACGCGGCGCATTCCGTCGAGACCAACGGAAGGGGATCGGCTCCAGGTGAGCCGGGAACGACCATGGAGACGTAAGATCGACCGCTCTTACACGCGTTTTGGCACTGTGAGCACAGCGTGTTTACGGCCATCGTCATCAAGCACCGCCAGATGGTCTATCAGGTCGCGCGGCGCATGACGGGCAACCACGAGGACGCTTGCGACGTGATGCAAGAGGTCTTCATTCGCGCGTTCCGTGGACTGCGCGTGTTCGAAGGGAACGCTTCCCTGCGCACGTGGTTGTACCGCATCGCCGTCAATCTCTGTCTCGACCGGCGCGATCGCGTCGCTGCCGCCGCGGCAGCGCGCGGCCGTCGTCTTGCGCTTGTTCCACGATCTAGCCTATGCCGAGATCGCGTCCGTCATGGGTTGCGCCGAGGGCACGGTGAAGGGGACGATGTCCGCGGCTTTCGGGAAGCTGCGCACGCGGCTGTGCGGATTGCTGCCCACGCGGCCAGCGGGAGACCAGCGGTCATGAGCGGCGAGACCAACGGCTGCGAAGCGATCCAAGAGACAATCGTCGAATGGCTCTCACGCCCGAGCACCGCGGTCGCGGCACTACTGCCCGCGGAGGCCGCGGCGCACGTCCTGGTCTGCGACTCGTGCCGCGGGTTCGCCGAGCAGGACGCCGTGATCGCTACGCTCGTGCGGACCGATCCATCACCGGTTCCGCAAGCTCTCGCCTGGGACGATCTCGGCGCCGCCGTCGAACGGGCCGTGCGACCGGCAGCCGTGCCGCCGCATCGTCGTGCGCAGCTTGGTCTGCACGGCGTCGGCCGCCGCCGTGACGATCGCGTTGGTCTCGTCCGACGTTCGGCGCGCGCCGAACGTCGGACTCCGTGGGAGCGGTCTCGGCGGGCGTGCGCGAGTTAATGCCGCAGGTATCGGCGACGCTCGTCGACTACAGCGAGGGCATGCGAGACGACGCGACGTTCGATCGTGTCTTCGATCGCGGGATCGGGCGGTGAGCACCGGCGCGCGCACGCTCCGGCCGCTGCGGTTGGCGGTCGGAGGCGCCATCGCGTTTCTCCTGCTGGGCGGCGCAGCCTATGTGCAGCGATCGTATCCGCCGAAACGCATCGCGCGCATCGTCGAAGCCTTGTTGATCTGGCGGCTGACCGACGAGTTGAATCTGAAGGAAAATCAGATCGCCCGCATCTTTTCGTGGGTCCGGCAATTGAAGGCGCTGCGCCTCGAGCTGGGCCGGTGGAACCGCGAGATTCAAGAGGAGATCAAGGAGCTGCTGCGGTCCGAGCCGCAGCAAAGCGACCTCATTCGCGCGCGTGTGTCGGAGCTACGGGTCGCGCGCGAGCAGTTCGCGCGGCGGAGAAACGCCGTGATCGCGCGGATCAACAGTGCGCTGACCGCGGGACAGCAAGTCCGCTTCCTCCAGATTCACGACAAGTTCGAAAGCGATACGATCCAGTTTCTGCAAGACCTCGAGCGGTTCATTCACCGTGTTCCGGGGGCGTCTCCGGCACCGGCGGGACGACCGTAGCCGCCCGCGGTGAACCAGTCGAGATGACCTCGACGGGGACGCCGGTGCGTGCGTCGGTGAGCCGATAGTCCGCCTTTCGGTACGTCTCGCGCACCCCGCAATCCGGGCATCGATGATAGTTGGCGATAAACGAGCCCCTTCGAAACGATTCGGCGCCGGTGCGGATCGCGGTGTCGAAGCGCGTGCCGCAACGCTTGCAGTCGACGTGCAACGCGACCCTCGGCATCAACGGATCTCCGGCGCGTCCGCAGCGAGCGCCTCGATCACCTGTCGCGGCCAGATGGCGCGCCGGTCGTCGAGAAACGACGGCGCCGGAACGGATCCCGCGTCGAGGCGTCGCAGCAGCTCCGCCGGCGGCACGCCGATCAGGCGGGCGGCCTCGATCGTCGTGACGATCGGCTCGCCGGCGGCGACGGCCGCGCAAACGTGATACAGGAAGCCTTGGCGCGCGCCCCGCCGTTGTAAGATGAGTGCGATCGCGGACTTGCCATTCGGATGGGCTTGCTTGATCAGGTTCGAGAAGCGCTTGATGTCCTCCGGGAACCCCTGCAGGTGGGGCAGGACCTGGAAGTCGTCCATGTTCGTCGGCTCGTCCATCACGGAATGATTTCAGCACACCAGGGGCTTTCCGACCATGGCGTATCTCAACGAACAAGACAAGGCGTTCCTCGAGAAGAAGTTGGCGCAGGCGCTCGCCACCGACGTTGCGTTGCGCTTCTTCACGCACAGCGTGGCCGGGCTCTCTCTGCCCGGGCCGGAGACGGAGAGCTGCGAGCGGACCGCCGAGATCCTCCGTGAGCTCGTCTCGTTGTCTCCGCGCCTGCGCTTGGAGCCTCATTCGATGCACACGGATCGGGCTGCTGCGGAAGCGGCTGGCATCGCGCGGATCCCGGCGATCGCTCCAATCGGAGCGACGGACTTCGGCTTGCGGTTCTATGGAATGCCCGCCGGTTACGGGTTCATGTCGCTGCTGGAAGCGATCTTCGCGGCCGCCGCCGCGATGCCGGCGCTGTCGGCCGCGTCGTTGGCCCGCGTCGCGTCGCTGACGGAAGATCTGCACATCCAAGTCTTCAGCACTCCGACCTGACCCCACTGTCTTCCTGCCGCCCGTGTGGCGTGGCACCTGGC
>VGFF01000086.1 GCA_016868955.1 Armatimonadota bacterium
CGCGCCGAGCAGATCGCCGTAGACGACGCGCGACAGCGGCGTGAACGCGATCGCCGAGAACAGCAGCGTCAGCGCCGCGCTCATCGCCAGCATGAACCGGCGCATGATCGCATACGTTTCCCGATCACGGCCGAGCGCGATCGTCGCCGCCAGGATCATGACGATCGGGCTCTCGTAGAGCAGCGCGAGATCGTAGGTAATGCCGTAGGCCGCCAGGTTGTTTTGCAGGTCCGGAAGACGGCTGATCGTCGCTTGCACGATCGGCTGAGCGACGCTCATCATCACCCAGCTCAATCCTAGCGGCGCCCAGAACTTGAAGAGCGCGCGCGTCGTCCGCGGCGGATCAGCCGGCACAGCGCGCGCTCCGCCGGACGTCGATCATAGATCCCTCTTGCGGATCGCGTCGAAGCGCGTGACCGGCGCGATCGCCATCTTGTCGATGATCGCGTCGATGAGCACCGGGCCGTCGGCGCGCAGCGCCCCGCGCAACGCGTCGCGCAGCGCTTCCGGCGTCTCGGCGCGCATGCCTTGCGCGCCGAACGCGCGCGCGATCGCCGCGTGATCGACGTTCGCGTAGTCGTCGACCTCCGTGATCGCATCTCCGTGCAGCATCTCCTGCAGCTGGTACTCGAGCGCCAGCGACTGGTTGTTCAACACGATCGTCACGGACGGAATGCACAGGCGGACCGCCGTCTCCAGCTCGCCGACGTGGTATCCGAAGCCGCCGTCGCCGGTCACGACGACGACAGGGCGCTCCGGCGCGGCGAGCTTCGCGCCGAGCCCGGCCGGGAACGCCCAGCCCAACGAGCCGTCGGAACGGATCAAGCCGCGGCCGGCGCGGGGAATCTCGTACAACGCGCCGACCCAGGCCGCGGCGTAGCCGGTATCGGCTACGACGAGCGCATCGTCGGGCAGCGTCTCCTGCAACACGCGCAAGACGGCCTCCGGCCGCATCGGTCCCGGCGCGGGGTCAGCCGCCTTCGCGAACCGCCGCCGCCACGCGTCGCGATCCCCGTCGAGCTTCGCGTGCCAACTCGCCCGATGGGCGGCGTTCGCCGCGAGATCGACCTCGCCGAGCGCCGCCAGGAGATCCTCGAGGAAGGCGCACGCGTCCGCCTGCGCCGCGACGTCGGCCGGGAAGTTATGGCCGAGCACGTGCGGCTCGACGTCGACGTGCAGCAAGCGGCACGACGGTGCGATGAGCCGGTACGAATCGGTCACCAAGCCGCCGAGGCGGCTGCCGATCGCGAAGATGACGTCGGCGTCCTTGACGGACTGGTTCGCGTAGTTGCGCGAGTAGCGCCCGACGGCGCCAAACGCGTGCGGGCTGCGCTCGCTGATCGATCCCTTGCCGGCGATGCTCGTGACGACGGGAATGCCGAGCTTGTCGACGATCGCGGTCAGCGCCGCTTCGGCGCCGGCGTTGTGCACGCCGTTGCCGGCGAGCACGAGCGGGCGGCGCGCGCCGGCCAGCAGCTTCGCGGCGTCGGCGACGACCGCGGCCGGCGCGTGCGGGCGATGCAGCGGGAACCGCCAGGACGACGCGTCCTTGGGCATCGGCGAGGCGGCATTCTGAACCTCCATGGCGGTCATGTCGTTCGCCCAGCCAGCATAGACGGGCCCGGGGTTGCCGGCCAGCGACCGCACGACGGCCGCGTGCAGCAGCTGCGGCAGCATGTCCGGCATCGCCGCTTCGCCGCACCACTTCGTCACCGCGTAGAACAGCGGCGGCTGCTCGAGCTCTTGATACTCGAAGCGGTGGCGGTGCTGGCGCCGCATCGACGACGCGAGCGCGACGACGGGGCTGGAGGACCAATACGGCTCGGCCAGGCTTCCGGCGAGGTTCGCGGCGCCCGGCCCGTATTGCCCGTACACCCAAGATGGCTTCTGCGTCAGGCGCGCGTACGCGTCGGCCATGTAGACGGCCGCGTCCTCGCTGCGCGCGAGGATCTGCCGCACGCCGCGATGCTTCAACTCGACGAAGATCTCGTGATCGCCGCCGGTGAGCAGGAAGAAGTGGCGGACGCCCAAGTTCGACAGGGTGTCCGCGATCAACTGTGCGCAGGTTGGCACGTCATCCTCCCATGGGGGCCCGCAGTGGGTACGGTGCGCGGGCGCGGATCAGCGCAGCGAGGCCCCGCGTCCGCGAAGCCTCGCCGCCGAGCGTGGAAGTTCTTCAGCGCGCGCCGGCCGGCGCGCCCTTCAGCAGGCCGAACTCCTCGAGCCGCTTACGGAGCGTTTCCGTGGCCTCGCGCGTCAACTGCAGCACCGGCGGCCGCGGAATGCCGGCCGGCAGACCAAGCATGTTCATCGCGGCCTTGAGCGACGCCGGCCAGGTGCCGAGCCCGAACAGCAGCGGATAGGCCGCGGTCGCGATGTAAGACAGCGGCCGCGCCCGCTCGAGGTCTTCGTTGAGCACGTAGTCGTACAGCTCGACGCCCTGGCGCCCGAGCAGCTCGAGCGGACCGGAGCTGATGTAGCCCCGCGCGCCCATCAACACGCCGGGGAGGATGTACGGCGCCGGGCCGACGAAGACTGTGGTCCGCTCCTTGACGTTGTGGATCAGCTGGATCAGGTGCGCGAGATCGCGCGTCGCTTCCTTGAAGCCGGCGACTTGTTTGTGGTGCGACAGCTCGGTCAAGACGTCGACGGTCAGCTGGATCTGCGTGCGCCGCGGGTTGTTGTAGATGATCGTCGGGCACTGCGTGCCGTCGAGGATCGCGAGGAAGCGCATCATCGTCTCTTCGCGCGTCGCCGTCGTGACGAGGAAAGGCGGCTCGACCATCGTGCCGTCGGCGCCGGCGTCGAGGACCTCCTTGCCATCCTCGATCATCTCCTTCCAGCCCGTGCCGTCGAGGCCGACCGCGATCGGCATCTTGTCGCCGACGACGCCGCGGGCGATGCGCGTCAGCAACGCGCGCTCGCCGTGGCGAAGCGCCCACGCTTCCCCGTTGTGGCCGGCGATCACCAGCCCATGGATGCCCCACTCCGCGAACCGCTCGACGAGCTTCGCGAACGACGCCTCGTCGATCGCGCCGTCCTCCTTGAACGGAGTCACGATCGCGGGCCACACACCCTGCCACGGCCGTCCCTTGCCCATCCTGCCCACCTCCGGTTTCCTTGCCTCGAATCGACGGCGGCGACGCCGCCGCTTGCCCGCTCTACGTGCGCGCCGCCGCCGGCGCCCGACTCATCTCCGCTTCCACCGCGCCCAACGCGTCGTCGAGGATCGCCAGGCCGCGATCGAGCTGCGCGTCCGTCAAGACGAGCGGCGGCGAGAACTTCAAGACGTTGCCGAGGCGGCCGCCGCGGTTGTTGATGTGCAGTCCATTCCGCAGCGCGTGCGCCGCGACCTTCGCCGCCTCTGCCGCCGCCGGCTCCTTCGTCGCCCGGTCTCGCACCAGCTCGATGCCTTGCAGCATCCCGATCCCGCGCACCTCACCGATCAGCGGATGACGCGCCGCCAAGGCGCGCAGCGCGGCGTTGAACCGCTCGCCCATGCGCGCCGCGCGATCGACGAGGCCGAGCCGCTCGATCTCGGCGAGGCTGGCGATCGCCGCCGCCGCGCAGACAGGATTGCCGAGGAACGTGCTCGTCTGCAGCATCGGCGTCCAGTGCCGCATCGCGTCGCGCGTGCCGACGACGGCCGAGATCGGCATGCCGCTGGCCATGCCCTTGCCGCACGTCATCAGATCGGGCGTGACGCCGCTGTGCTGTCCGCCGAACCAGCGGCCGGTGCGGCCGAAGCCCGTGATGATCTCGTCGAAGATCAGCAGGATGCCGTGGCGGTCGCAGAGCGCGCGCAGCCCGCGCAGGAAGTGTGGCGGCGGGACGATCCAGCCGCCGTTGCCCTGCACCGGCTCGATGATCATCGCCGCGACGTCGACGACGCCGCTCGCCGGATTATCCAGCAGATCCGTGATGTAGGCGAGGCAACGGTCGGCGCACTCGTCCGGCGTGCCGCCGAACGGGCTGCGGTACGCGTACGGCGACGGCAGGTGCGCGACGTGCCCGAGCACCGACGCGAAGGGAGCGCGGAACTTCCGGTTCGCGCTCAGCGTCGTGCCGGCGAGCCCTTTGCCGTGATAGCCGTCCTGGAACGCGAGGAAGTGGCTGCGACCGGTCGCCAGGACCGCCGTCTTCATCGCGACGTCGATCGCTTCCGATCCGGTCGTCGTCAGGTGCACGACCTCCAGCGGGCGCGGCACGAGCGCCGTCAGAAGCTCGCTGAGCTCGACGCGGCGATCGGACGGATTCAACACGCCCTGCGCGTGCAGCAGGCGCCCCGCCTGCTCCTGGATCGCCGCGACGATCGCCGGGTTGCCGTGGCCGGCGACGGCGACGGAGAATCCGCCCGTCCAATCGATGAACACGTTGCCGTCGACGTCCTCGATGCAGGCGCCTTGGGCGCGCGCCCAGACGATCGGTGTCTCGGGCTCGGCCGCCCACAACGACGCGGCCGACTCGTTGCGCTGCAGCTTCGCGAGCATCGCTCGGCTTTGCGGCCCCGGCGGCGTCACGCGGATCTCTGGCATGGCCTCGCCGAATGTCATCTCGTCCCCCTCACAGATGGCGCGTCTGCGGATTCAGCAGGTCGCGCGTCCAATCGCCGAGGAAGTTGATCGCCAGGACCGTCACGGCGATCGCCAGCCCCGGAAACACCGATAACCACGGCTGCAAGCTGACATAGGACTTCGCGTCCGACAGCATCTGTCCCCACGACGCCGTCGGCGGCTGCACGCCGAGCCCGAGGAACGACAGCGTCGACTCCAGCAGGATCATGTGCGCGACGGCGAACGACGCGACGACCGACGTCGTCGTGACGACGTGTGGTAGCAGGTGGCGGCGCACGATGCGGCCGTCGGCGGCGCCGACCGCGCGCGCCGCCTCGATGAACTCCTTCTCCTTCAAGGACAGCACCTCACCGCGCACCATGCGCGCATACGTCGGCCAGCCGCCGAGCGCGAGGACGAGGATCGTGTTCCCGGTGCCGGTGCCGATCGACGCGATGATCGCGATCGCCAGCAGCAGGAACGGGATCGACAGCTGACTGTCGACGACCCGCATGATCACCTCGTCGGTGAGGCGGCCGCGATAGCCGGCCCACAGGCCGGCGGCGACGCCGATCGGCGCCGACAGGACGACGGCGAGCGTGCCGACGAACAGCGATATGCGCGCGCCGTGCAGCAGCCGCGTCAGCAGATCGCGGCCGAGCTGGTCCGTGCCGAGCGGGTGGCTCGCGGTACCGCCCGCCCAGGCCGGCGGGATCAGCCGCCGCTGCGCGTCGGCCACGGTCGGGCTGTGCGCCGTCAGCCACGGCGCCAACAACGCGCCGAAGACCGCGATCGCGAGGATCGAGATCCCGACGATGCCCTTGAGGTGGCGCCGCAGCAGGCGCCCGCGGCGGCGTGCGCGCCGATCATCCATAACGATGCCGTCGATCATTCATACCGAATCCGCGGATCGGCGAGCCCATACAACAGGTCGACGCCGAGATGCGTCAACACGAAGACCGTCGACGCGACGAGTACGACGCTCTGCACGACCGGGTAGTCGCGCGCGAAGACGGACTCGACCGCGAGCCGGCCGATGCCCGGCCAGGCGAAGATCGTCTCGGTGACGACGGAGCCGCCCATCAGGGTGCCGACCTCGAGACCGAGGATCGAGATCAAGGGCAGCAAGCTATTGCGCAACGCGTGCCGGCGCACGACCGCCGGCGCCCGCACGCCCTTCGCCTTGGCCGTCCGCACGTAGTCCTGGCTGAGCACGTCGAGCATGCCGCCGCGCGTCAACCGGGCCAACCGCGCCGTGTGAAACATGCCCAACGTGACCGCCGGCAAAACGAGGTGGCCGAGCGTGCCGAATCCCGATGTGTAGAACAAGCCCAAGTGCAATGGGAACAACAGGATCAGCAGGCTGCCGAGCCAGAACGCCGGCACCGTTTGCCCGAGCAAGGCCAGCGACATGCTCGTATGGTCCCAGACAGAGTTCCGTCGCGTCGCCGCGATGATGCCAAGCGGCACGCCGACGCCGACGGAGATCACGAACGCGCCCAGCGCCAACAGCGCCGTCGCCGGCAGCCGCTCCAAGACGAGCGGTAGCGCCGGCGTCCGGTAGCGCAGCGAATCCCCCATCTGACCGCGCACCGCGTTCGCGACGAACGCGGCGTACTGATCGGGCAACGGGCGATCGAGCCCGAGCGATTTGCGCAGCACCGCCAGATCCGCCACCGTCGCGTCCGGCCCCGCCAGCAGCTGCGCGGGATCGCCGCGCAACCGCGCGATGAAGAACGTGATCGTCAGCACGCCGATGAGGACGACGATCGCCTCCGTCAGGCGCAACGCGAGCAGGCGTCTCATCCCGGGACAGCGCGGACGACGCCCCGCCTAGTCCTTCCAGCCCAAGTCGATCGTCCAGATCACTTCCGCGGGACGCTGCGCCCAAGTGACGTTCGCCGAATGCCCGTACAGCGTGAACTGGTTGAACAGGAACAGGAACGGCGCCTGTTCATACACGTGGCGGTGCAGCGCGCGGCCCAGCTCCGCGCGCTGGCGGGTGTCGAGCGCGGCGAACCAGGCGTCGATCATGTCGTCGGTGCGTTGATTGCGGTAGTAGTATCCGCGCGCCTTCGTGTGCAGCAGCGTCCGGTAGTACAGGCCCGCTTCCGGGCTCGTGCCCCACGTCAGCAAGCCCATCTGCTGCCGCCGGCCGTGGTAGTTGTCCCAGAACGCCCCGGCCTCCAGCTGCTGCAGGTTGACGCGGATGCCGACCTTGCCCAGGTCGCTGGCGATCGACTCGACGACCTCCTTCGTCTTCATCGACCCTTCGAGCCCGGGCACGAACTCGAAGCGCGCCTCGAAGCCGTTCCCGAGCCCGGCCTCCTGCAGGAGGCGCCGCGCCCGCGCAGGGTCCTGCGGATACGGCTGCAGCCGCGTGTCGAATCCCGGCGCCTGCGGGAACATGCCGCCGACGTTCGGGACGGCGTTGCCGCCGAGGATCTGATTGACGAGCACTTCCTTGTTGACCGCGAAGTTGATGGCTTGCCGCACGCGCACGTCGGCGAGCGCGCGATTGTTCGTGCCCGTCGCGTCGAGCGCGATGTAGATCTGGCGCTGCCCGCGGCGATCGAGCGCCGTCTTCGGGTTGCGCTGCAGGACCGCCGCCATCTCCGGCGGCATGGCGGTGACGAGCTGAACCTCTCCGGCCTGCAGCGCCGCGACGCGCGCGATCTCGTCGGGGATCGGCCGGTAGACGATGCGGTTGTACGTCGTCTTGGGTCCCCAGTAGTCGTTGAAGCGCTCGAAGACGGCGCGCTGTCCGCGCTGCCACTCGACGAGCCGCATCGGGCCGGTGCCGATCGCCGCGTTCTGCAGCGCCCGCGGGTTTTCTTGCACGGCACGCGGCGCGACGATGAACGCGAACATCAATCCACTGGGCAGCGGCGCAAACGGTGACTCGGTGCGGACCCGCACCGTCAGCGGATCGATCACGTCGACGCGCGAGACGATCGAGATCTGGCCGCGCCGCGGGCAGCGGTTCTCCGGCGTCAAGCAACGATCGAAGCTGAATTTCACGGCCTCGGCCGTTAGCGGCTCGCCATTGTGGAACCGCACGTTCGGGCGAAGCTTGAACTCCCACGTCGTCGGATCGACGACGCGCCACGAGGTCGCAAGCGTCGGCTCGTATTCACCCTTGGGGCCGACGCGCGCGAGCGTCTCGTAGACGGTGCCGGTCAGGATCTGATTCGTGACGAAGTCGCTCGTCTGGTGCGGGTCGGTGGATACGAGGTCATTCGGCACGCCGATCGCGATCTGCGCCGGCGGCGCCGCGCCCGCGCGCACCGACGTCAACACGAGGAGCGCGAGCACGAACCCCGCGACGAGCCGATACGTTCCCTTCATCTTCGCTCCTCCTTTGTCGCGCGCCGCCTTCAGGGCGGAGTCGGCCACGCGTCGTGCGGATTCTGTACGACGAACTTGCCGCCCGTGACTTCGATGATCGCGCCCGTCAGGTACGACGCGCGCTCCGACGCCAGATAGAGCACGACGTCGGCGACCTCCTCCGGCTCGCCGAGCCTTCCCAATACGATGTTGCGCGTCAACGCCGCGCCCGCGGGCGTCGCCAGCACGTCCGCCATCATCTCGGTCTTCATGTCGCCGGGCGCGTAGGCGTTGACGGTGATGCCGTAGGAACCGAGCTCGCCGGCCCAGATCTGCGTCAGCGCGTTCAACGCTGCCTTGCTCGCCGAGTACACCCCGCGCTCGATGCGCGAGTGCCGCGCGCCGTACGACGAGCAGTTGAGGATGCGCCCCCAGCGTGCCGCCTTCATGTCGCCGACGACGGCTTGGCAGGCGTAGAGCAGGCCCTTGACGTTCGTGCTCATCACGTCGTCCCAGTGCTCGTCGGTGATGTCCGACAGGCCGAGTCGGCTCGTGATGCCGGCGTTGTTGACGAGGATCGAGATCGGACCGAAGCATTCGCGGACGGTCGC
>VGFF01000087.1 GCA_016868955.1 Armatimonadota bacterium
CGCGGCGGCCAGACCGCACAGATTCTCTCGAAGTACCGGCCGGCCGAGCCGATCGTCGCGCTCACGGAAGACCCGAACGTGGCGCGCCGCATGGCGCTGCTGTGGGGCGTGCAAGACATCGTCACCGAGTTCCGCGAGGACACCGACGCGATGGTGCTGCACGCGGAGGACGCGCTGCTGCAGCGGGGCATCGTCGAGCCCGGCGACATCGTGATCCTCACGGGGTCGGCACCGCTGATCGCGCGTGGCCGCGCGAACATGTTGAAGGTCCATCGCGTGCGCCGCGGCGGCGGCAAACCGTGAACGAGCAGCTCTGGGATGTCTACGAGCAGACGTGCATGATCGAGCTGCAGCCGCTCTCCAAGTTCGTGCGCCGCGTCCGATCCGGGGAGCACGGCATCTTTTCCCGCGAAGACGTGCGCGCGCTGCTCCGCCAGGTGCAGGACAACATGCTGGCGATGATTCACTTGAAGGCGTCTGAAGGAACCCAGTACGCCGATCAGCAAGAGGACGTCGCGCTGGAGACCGAGCGCATGTTCGAGCAGCTGTACCAACAGCTCGACGGCGACGCCGGCTCGTAGCCCCCAGCCCACGGTTTCCCGCGGTCACATCCCGATCAGGAACTTCCCGTCCTTGTGGATGACCTCGCCGTCGGCGCAGATCTCGCCGCCGTCGCGCAGATCGCAGATCATGTCCCAGTGAAGGCCTGACGTGTTCTTGCCGCCGCTTTCCGGATAGGACGATCCCAGCGCCATGTGGACGGTGCCGCCGATCTTCTCGTCGAACAGAATGTTCTTCGTGAACCGCTGGATGTCGTAGTTCGTGCCGATCGCGAATTCGCCGAGCACCTTCGCGCCGTCGTCCATCGCCAGCATCTGACGGAGGAAGTCTTCGCCCTTCGCCGCTTCCGCCTTCACGACGCGACCGCTTTCGAAGACCAAGCGGACATCGCTTACCTCGCGACCACCATAGATCGCCGGGAAGCTAAATCGGATGTGGCCGCGCGTCGACGTCTCGTCCGGCGCGGTGAACACCTCGCCGTCGGGGAAATTCGAGTCGCCGGCGCAGTTGATCCACGTGCGCCCCGCCACGGATACCGTCAGGTCGGTGTCGGGCCCGACGACGCGAAGCTCGCGGCACTGGTTGAGGCGCGCAACGATGCGCTCCTGCTCGGCATGAATGCGCCGCCACGTCGCGATCGGATCGGGATCGTCGAGGTGGCCGGCCCCATAGACGAAATTGGCGTACTCGTCCAGAGACATGTCCGCTTCCTGGGCGTGCGCATGCGTCGGATACTGCGTGCCGACCCAGCGCAGAGTGCCCTCCGCGGCCCGCGCCAACAACCGCTGCGACAGGGGCCGCGTCGCGTCGCCGCGAATCCGCCGCCGCGCCGGATCGACGCTCGTCAGGGCGCGCGTGTTCGTCTCGGCCCAGATGCCGAGCGTCGCGTCGACGGCCTCGATCTCTTTGCGCTGCAGCTCCGGGACGAAGCGCAGCTGCTCCTCGTTCGCCTCGCGATAGAACGCCTCGTCGAGCCCATCGACGGTCGCCCGCACGACTGGATGGGCGCCGTCGCGCAGCACCGCGCGATAGGCGGCGAGGATCAAGGGCTGCGCGACGGCATTGCCGGAGATTCGGACGAGTTGTCCGGGCTTGACCTCCAGCGAGTACTGGACGAGGACGTTCGCGAGCTTCTCGATCCGCGGATCCATGTCACGCTCCAGCAGCGCGGCGCGCCGCGCTCGATGATTCGATGTCAGAACTGACCGAAGACCGCCAGCCATTGCGCGGCGGTCGCGAGCACGATGAGTAAGGCAAGTGTCGCGAGCCCCAACGATGCGACCAATCCAACCAGGAACGGCTTCGTGCCGACGTCGCGCAGATCGGAGAACCGCGTCGTCAGACCGATCCCGAACAGCGCGGCGACGATCAGCCAGCGCGAAACGTCGAGCATGACTTGCCGGAGGGGCGCCGGCAGGGCGCCCATCGAGTTCAGCGCCGCGACGGCGAGGAAACCCAGGACGAACGTCGGCACACTCTTGCGGATCGCGTCGCTCGCGGAGACGCCGGCGGCGCGGCGCGCTTGGAACAATCCGATGCCGACGAGAACCGGCGCCATCAACGCGTTGCGCGTAAGCTTGACGACGGTCGCGACGGAGGCGGCCGTGGCGCCGTAGGCCGTGCCGGCGGCCAGGACCTGGGACGTATCGTTCACCGCCGCGCCCGCCCACACGCCATAGACGGCGGGAGGCAGCGCGAGCACGTGCCCGACGATCGGAAACACGAAGACGGCGATCGTCCCGAAAAGCGTGATCGTCGCCACCGCGAACGCGACCTCGCGGCGATCCGCTTCGATGAGCGGCGCGGTCGCGAGGATCGCCGAGTTGCCGCAGATCGCGGTGCCGACCGCGACGAGCGTCGTCAGGGACGCTGGCAGGCCCGCGCGCTGCCCGGCGAACCGGACGACCAGTGCGGCGATCGACATCGTCGCCAGTAGCAGCACCAGCGACGCCGCCCCACCGCGCAGGACGTGCTCGAACGCGAGGCGGGCGCCCAGCAGGAAGATGGCGAGGCGGAGGCCGCTGCGGCTCAACCAAGCCGCGCCGGGCCGCACGGCATCGGGCAGACGCAATGCGTTTCCGATGGCCAGACCGATCGCCACGGCGAGCGATGCGTCACCGAAGTAGTCCGGCAGCAGCGGTCTGATCCAGAGGATAACGGCGGTTGCGAAGAGGCAGAACGAAATGCCGGGCGCCAGCTTCATCGTGGCGCCCGCGGTCGATCCGGATCGGCGATGTTCATCCTTGCGGAGAATTCCAGAAAAACCGGCGAGGCCCTTTCGGGCCCCGCCGGTTCGCGCACCCCCATGAGCCGCTACGAGGGGGGGGCTACTTGGCGACGCGGACCTCGCCGGTCATCCACGGATAGATGACGCAGGTGTACGTCAGCGTCTTGCCAGTGTCGTCCGCGGTGAACGTCCGCGCCCACTTGCTCTGCGCGCCCTGCGGACCCATGCCGGCAGGCCACAGCATGCCTGAGTTATGGAACGGGACGCCCGTCACCTCACTCGGGAGAATGTACTTCGCGTTCTCGACGAATTCCAGGTCGTTCGGATTCTTGGAGCTTTCCTTCCCCGCCTTCGGTCGAACGATGATGAACGGGCCGGCACCGCTCATCATTTCACCGGTCTTCGGATCCGCTTTCAGGAAGGCTACGAAGTGCGGCTCCGGCAGCGCGGCCTTGTTCTCCCAGACGACCGTATCGCCCGGCCGCACGGTCACGGTCGCGGTAACGTAGCTGAACTCAAGCGTCGCGGCAACGCCCCCGGGGACCTTGCGGATCTTCCCCCCGGGGCTGACTTCGACCATCACAGTGCGCCCCTTATGGACCCCACCCTGCGCCAACTTCGGCGCCGCCGAGAGCGGCCCCATGGAAACCGTCAATCCGATGGCGAGCAGAACGCCAATCATCGTGCTGAAGTACTTTGCAACTTTGCCTCTCACGTCGACCCCTCCTATTGGAGCTCGTCTCGACTTCGCATGCACGAGCGCAGTCCAACGGTAAAGGGTTGACGGCGAAGGGTCAGTGACGTTCGTCACGCCCGCGAAATGTTCGCGTGCGCCGCGCGTCGCGGCCGAGGCGGGCGGTGGGCGGAGAATGTGGGATCGTGCGAGGCTTACGGAGCGCTGAACAACGGGTTGCGACCCGGCTCTTGAGAGTTGATGACGATCGCCGGACCGGCTTCTTCTGAGACTCTGGCTTGGATGCGCAGCCGGCCGGCGCCGTCGCTGATGAACAACCCACCGCCGCGAATGCCGGGCTGATGGGCGTGCCAGAAGCTCGACACCGGGCGACCACTATCATCGAGGAAGTTCAACGCCGAAGACTGCGGACTGTAGTGCAGGCTCGTGCGAATCGTGCCGGCGGCATCGTACATGCGAAGCACCGGCATGTCGCCGTCGGCTACTTCCAGAGTGGCTCGCATCCGTCCTTGGGCGTCGCGGAGCACGAAGCGTTCCGCCTCCCCGATGCGAGGGCCCTTTGCCTGCGCGTGAAGCTTGCTCTGCGCGACGAGCGTTCCGGCGGCGAAGCCGATGCAGGCAATGAGCCCGACGCACAGTCGGCGCAGCTGCCGACTCTCGGTCTCGAGCCGTTCGATGCGGGCGGACAGAGCGGAATCAGGGCCACGTTCAGCCATCATGGAAGAGCCTCCTGGAGAGGATGACGGCATTTGAGCAGGCAATCCGCGTGCCACGGCGGCGGCCGGTGCGCTGTTGTTTCGCGCCGCCAGCCGGCCGCGGTACCGTCTCAAACCGGTCCTAGCTAGCTTGAAGGTTAGAATGTGCGACGAAGAAGAGGAAACCGATGGCGTGGTGGGCGGTACAGGGTTCGAACCTGTGACCTCTTGCGTGTGAAGCAAGCGCTCTACCACTGAGCTAACCGCCCGTGCGAGTACGCCTATTGTAGGGCCGGCGCCGAAGCGCCGTAAATGGCAGCGGGCATCGCTGACGGCTACTTCGCGGACCGATCCGTCCACGCTTTCTCGTAGATGGCGTCGTCGACGAGCGTTTCGAGGTAGGCGCCGCAGTCGTAGGATCCCGCGGGCGGTGGCGTCGATACTCCGTCCGCGTAGGCGTCGACCCAATGCCCCAGCTCATGGATCATCAGCGTCGCGGCATTCTTGTAGTCGGTCTTGTCGGTCGCGAACACCGAGGATTGAAATCGGAAGTCAGCGAGCGCGATGCTCTGGTTCGGTTGCGGCGTCTCCGAGGTGTCGGCCTTGGCGCGCTTGCCGCTCCACGAGCCGCGAAATACTCTGGGGCGCCGGGCGGCTCCTCCTTTAACGAACCTACTCCGTTTAGATGATCTTTGCCGCGACGGCGTCCGTACCCGAGATGATGTTCGCTACCGCATGGCGTCCGGTACGAACCGCCCCTCCGCGAGGATCTGAGTTTCGTCGAACCATACGTTCGCGTTGAGGATGCATAGGCCCAGGTGCGACTTTGCGTCGTTCGTCCCCTGGAAGAGAACGTCGTCGTTGCTGCCAATCTGGATCTGCAAATTTCCGAGATACGATTCCGAGTCCGCGCCGCCGGCCCCCGTCTCGGGGAAGCGGATCGCTTGCGCACCCCACAGCGCGCGGTGATCGGTGCCGATGCTCGTGTGCCCGGCGAGCCAGGACTTCGGTTCGTCGTAGGACGAGAGGTGCTTGCGTATCATCAGGGCGTCCGTGCCGCCCTCGACGCTGGCGACGCGACCTTTCTCGAAGCGGATCGTGACCAGGCGTTCGACGTGGCGTCCGAGGTGAAAGATCACGTCGCCGGCGTCGAGAACGAGCACGCCCTCCAGCGTGCCCTCACGCTGCGCGGTCTGGATCATGCCGGCGGCCCAGAAGTCCATGTGCCCGGGGACGTCGGCAAATCCGTAGTTCGCGAGCGCCGCCCGGCCGGTCTTGTCCATGACGAGATCCGTTCCTGCCGCCGTTTGCACGCGAATCCGCCGCGCCGGACCGAACAGCGCCGCGCCCGCTTTCGATCGGCTCCGCACGGCCTCGTCGCCGCGCAAGCGAGAGAGCACGTGCACCGGCTCCATGGTGATGACGGCGCGGGCGCCGCGGTCAAGCGCGTCCCGGATCTCAGACCGATAGTGAAGGCGGTGCGTCGTCAGCGACATGATCAAGTCGGCGTGCGCGATCGCGCCCGTCAACGCGCGCGCGGAGACGTCCGATCCCCACGGCGCCATGCCCCAGGGTACGATCGTCTGCGCGACCTCGGCGCCCATTTCCAGCGCCGCGCCCATGCAGGCGGCCGCCGTCACGGGGTTGTAGGCCGTGTCGGTGATGACCGCGCACATCTCGCCGGGCTGCAGATTGCACAACGCGAGTTGATGACGAAACAAGCCGACGAGCTCCGTGGCGAGCGCGGGCGACGATGCGAGGCGTCCGTACGACATTCCAGCCTCCTCGATGGCGGCGAGCCAGTTATCGATCTCGGTGTGCACCGCGTTCGCGCGCCGCCGCGCCGACTCCTGCCGCGATTCTCGTGAAGAGGGACGCGCGGCGGCGCCGTGCAATCTCTGTCGATACGAACGAGACCCTACAACATCGCCCGGGAAACGAGGTGCATTCATGCCCGCAGGGAAGCGCCCTACTCGCCGCCGTTCCCAGCACACCTGCCAAGCCGGTCAAGCGCACGCTCGACGCTCGCAGGGATACCCTAGACTTTCGTGACCGCATGTTCGAGCCGACGCTGATCGAGGCCCCCCGCACGTCGACCTGGAAGCGTACCGAAAGTGGAAGACCCCGATCCTCGATCAGGGCTCGGAGGGGGCATGCACCGGATTCGGCCTCGCGACAGTCGCGAACTATCTGCTGCGACGCCGCGTCGTACAACCCGGCACCGTTCAGGTCAGCCCGCGCATGTTGTACGACCTCGCGCGTCGCTACGACGAATGGCCGGGCGAGAACTACGATGGATCGAGCGCACGCGGCGCGATGAAGGGCTGGCACAAGCACGGCGTGTGCAGCGACTCGGTGTGGCCGTACAAACCCGGCCAGCGGCAGAAGGATGGCGGCCTCAGCGAGACGCGCGCCGCCGACGCATTGAAGCGGCCGCTCGGCGCGTACGTGCGCGTGCACCACAAGGCTCTCGTGGCGATGCACGCCGCGATCGCCGAGGTCGGTATCCTCTATGCCACGTCGACCGTGGACGAAGGCTGGCAGAACGTCGGCGCCAACGGCGTCATCCCGTAATCGAAGAACATGCTCGGCGGCCAATCCTTCGCAATCGTTGCCTACGACCAACGCGGGTTCTGGATCCAGAATTCTTGGGGCGACGACTGGGGACACCGCGGATTCGCGCACGTCTACTACGACGACTGGCTCGAGAACGCCACCGACGTTTGGGTCGCGCGGCTGGGTGTGTCTGTCGAGCCGCGCACTGCAGAGAGCACAGCCACGGTGCGATCGGTCGCCGCCGGCGCCAGCGAGGGCTATTCGTTCCGCGACCTGCGGCCGCACATCATCAACCTTGGCAACGACGGTCGTCTTCGCCCCAACGGCACGTACGGCACGACCGAGGTGGACGTCGCCAGCATCTTCGACAACGACCTGCCGCGCTTTACGAAGAGCTGGAAGAAGAAGCGCATCCTCCTGTACGCCCATGGCGGGCTCGTCGGCGAGAACACGGCGATCCAGCGCCTGGCCGACTACCGCGCGCCGTTGTTGGAAGCGCCGGTTTACCCGATCGGGTTCGTCTGGCACACGGACTTCTGGTCGACGCTCACGAACATGCTCGAGGACGCGGTTCGTCAGCGCCGCCCCGAGGGAATCCTCGACGCCGCCAAGGACTTCATGCTCGACCGCCTCGATGACGCGCTGGAGCCGATCCTGCGGAATTTGTTGACGAAGGTCGCGTGGGACCAGATGAAGGAGAACGCCGTCCTGGCCACGGCATCGCGGAACGGCGGGGCACGGCTGGCGATGACGCACCTGGCGCGGTTGGCGCGGCAGGACAAGAGCGTCGAGATCCACGTCGCCGGGCATAGCGCCGGCAGCATCTTCCATGGACCGGTCGTCGATCTGCTGACGTCGAAGGGCGCGATCACGGGGGGACCGCTCGACGGCGCGCGCGGTTTCGGCATCCCCGTGAAGTCGTGCTCGCTGTGGGCGCCGGCGTTCACCGTCGACTGCTTCAAGCGCCACTACCTGGTGGCGGCTCGCAGTCGCGCGCTGGAGCGGTTCGCGTTTTTCACGCTCACCGACGAGGCCGAGCAGGACGACCACTGCGCGCGCATCTACAACAAGTCGCTGCTGTACCTCGTGCCCAACGCCTTGGAAGCGAAGCCGCGCATCCCGATGTTCCGGGACGGCGAGCCGATCCTCGGCATGGAGAAGTGGGTTCGCAAGGACCCGCGCGTGCTCGCGCCGTGCGAAGGGAAGGACAGGGTTGCCGACTGGGCTTGACGCCGAACACGGTAGCCGCCGGTGATCCGCAGGCGTCAACGGCACGGCAGGACGGCGCTGCAAGCGTCGTTGGCGCGTGTTCTGGAGGCGTCCAACGCGCCCGCGGCATCTACGTTCAATCGTTCGGCAGCGTCGTTCGCGGAGCGCCGCCTGAGTCTTCGGTAGCGCCGCTCTGGGCCGCCGCTGACGCGTCCTCGCGGCGGCCGCCGACAACGATACGGGGCCGGACGTGCTGCGTCCGGCCCCGCTGATTCGCGTTCGAACGCCCGCCTAGTCCGGAATCGGCGACACCAACCGCACATCCGAGCACGTCTCGGGACGACCCTCCGGCCACTCCGCATTCGGCGACCACCAAGGGCCGTCGAAGCGCACCGTGACGCAGATGCGGGCCGGACCGGGCGCGAACCGGCCGGCTGTACGTTCCGCCGGCACCGACCAGGATTGAGGCGTGCCCGCGCAACGGTTCTCGAACCGACCGTTGGCAGCGGCCTCTCCCCCGGATTGCGTAACGCG
>VGFF01000088.1 GCA_016868955.1 Armatimonadota bacterium
GCAGGCTGTCGCCGAGATAGTACTGGCCGTCGGCGAGCGTCATGCCCGGCTCGTCGGGATGATCGAGCACCATCGCGCGCATCACCGGCAAACCGGTCTCGGCGGCGTCGAGCGCGGTGCTGTAGAAGTAGGGGATCAACCGGTAGCGCAGCCGCGCGAACCAGCGGAAGATCTCGACCGCTTCGTCGCCGAACTCCCACGGATCGCGGTGCGTGAGGCCGTGGCATCGGCTCAGGGTCGACAACAGCCCGAACTGCGCCCAGCGGATGTACAGATCGGGCGCGGGCGTTCCCCAGAACCCGCCGATGTCGTGGCTCCACATCGGGATGCCCGACAGGCCGGCGGCCAAGCCGGCGCGTATCGTCGCGGCCAAGTCCTCGTACGTGCACTTCGGATCGCCGGACCAGTGCGCCGGACAACGCCGCATGCCGGCGAACCCGGCGCGCCCCCAGATGAGCCCGCGGCCGTATCGCTCGCGCACCGCGTCGAAGGCGATGCGCTGGAACAGCTTCGCGTAGACGTTGCGTATTTCCGGGCCGGTCTTGCCGTTGTAAAGGACGGCATCGGCGGGGATCTCCTCGCCGAAGTCCGTCTTGAACGCATCGACGCCGATGTCGAGCAACGGTCCATGCTTGCCGCGCCACCAAGCGACCGCGTCCGGATTCGTGAAATCGACGATGCCGCAATACCCCATGCGCCCTTCCGCCCACAGGCGCGGGGTGTATATGTCGCCGTCCGGCTGCCGCAAGAAGTACCCCCCCCCCGACGGGCCCTTCTTCGAACGCGTCGCTGATCACCGACACGTAAGGGTTCTCCCACAGACAGACCTTGAAGTGCTCGCGATGCAATGCGTCGACGAGGCCGCCGGGGTCGGAGAACGCGGCTCGGTCCCACGTGAAGTCGCAGTAGCGCATCTCCGTTTGCCACGTGCAAACCAGCGTCATGACGTCGGCGGGAACGTCTAGGTCCCTGTAGCGGCGGGCCTTCTCACTCACGCTCTCGTTCGTCGCGAGCTGATAGCTCGTCGACACCCACAGTCCGAACGCTCATAGAGGCGGCACGTTCGGGCGTCCCGTCAGACGCGCGTGCGCGGCGAGGATCTCGGCGGGCGTGCCGGCGAGGAAGTAGTAATCGATCTCGTCACCGGGAACCTCGATCGTCCACGTGCGATTCGACTTCGCGCCGACGTGGAAGACCGCGCGGCGCGTCGTGTCGGCGAGCACGCCATAGCCGCGCGTCGTCCATAACAGCGGAATGTTCTTGTGCGATCGGTCGCTGCGCGCTCCATACGCGTTCTGCGGCCACATCGCGATCGATCGCCCGGTTTTGTCGAGCCGCTCGAACCGCTCTCCGAGCCCGAAGAAGCGGTCCTCGGGATCGAGACAAAGTGTCTCGAAGCCTCGCGAGACGCCGCGCACGGGCACGGCTCCGTCGCCGATGACCTCGAACCCGGCGCGCGCTGCCGGCGTGGAACCACACGCGCGCTATGTTCTCGTCGACGATCCGCACCGACGCCGTCGCGCGCGCCGCCGCCGAGCACGCACGTCCAGCGACCGGCGCGTTCGCCGGCATCCGACGCGAGCGCGTACCGCAGACCGAACGCGACGCGCGACAGCGGGGCAGGGGAGGGCTCGCGGGCATCCATACGCTGCGATTTCCGTAAGGAGCGGCGTTATCCCGCGCCGCCGGCAGGCGACGGCGGCGCGCCGACCGAAACGTCCATCGACATCTTCCACGGGAGTGATCGCATGCCGAGAGCCGTGCCGCAAGTAGGCATCATCATGGGAAGCCAGTCCGATTGGGAGACGATGCGGCACGCCGCCGACACGCTGGCGGCGCTCGGCGTCCCCCTCGAGACGCGCATCGTTTCGGCGCACCGCACACCGAAGCGTCTCTACGAATACGCGTCCAACGCGAAGTCGAGCGGGTTACGCGTGATCATCGCGGGCGCCGGCGGCGCCGCGCACCTGCCGGGCATGACGGCGTCGATGACGACGCTACCCGTGCTCGGCGTGCCGATCGAGAGCGCGGCGTTGAAAGGGCTCGACAGTCTGCTGTCCATCGTGCAGATGCCCGGCGGCGTGCCGGTCGGAACGCTGGCCATCGGCAAGGCCGGCGCGATCAACGCGGCGTTGCTCGCGGCGTCGATCCTCGCGTTGGCCGACGCGCGTCTGGGGAAGCGCCTCGAGGCGTGGCGCGACGCCCAGACGGCGGACGTGGCGGAGCAACCGGGGTAGGAACGGGGCCCCCTCATCGGCAACGCAAGCGTGCGCTCGCCGCTGCGGTCGGAGCTCGCGCTCGAAGGCGACGTCCGGAGGTTGCCGCCCGAGACGGAGCTCGGCCCCTACCGCATCGCGCAGGAAGCCATCGTCAACGTCGAGCGCCACGCGATGGCGAAGTCGATGACGGTGTCTCTGCGGTTCCAGCCGGACCGCGTCGAGTTGGCGATCCGCGACGACGGAATCGGATTCGACCGCGACCAGGTACGCGCCCGGCGACTGGTGGGCCGAAATCTTGGGATGGTCGGAATGGAGGAGCGCGGCGCTCTCCTCGGGGGAACGTTCCAGATCGCAAGCACGCCGAACCACGGCACGACGGTATCCGTGTCGGTCGCAGCTCCGGGGCCGCCCTCGCGCTGAGGAGGCCGCGCTACCGCGCCCCGCCGGCGGCCTCGAACGCTACCGGGTACCCGCCGATCTTCGGCGGCACCGGGTACGCCCGCTTCGAGTGCGTCAGTCCCGATCCCACGAGCATCTCGGCCGCGCGCAGCGACACGAGCAGCGGGTTGACGACCGGCACGCCGACCTCCTCGCCGATCTCCTTCGCGTAGAACGACATGCTGCCGCAGCCCATGACGATGGCGTCGGCGCCGTCCTCTTCGATGCAGCGGCGGCAAGCCTCGACCGCCTTTGGGTAAACTCGGTCCTTCTCGGTGCGGATCATCATGACGGACACGCCGAGGACGCGGATGCTCGCGAGCTTGCTCTCGACGCCGTAGAGCTTCGCGAGCTTCTTCAATGGCCGGACGACGTTGTCGAGCACGGTGACGATCGAGAAGCTGTGGCCGATCATCGCCGCGACGTGCATCGACGTCTCCGCCGGCGCCAGAACCGGGATCTTCACCAGCTCGCGCATGGCATCGATGCCGGGGTCGCCGAAGCAACTGGTCAGCACGGCGTCGTATCCGTTCGCCTCGCCCCATTTGACGACGTCGATGACGCCGGGGATGTGCTCGTATTCGTCGACCATCGACTCGATCGTCGACGGCCCACTCTGCGGCGCCCGCGCCTGGACGGTCACCCCGGGGCTGGCGTGCTCTTGCAGGTATCGGCCGCGCTCCTCGGGTCCCGCGTACAGAATCTTCATGTCCAGACCTCCCGCCGACGTCGGTCTCAGCCGGCCCGTTGCGCCCAGAATATCAGTGTTCTCGGGCGGCGCCCGGCCGCCTGCCTGGACCCTATGAGGGGCCACGGTTCCCGTCTATAGCGCAGGGTAACTTTCGCCCCCACGCGGCCGGAGGCCCAAGGCGCCGCGATCCGGATATCAGGAACGGAATCGGAGACTAAAGAGGTGATCTCATGGCAGATCGTATCACCCGCAGGACCTTTCTCAAGGCGACAACGCGACCGCCGGTGCCGTCGCGTTGTCGCCGGTCCTCCGCGACTATGGATTGTCGCGCGAGGCCCTGGCGCAGACCGCCGGCGTCTTGAACTACGGCATGGCCGGACCGTTCGAGAGCCTGGACGTCACGACGACCACGTTCTCCCGCGTCGGGCGCATCGGCCTGCATATGGTCGACCCTCTGGTGTGGCAGGTGCGTTCGGGGCAGTTCGCGCCGGGTCTCGCGACGTCGTGGACGATCTCGCCGGACGCGACGAGCTACACCTTCAAGCTGCGCGAGGACGTGAAGTTCCACGACGGCACGCCGTTCGACGCCGAGGCCGTGAAGATCACCTACGACCGCATCGTCGACCCGCAGACGCGTGCGCAATCGGCGCTCAGCCTCATCGGTCCGTACGCCGGCTCCGACGAATACCAGCTGATGGTGGAAGGGTTCGGCGCGGCGGTGCTGGAAAGCCGCCAGTTCCGTACGATCCGCAAGACACCGTGGGAAATCACGCCGTCATCGAAGCGTTGTGCGCGTCGGCCCGTTCCGGCGCGTCGGTGGCACCGCGGTTCTGATAGCCTGTGGCCGTAGCGACGGGCGATCTGCCCGCCGGTAGCCACACCGGACTTAGGAGGAAAATCATGAGAAGTCGGCTCGCGCTCGCTCGGATCGGTCTCGTCCTCGCCCTCGTCATAGCGCTCGGCTCGATGCCGACGCACGCGCAGCAGCAGCCGCGCTCCGGCGGCACGCTGAGCCTGCCCTTGATCGACAACGCGCGCGTCTGGCCAGTCGTCGGCGGCGTGCCGAACCTGATGGTCTACAAGGCCGCCTTCAACATGCTGATCCGCTACAATGACCAGGACCTGCTGCCGGTCGGCGACCTCGCCGAGCGCTGGACGATCGGGCCGGACGGCAAAGTGTACACGTTCACGCTGCGGCGCAACGTGCGCTGGCACGACGGCCGGCCGTTCACTGCCGACGACGTCGTGTTCACCGTGAACCGCATCTGGACGAACCCCGACGTGCCGTTCTACTTGCGCGGCAACATCGACGTCATCGAGAGGGCCGAGAAGGTCGACGAAGCGACCGTGCGCCTGCACCTGAAAGTCCCGTCCTTCACGCTGCCATGGATGCTCGGCTACCTGCTGCCGATCCTGCCCGAGCACATCCTCAAGGATTGGTCGCCGGCCCAGCTCATCAACCCGACGCCGGCGATGGTCCGCAGCGTCGTCGGCACGGGTCCGTTCAAGCTCGCCGAGCTCGTGCCCGGCTCGCACGCGCGCGTCGTGCGCAACGACGACTACTACGCCGGCCGGCCGTTCCTCGACGCCATCCTCTACCGCGTGATCCCCGACCTCGATCAGCAGCTCGCGCAGCTGCAAGCCGGGCAACTGGATTTCATGCCCTTGGATCCGCGTCAGCTGTCGGCCGTCCAGAACAATCCGAACATCCGGATCAACGAGGCGCGCCAGGTCAACTACACGTACATCGGCTTCCACAACCGCCTCGATCCGTTCAAGGACCGCCGCGTCCGGCAGGCGCTGACGCACGCGATCGATCGCGAAGCGTTGATGCGGAACGTCATCGGCGGCAAGGGCATGCTGTCTAACCATCCGATCAGCCCATGGCTGGAGTGGGCCTACAACGAGAAGGTCAAGGGCCTAGAGTACAGCATCGTCAAGGCGATGGCGCTGCTCGACGAGGCGGGCTGGAAGGTCAACCCGCAGACGAACATCCGCGAGAACGCGGGCAAGCCGCTGAAGATCATCCTCGAGACCGACAAGGGCGACCCGGCGCGCGAGCAGACCGCGGTCATCGCGCAGCAATATTGGAAGGCGGTCGGCGCCGACGTCGAGATCCGCATGAGCTTGTTCAACGCGCTGCTGGCGCGCGTGCGCGCTGGCGTGAAGTCGGACGTGAAGGCGCACATCCTCTGGTACGTCACGCCGCCGCACCCCGACATCACCGCCTACTACGGCTGCGGCCAATCGACGAACACGTTCCACTACTGCAACCCTTTGACCGATCGCATCCTGGCGCAGGCGCGCCGCACGCCGGACCAAAAACAGCAGGTCGCGTTGTACCGGCAGGTGCAGGAGCGCATCTCCGCCGACGCGCCGGTCGTGTTCCTCTATCACCCGTTCGAGCTGCAGGCGTTGAACCGCAACGTGCAGGGGTGGGGGCGCTTCGGGTTCCGCGACACGCTCAACGTGTTGAACCGCGTCTGGAAGTCGCAGTAGCGGGGCGCGCGCGCGCATGGCGAAATACCTCGTCCGGCGCCTCGGTCAGACGGTCATCCTGATGATCGTCGTCACGATGGCGACGTTCCTGCTGATGACCGCGGCGCCGGGCGGTCCGAGCATCCTCCTCGATCCGAACATGACGGCCGAGCAGGTCGCGCAGATGAAGCGCCTGCTCGGCCTCGACCAACCGATCTGGAAGCAGTACACGATTTGGATGTGGCGCGTCGTCGGCGGCAACCTCGGCGCCTCGTTCAGCGCCGGCACGCCGGTCGCGGAGCTGATCGGACATCACCTGCCCAATACGCTCCTCCTGTCGGGCGCGGCGATGCTGCTCTCGACCCTCGCGGCGATCCCAGCCGGCATTCTCTCCGCGACGCGGCGCCACTCGCGTCTCGATCAGGTCGTGACGTTCGCGAGCTTCTTCGGCATCTCGATGCCGGTCTTCTGGTATGGACTGATGTTGATCGTCTTGTTCGCGATCCGCTTGCCGTGGCTGCCGCCCGGCGGCATGCGCGACCTGCAAGGTCCGTCCGGGCCGCTCGACGTCGCCCTCCACCTCGTCTTGCCGGCGATCGTGCTCGCGACCGCCAACATCGCGCAGCTCGCGCGCTACACGCGCTCGTCGATGATCTCGGTCATGGGTGAAGACTACATCCGCACGGCGCGCTCGAAGGGCGTCGGGGCGCGATCGCTGCTCTACCGGCACGCGCTGAAGAACGTGATGATCCCGATCGTCACCGTGACGGGGCTGCTGTTGCCGCGGCTGGTCGGCGGCGCCGCGATCACCGAGACCGTTTTCAATTGGCCGGGCATGGGCTCGCTGGCCGTGCGGGCTGCGTTCGAGCGCGACTATCCGACGATCATGGGCGTGACGCTCGTGATCAGCGTCGTCGTCGTGCTGTCGAACCTAATCGTCGACGTACTGTACGTCTACCTCGATCCGCGGATTCGCTATTAGATGAAGGACGCGCGCGCGGCCGTCGCACCGGCATCCGTCACGGCGCAAGCCGGCGCGCCCCGCAGCCTGTCGCAGTTGTTCTGGCGGCGGCTGCGGCGCAATCGCCTCGCGTTCTGGTCGTTGATCGGCCTGGCGATCATCCACCTCGTCGGATTGTTCGCGCCGCAAATCCAACCGTACGACCCGAACCGCATCGAGCTTGGCAAGAAGCTCGTGGCGCCAAGCGCTGAGCATCCGTTCGGAACCGACGAGAACGGCCGCGACATCCTGTCGCGCGTCATCGCGGGCTCGCGCGTGTCGCTGGCGGTCGGGCTGGCGGCGATGTTGTTCTCACTCGTCATCGGCACGGCGCTCGGCGGTGTCGCCGGATTCCGCAGCGGCTTCCTCGACACTTTTCTGATGCGCACGACCGACGGCATGCTGTCGATCCCGTTGTTTTTCTTCATGCTGACGGCGCTGGCGTTGATCGGATCGACCTTGCCGAACATCGTCGTGGTCATCGGCCTCGCGTCGTGGATGAGTGTCGCCCGCGTCGTGCGGGCCGAGGTGCTGCGGACGACGCCGATGGACTACGTGCTCGCGTCGCGCGCGATCGGCTGCCAGGAATCGCGCGTGTTGTGGCGGCACGTGCTGCCGCAGGCGATGCCGTCGATCATCGTCGCGGCGACGCTCGGCGTCGCGACGGCGATCCAGTTCGAGTCGGCGCTGAGCTTCCTCGGCCTCGGCGTGCAGCCGCCGGCCGCGAGCTGGGGCAACATGCTCAGCAACGCGCGCGGCTACTTGTGGACGTCACCGCTGCTGACGGTGTATCCGGGCGTGATGATCTTCTTGACGGTGCTGCTCTACAACTGGCTCGGCGACGGACTGCGCGACGCGCTCGATCCGACGGGAACGCGAGCCGCCTGAAGGCGAAGAGCGCGTCGCGACGAAGGACGGCCACGTCTGGCAACGCGTCGTCACGGAAAAGGAGCGTGCGCATGGCTTGGCTGCTGCTGTTCGTGGCCGGTGTGTTCGAGGTCGCGTTCGCGACGGCGTTGAAGTACTCGGAGGGTTTGACGAAGATCGTCCCGACCGTGACCTTCCTCGTCTGTGGGGCGATCAGCCTTTGGCTGTTGACGACGGCGCTGCGCACGATCCCCCTCGGCACCGCCTACGCGGTGTGGACGGGCATCGGCGCGTTCGGGACAGCGATCGTCGGCATCGTCCTTCTCGGCGAGCCGGCGACGGCGGCGCGGCTCGTCTTGCTGGCGACGTTGATCGGATCGATCTTGGGGCTGCGGTTCTGGTCGTGATATCCGGGCGGACCGCCCAACGGATGGAAGAGAGAAGGAGCCGACGCCACGAATGACCTCTGATTCGCTCGCCCGCGTCTATCAGCTGGCCGCCGAGCGCCGCGAGGAGATGCTGGAGCCGTTGTTCACGATGCTGCGGCTACCGGTAATCAGCGCCCAGAACGTGAACCTCGAGGAAGGCGCGGCGCTGCTGCGTGGGTACGTCTCGGAAGCAGGGTTCGCGACGCGCATCCTGCGCGTCGGC
>VGFF01000089.1 GCA_016868955.1 Armatimonadota bacterium
CGCCAAGGTCGTCGCGGCACGCCGCGCGTCCGCCGCGGAAATCGCGGCGCCGGCCGGCGCCAAGGCTGCGTATCCCGCGAGCCACGCCGCGCCGCGGGCCGACGCCGGTTCCTTCACCGCTGCGATCGCGTAGTCGCTGAGGCCGTGCTTCAGGCGGACATACATGAGGATCGGCTCAAGCCGTCGCGGCGGGCGCGAGACCGCTCAACGCGGCCGCGAGCGCTTCCGGCGTGCCGACGGGAGGCAGGCAGCGCGTGCCGACGCAGACGAAGGCGGCGGGCTTGCCGGCGGCGCGCGCGATCATCGGCGCCACTGGCTCCGGCACGCGCTCTCCGGGCGCCGACCAAGTGACGATCTTGTCGGGATGGAACGCGTGCCAGGCCGCTTCGAACAGCCCCCGCGCCTCGGGATCATCGCGCCCGCCGACGATCATGATATGCGCGCCCGGCCCGAGGTGCCGGCTCAACGCGATGTGATACTTGCTGGCGAAATATCCTTGGCGCGACGCTGGACCGGCGAACGCGGTGAGAACCTCCTCGGCGCGCGCTTGCCACGTCGCATCGCCGGTGATTACCGCGAGATCTTGGAGGAACAATGCCGCGACCGCGTTGGCGCCGGCGGTCGGCGCGTCCTGCAAAGGTTTGTAGGGCACTTCGAGCGCCGGGCCGGCGGCGCGGCTTCTCGGAACGTCGAAGTACCCGCCCTCGCTCGTATCGCGATACTCGCGGTCGAGCAACTGTGCGATCTCCTCGGCGACAGCGAGGTAACGTGCCTCGCGCGTTGCCTGGAACGCGAGCAACAGCGCCAACCCCATCTGCACCTGGTCGTCGACCGTGCGCGAACCATCCGGTTCGGCGAGCGCATGCGCGAATCCGTCGCTCGCCCGATACGCTTCGCCCAGGAAACGATCGAGCGTCCGCAGCGCCGCGTCCAGCAGCCGTCGATCGGCGAGCGCCTGATGCGCGACGAGCAGCGCGTGCGCCGCCATGCCGTTCCAGTTCGCGTACAACGTGCGATCGACGAACGGCGCCGTGCGTTCGTCGCGCGCTTGCCGCATCTTCGTGACGGCCGACGCGATCAGGGCGTCGACCTCGGCCGGCGTCTTGGCGAGGCACCGCGCGACGTCTTCGGCTTCGGCCGCGAGGAACAGCACGTTACGCGACGGATCATGATGCATCTCGCCGTGGGCGCCGATGTCGAAGCGCAAGGACGCGACCGCGAGCTCCTCGGGCGTGAGCACCGCCCGCGCTTCGTCGAGTGACCACGTGAAGTAGTCGCCGTCGTCGCCCGGTCCGAGGTCCGCGTCCTGGCTCGCCGCGAACCCGCCGGCGGGATCGCCGAGCACCGCGAAGAGGAACGTGACGATGCCGTTCGCGACGTCGCGATAGAACGGATCGCGCACCGCCTGCCAAGCACGCGCGTAGTTTGTCAGCAGCGGCGCGTTGTCGTAGAGCATCTTCTCGAAGTGCGGCACGATCCAGCGCGCGTCGACGCTGTAGCGGTGGAAACCGCCGCCGATGTGGTCGTGAATGCCGCCGCGGCCCATGGCCGAAAGCGTGCGCTCGAAGATCGTGCGCAGCCAATCCTCGGGCGCGATCGCCCAGCGCCGCAGCACGAGATCGATCGCCGACGGGTGCGGGAACTTCGGCGAGACGCCGAAGCCGCCGTTGCGGATGTCGAACGCGCGCGCGATCTCGTCGAGGAGCGCGTCCAGCTGCGCCGGCGCGAGCGGACGTTTCTCGGTTGCGACCTGCGCCCGCTTCAGATCGGCCGCGAGCTTCGCGGCGAATTCCAGGGTCTTGCCGCGCTCACGATGGTACGTCTCGGCCACGCTCAGCAGGATGCGCTTGAATCCGGGGCGCCCGTAGCCGTCTTCCTTGGGGAAGTACGTCCCGCCGTAGAACACCTGGCCATCTGGCGTCAGGAACGCGGTCAGCGGCCAACCGCCCTGACCCGACAGCGCGCTGACGGCATTCTGATAGCGGATGTCGATGTCGGGGCGCTCATCGCGGTCGACCTTGATCGACACGAAGTGCCGATTGAGGATCTCGGCCACCTCGGCGTCGTCGTACGACTCATGGTCCATCACGTGGCACCAGTGGCACCAGGTGGCGCCGATGTCGAGCAAGATCGGCTTGTCCTCGGCGCGCGCGCGCGCGAATGCTTCGTCGGACCACGGGTGCCAGGCGACGGGCTGATGAGCCGCCGCGCGCAGATAAGGGCTTCGCGCTTCGCCGAGACGGTTGCTCATCGTCCCATTGTATCCGCCGGCGACGCGGCGGCGGAACGACGAGGCGACGCCGGCGGTGCGGCTTCGGGCTGGCTAGGGGTTGCTGGAGACTTTCTTGGTCGCTTCCACGAAGTTGATGCGCAGATCGGCCAGGTGCATCAACATTTCGCCGAGACGGTCAGCGTGGATCGAGCCCTCCAGTTGGTCGCAAAGCGCGCTGGCGGCGTTGATCGCGAGTCGCGCCTCCGCGAGGCTTCGCACGGAGCCGCCATCGTCCAGGCCGAGGTTCATGCGGGCCTTGCGAACGAGCATCGCGACGCACCAATCGAGGACTTCGGCCGTTGGCCGTTCCAAGATCAGGTCGAGCGGCGAGACGGGCGTTTCCATCCTTTGTCCTAGGGCGTCGCGGTGTGCGTCGAGGCGGATTGCCTCCGACTGCGCCACTGAAGAAAGAATACTGCCGCAATTACCCCGAAAGCGAGCAAATCCAAGGAAGATTCCGGATAGACGAGCAGCAGGCCGGACGTGACGAGGGCGGCCCGCTCCCAAGGTGTGGTCGCGTGCAGGAGCCAGCCGCTGACACCGGCGGCCAGAGCCCCCAGGCCGGCGACCGCCGTGACCGTGACCTTGGCAACGGCCAGCGGCGGCGCCTGCAAGAGCAGGCCCATCCCGCTCGGGTGGACGGTGAACATGAACGGAACGACGAACGCCGGCAGCGTGTACTTCCACGCCATCATCATCGTCCGGAACGTGTTGCCGCCGGTCAGCGCCGACGCCGCCAGCGGGCTGAGGCCCACCGGCGGCGACACCTCGGAGAGGATCGCGTAATAGAAGATGAACATGTGCGCCGCCAGCTCGTGCACGCCGAGCTTGATGAGCGCCGGCGCGACGATCGCGGCGGCGATGATGTACGTCGCCGTGATCGGCAGCGCGAGCCCCAGCACCCATAGAGCGATGCCCGAGTATATGAGCGTCATAAGCAGATTTCCGCCGCCGAAGTCGATGATGATCCCTGACAGCTTCAAACCGAGGCCCGTGAGCGTGATGACGCCGACGATGATGCCGGCGACCGCGCACGTGACGCTGACGCTGAGGACCTGCTTCGTCCCGTTCGCCAGCGCCGCCGTCAGCTTCGCCGGCAGCAGCGCGGTGTCGCGCCGCAGATAGGAGGTCAACCACGCGATCACCGTCGACCAGAAGACGGCCGCGATCGCCGTGCGACCGAGCATCATGAACAACGGAATGGTGATCAGCGACGTCAGCAGGTACCAGTAGCGTCGCGCCAGCGCCCACGCGCTCTCGGCTTCTATCGGCACGGAACGAAGACCGAACCGCCGCGCGTCCATCTCGATCATGAAGAAGATGCTCAGGTAGTACAGCACGGTCGGGATCGCCGCCAAGACGAGGACCTGGAGGTACGAGATCTTGAGGATCTCAGCGATGATGAACGCCGCGGCGCCGAGGATCGGCGGCGAGATGACGGCGCCGATGCCGCCGGCCGACAGCAAGCCGCCGGCCGCTTCCGCGCTGTAGCCTGATCGTTTCAACATCGGGTAGGCGATCGCGCCGACGGTCACCGTCGTCGCGACGCCGCTGCCGGAGGGGCCGCCAAGCAGGAACGAAGCAACCGTCACGGCTTGTCCCGCGCCCGTCCGTCGCTTCCGCACTATCGCCAGCGCGAGATCGACGAAGAACTTGCCGGCGCCGGACTGCTCCAGGAACGACCCGTAGATCGTGAACAGGATGATGAACGTCGCCGCGACGTCCAACGGCACGCCGAAGATGCCCTCGAGGCCAACGTACAAGTGCCCGATGAGCCGCTCCACGTCGTAGCCGCGGTGCATCCACGGCTCGGGCAGGTATTGACCGAACAGCGCGTAGGCGATGAACAGCGACGCCGTGACGACGAGCGTCCACCCTGTCGTACGCCGCGTCGCTTCCAAGATCACGAGGATCGTCGCGACGCCGAACAGGATGTCGTTGCGGGTCGGCGTCACCTGCCGATAGACGAATTGCTCGTAGTCCCAGAATATCCAGCCCAGTCCGAACGCGGTTAGGCCGATCCACAGCCAGTCGAGGGCGTTGACGCCGCGCGCGCCGCGCCATCCCGGATACCAAAGGAAGCTCAACGCCAGCATCAAAGCGAGGTGGATCGTACGGTGCTGTTGCGCGTTCTGCACGAGCGGGCTGTACGCGTACAGCAGATGGTAGATCGTGCTCGCGACGGCGACCGCGGTGACGAAAAACCCGACGCGGCCGGCGAGCTTTCGCGTCGCGCCCTCGAACTGTTCGATCAGGGCTTCGATCTGGTCTTGCGATTCGGGTACCCGCGATCGCGCTTGCCGCTCAGCCACCGGTTGCTGCATCCTCTCGCGTCCATGGTGTGGTACGCGCCGCCCAGCAAACTAAGGCGCGCGGCCACCGGCGCACTGTGATCGCGATCCGGTGCCCGTCCCGCGCCGCGTCGCCGAGCGTGAGAACGCCGGGCGCGGCGACGAGCGCCCGTTCTCCCAGACGCGTTGCGCGCACGACCAAGTCCGGCAATCGTCGCGCCAAGCCGTCGACGCGAAAACGCGCGCCATTACGGCGGATCGGTGAGGCCAACCGGTAGTATTCGGCCGCCGCTTCCCGTTCGGCTTCGACCGCCTCGACCACCAGCGCGCCGTCTCGGACGCGCAGGTGTTCCCACACGAGGCCGCCGTGCAGGGAGTGGCGATATCGTAGCGCGAGGATCGTCCCCTCCGGCGCCGCCATCGCGGCGACGCGCCCGCCGCCGTCGATGTCCTCGACGACGATCGCCGGGATCGGCCATGCGGCCAGGACGAGCACCGCGGCGCCGGCGGCCGCGAGCACAATGACCGACGGCGCGCGGTTCCGTCGTTCGCCGATCGCGCTCCGACCCCGTTCCCGCGGCGTCAGAAGCCGCGCACGTGGCGCTCGGCGAAGAATCGCGCGGCGCCCGGATGGAACGTCACCGGCGTGCGGCCGGCGATCCGCGTCAACTGGATCGTGTCGGCCTCCGCGTGCACGGCCCGCAGGTCGGCCTTCCGATCGAAGACGAGGCGCGTGATCTGGTACGCGAGGTCGGCCGGAAAGTCGCCATGCACGACGAGCAGGTTCGCTTGCGCGATCGTCGGCACGTTCTGGTCCATGCCGGGGTAGACGACGCGCGAGATGGGGGCGGCGTAGTACACGTCGCCGTATTCGCGCCGCATCGCGTCGACGACGTGCTGCAGCGGCACGATCTTGACGCGGACGCTGGGCGCGCTCGCCAGATCGAGCACCGCCGGGGTCGGCAGCCCGCCGTTCCAGAAGAACGCGTCGATGCGGCGGTCGCGCAATGCGTCGGCGGACGGGCCGACCCCGAGGCGCTCGCGGCGGACGTCGCGCTCCGGGTCGAGGCCGCCCGCGCGGAGGATGCGCAGCGCCGCCAGCTCCGTCCCGCTGCCCGGAGAGCCGACAGAGACGCGCTTGCCGCGCAGGTCGGCGACGCTGTTGATTCCCAGCCCGTCGAACGTGACCAGGTGGACATAGTTGTCGTAGATCGGCACGAGCGTGCGGATGGGAATCGGCTGACCGCGGAAGTCGTGTACGCCGCGAAACGCGTCCAGCGCCGTGTCGTTCTGCGTGAACGCGATCTCGGCGCGCTTCGCGCCGATCAGCTTCATGTTGTCGACGGACGCCGATGTCACCTCGGCGGTCGCCTGGACGCCCGGGACGTGCTGCGAGATCAGCCGGGCCAAGCCGCCGCCCATGACGAAGTACACGCCGCCGGTGCCGCCGGTGACGATCGAGATGCGCGTCACGGTCGGCGCCGAAACCGCGGACGGCGCCGGCAGTGCCAGCGAGGTGAGCGCGAACGCGAGGACGAGAATGAGAAATTTCCGAACCACGTGCATCACCTTCCCAGTGACCATCGGATGACATGAACGATAGCAGAATCGGCGCGGCTGACAGCAAGCGGACCGAGGCGCTATCCTGAACCCCGTGAAACGGACGCGGGCGATCCAGATCCTCCAGGAACGCGGCGTCGCGCACGAGGTGCGGGCGTTCGCGGCCGAGGCGTTCACCGCCGAAGAGGCCGCGCGCGCGCTCGGTCTGCCGGCGGGATCGTTGTTCAAGACCCTTGTCGCCCGCGGCGAGCGCCGCGGCGTCGTGCTCGCGCTCGTGCCGGCGGACGCCCAGCTCAGTCTGCGCAAGCTCGCAGCTGCCGCCGGCGACCGCCGCATGGAGATGGTCGGTGTCGCCGAGCTAATGCCCCTCACGGGATATCACAAGGGGGGCGTGTCGCCGCTCGGCGGACGTCGCGCCTGGCCGACGTACGTCGACGGTTCCGCGCGCCGATGGTCGTCTATCAGCATCAGCGCCGGGCAGCGCGGCTTGCAGATCCTCCTCGCGCCGGACGCGCTCGCCGGATTGTGCGACGTGACCTATGCCGATCTCGCGGAAGCCGAATGACGCGATGACGTTGTTATGATGGGCCCATGACCGCCGCCCCGCGCCAGTGGGAAGAGAGCTTCGAGACCTTCGGCCAACGTTTCCGATTCATGCTGCGCGGTCCGGTCGGGGACCCGGCGCGTTGGGAAGTTTCGCTGGCAACGCTCGCGGGAGAGGCGATCTTTCCCCAGGCGATCCGCGGCAAGACGGAAGACGAGGCGCGCTGGCGGGCGGAGCAGTCCTTGCGCAACTGGATCGCCATGCGCCGTCTGCACGCGGCCTGCCAGCGCGCCGCCGATCGCGTGGCGCCGGGCGCCACGGTCGTGCTGCACGAGCGCGCGACCGAGGTGCGCGTCGACCTGGCCGGCGGCTGGAACTTGCGCGAGCCGTTCCGCCTCCATCGCGACGAGACGCTGGACGAATCGCGCGCTGAGGCCGACTGGGAAGCCTGGGTCGAAGCGCACCTCAGCGAGCACTGCGAGCGTTTACCGAGCCCGTGACGTCGGCGCCTCGGCGCGACGCGATCCGCCGTCGAGTCGGCATCCCGTCCTACGACGAAGGGGGCGCTGGCGAACCGGCCCGAACCAACCGGAGCGAGCGCCCCGCGAGGATCGCCAACGTCAATGCCGTCAGAGGCACGATGAAGTAGAGCATCGTCGCGCTGAACAGCGGCAGCGCGTCGTGCTTGGCGGCGCTGAGGACGAGGAACACGACGTACGCCGCGTAGTACCCGAGGAACACGACCCCTTCCCAGCGCGAGATCAGGTAGCCGGTGAAGCAGATCGGCAGGCAGGCGACCGCGACCGCGATCATCGCCGGCACGTCGAATCCCAAGACGGCCTGCGAGATGGCGATCGGCCGGGGAGAAACGAGCCCGCTGAGCCCGAGCACCGACAGGACGTTGAAGATGTTGCTGCCGACCGCGTTGCCGACGGCGATGTCGCGCTCGCCGCGGATCGCCGCGACGATTGAGGTCGCGACCTCCGGCAGCGAGGTGCCGACGGCGATTATCGTCAATCCGATGACGAGCTCGCTCACGCCGAGCGACCGCGCGATCGCCTGCGCGCCGTCGACGAGCCAGCGCGACCCGACGACGAGCAGCGCCAGGCCACCGGCGATGAGCGCGAGCTTGCCGAGGATGCCGACCCAGCCGCCGGCCGCGGCGGCTTCGCCGTCGCGGCACTCTTGCGCGAACTCGGCCTGAATGGCGGCGTTCTCGCGCCGGCTCTGCACGATGAGGAACGTGGTGTATGCGATGATGCCGGTGAACAGAAGCGCACCGTCCAACCGCGACAGCGACCCGTCCAGACCCAACGCGTACAGCAGGAAGCTGATGCCGATCATCAGCGGCACGTCCAGCCGGACGAGCTGGGCCGAGACGATCAGCGGCGCGATCAGCGCCGACGCGCCGAGGATGAACAACACGTTGAAGATGTTGCTGCCGATGACGTTGCCGATCGCAATGTCAGCTTCGCCTTTGAAGGCGGCTTGCACGCTGACGGCCATCTCCGGCGCGCTGGTGCCGTAGGCGACGATCGTCAGTCCGATGACGAGCGGAGAGATGCCGACCGCGAGCGCCAGCTTCGATGCGCCGCGCA
>VGFF01000090.1 GCA_016868955.1 Armatimonadota bacterium
GAGCGCGGCGAGGTGGACGGCGGCGAAGCGCTGGCCGCGTTCGGGCTCAGCATGGTTGTGCTGGCCTGGTCGGTCCGGCGCGTGCGCCGTCACTCGGCCGCGCTGCGGGCGATGCAGGGGTGATGGCTGGGCAGGAGGGCGCCGGCGCGTTTCAGCCCTTGCGTGCCGCGGCGAGCGCCCGCGTCGTCCCGTCGCGTTCGACGTGCGTGAAGAATCGCTCGGCCCAGATTGGCGTGCTGCGTCGAGCGAAGTGTTGCCAACGCGCCGACGCGCCGACGCCGGCCGCATCCGCAGCGGCCAGCCAGCGCTCGCCGCCGAGCAAGCCGTCGGACAGGCAGCGCAGCGACACGAAGCCACGCCTGCCGTCGTCGACCTGCTCCGTGTGGCCGAACACGTAGTCGCCCACGGCCTGGAAGTCGAAGGCGGCGGCTTGGACGCGTTCGTCGCCGACCTTGCCGATCGCGGCCATGATGACCCCGCGGGTGCGTCGGACGCAGACGATGTTGCCCGCCGCTTCGTCGACCCAGACGCCCTCGCGCAGCCAGGCCGGCGGCGGCATGGTCGCGTTCGCGCCGAACGAGCCGCCGGCGATCGCCCTGGCGCCGTTCGCCGCACCGAGGAAGTGGCCCACGACCTGGCTGAGCATCGTGCGCACCTCGCGCATCTCGGTGGTCAGCGCCGCGACCGCGCCGCTCGCCGCCGCCTCGTTCGGCGCCGCCCCGGACGCCAGCGACTTCACCGTGTGCTCGATGCACGTCTGCAGCGGCTCGCTGAGCGTCTTGCGCAGCCGGTCCTTCTCGTAGCGCAGGTGTTGCATGTCGTGCAGGTCGAACGGCAGCGCGACCTCGCCCTGCGACACCAAGAGCACGGGCTTGTGCAGCGCCATCGCGAAGCCGACCTCCCAGAGGATGTTCGGCCGCACGCCGGTCAGGTCGGCGATGCAGAGGTCGCACGCGCGCAGCTCGCGTTCGAGCCGGCCGACGATGCGGCCGGCGACCTGATCCTGGTCGAGGCGCAGGCACTCGACCTTCGGCGTGGTGCGCGCGTCCTGGATGGCGAGGCGCATCGCCGCGAACACGTCGTCGAACGCGTCGGCGTACGGCATGATGACGAAGCACTTCCAGGCGGTCCGCTCGTTCGACGGGTTCATCGTGACCTCGCCATCTTCGCACACGGCCGCGCTGGCGCGAGTGGTTTGCCGATGGCAGGTCCGGTCACACGGCGCGGAAGCGTTCGTCGACGAGCGGCACGAAGCGGCAGCCGCCGAGCGCTTCGACCGTCCACTCGTCATCGCCGACGCGCGTCTGGCGGATCAACACCTGCGCGTCGCCCTGCGGGCCCACCGGCGCCACGAGGCAGCCGCCGATGGCCACCTGATCGAGCAGTCCCGTCGGCGGCGAACTCGGCGCCGCCGTCAGCACGATGCCATCGAATGGCGCTGCCTCCGGCCAACCCTTGGCGCCGTCGCCGACGCGCGTCGTCACGGCGCCGAGGCCGAGTGCGTCGAGTCGCGCGCGGGCGGCCTCGGCGAGCGGGCGGCGGATCTCGATCGACCAGACCTGCGCTCCCGTCGCCGCGAGCACGGCAGCCTGGTAGCCGCAGCCGGTGCCGATCTCGAGGACGCGGCAGCCCGGGCCGGCGCGGACGGCGTCGACCAGCCAGCCGACCATGAACGGTTGGCTGATCGTCTGCCCGCGCCCGATCGGCAGCGGGCGATTGGCGTAGCTGTCGGCGCGGTGCGATGGGGGCACGAAGCGATGGCGCGGCACGGCGGTAAGGGCGGCGAGCGCGGCCTCGGAGAGTTCGCCTTCGTCCGCGAGCGCTTCGACGAGCCGCTGCCGCGCCTTCGTCCAACGTGCTTCCTGGTTGTCGCGCCGCGCCCGCATGTGTGGCATGGTAGCGCGCCGGAGCCGCGCCACCGCGCTGGAGACGAAGAGGATGTTCACCGACCGATCCGACGCTGAACTGTTCGTTCTGGGCCGCCTCGCGCACCTGCACGAGGGTGGCTTCGGCGATCCCGGGTTGCCGCGTTGGGTGTACGCCAGCCCGCTCGCCGAAGAACCTCACCGTCTGGCCGACGAAGCGATCGACGGCCTCGTCGGCGGCCTCGTCGCTGCCGGCCTCGTCGACGCGCACGAGGCGAAGGATGAGGGCTCGGACGAGCCTCCGACCATCGAACATTGCGCTTCCGATGCGCTGATGGCCGCGGTGGCCGACCTGCAGGCGGAACTGCGTCGACGCTCGCCGGACTTGCCGGACAGCCTCGGCGCGCTCGTGCTCCTCCACGACGCCGTCCGCAGCCCGGATGGCCTGCTGGAAGAGGCCATCGACAAGGCGCTCGAAGCGCCGCCCGTCGGACTCGCGGGCAAGGACGCGATGGCGGTGTACCGCGGCCTGATGGGGGATCGGTGGCTGTTCTTCGTGCGGCTTCCGGAGACTCCGACCGAGTGGTTCGCTTCGCCGACGGCGTGGTCGCATGCGGACGCGATCGACGAAGCGCTGTCGCGGCGTTTCCCCGAGATGCGCGAGCGCCTGGCCCGACTCGTCGCCGACGAGTTGCAGTTGGCCGAGGACGCGCCCGTCCGCAGGGCGCTCCATGCCGTCGATCGGCTGCACTTCGTGCTGCCCGGCGACGAACTCCGCGCCTATCGCAACATGCCGGCCCCCGTCGCGCTCGACGCGGACGGCAGGAGCGCCACCACGACCAGTTCGCCCAATGTCTGCGCGATGATCGCGCACACGCTCGAACTGCAGCGTGGCGACCGCGTGCTCGTGTGCGGCGTGAAGGGCGGCTTCACCGCGTCGCTCTGCGCCCACGTGGTGGGGGTCAAGGGGCGCGTCGTCTGCCTGGAGACGGATTCCGCCATCGTCGAGCACGCCCGCACCGCGATCCGCAAGGCGGGTTTCGAGGGCGCCGTGGACATCCGTCTGGTCAAGGACGTGACCGTGGGACTCAAGGACGCCGGCGAATGGGAGGCCGTCGTTGTCAACGGCAAGATTCCCAAGGTGCCGCGCCCGATCCTGCAACAGATGGTCGATGGCGGCCGCTTGCTGATCTTCCTGCAGGACGGCGACGACAACGCCCAGACCGCGTACCTGATCCGGAAGAACGGCGGCGCCATGGAGCACAAGGCGCTGACGAGCTTCCTGTTCACGCCGATCCACGGCGAGTACGGCTACGAGCCGGTCAACTGGCCCGCGCACATGAACCTGCTCGGCATCGATCCGCACGACGTCTTCCTGTCGTACAGCAGTCGCGACCAGGAGGAATGCGACGCGTGGATGCAGCGACTCGAGCAGGCCGGCATCCGCTGCTGGCAGAGCGCGCGCAACCATCCGGTCGGCAAGGACGGCTACGAGGGCGCGATCATGGACGCCATGCGCGCGGCCAAGCTCTTCGTGATCCTGCTGAGCCACGACTCGGTCGCCAGCCAGCACGTGAAGAACGAGCTGACGAATGCGACCAGCATGAAGAAGGCGATCCTGCCGCTGCGGTTGCCGGCGTCGCCGCGACGCCTGCCGTCGACGTTCCAGTACCACCTGGAGGGCTGGCAGAACTTCGACGTCGAAGAGGCCGGCCCCGACCAGGTCGTCGCCGCTGCGCGCACCCTGCTGGGATACGGCGATCGCAGGTCCATGGCGACGCCGACCGAGGCGAGCGACGTCGATGCGGATCTCGCCGACGCGGGCGCGGAGGCGTCGCCCGTCGACTGGCGTTTTACGTCGTTGCTCGAACTCGTCCTGGAGGACGGCGTCATCTCGGCGAAGGAACTCAGCCTCCTCGTCGCCGAGGCGGTCAGCGCTGGCCTCGCCGCGAGGTCCGACGCCGCCGCCTTCGTGCGCGCTCGCGCCACCGCGCTTGCGCCGGACGTGCGATTCGACGGTTGAGCCTGGTTCAGGCGCGCGACGGTGCCGACTCGCTCCGCATCGCGGCGAGCCGGTCGCCGACTCCGCGCACTGTGTTCCGGTCGGACTCCTTGATCCGGTCCGGCAGGTCGTCGAAGGGCTTTAGGTTGTCGTGCGTGCGTCGCGCGTCGTCGCGCACGTCGGCGTAGCGGTACCCGGCGAGGAGCCGGTCGGCCATCCAGCGCTCGTGTTCCATGCGCGCGAGTCGTTCGAGCAGTTCCGCGTCGTCCAGGCGCGCGCGCCACGACTGCGGGGTCTCGGTGCCGAGGTCGGCGCCCGCGGCGCGGACCTTGATGACGCCGTGGGAGGCCTGCGAGTGGTTGGCCTCCTGGTCGACCGGGCGCAACTCGGCCCACGGCCGGAACGTCGTCTTGCGCCGGAGTGCGTCGCGCGCCTCGGGGGCCTGTGCCGCGCCGAGTTCCTGTTGGCGATACCAGTCTTCGTGGATCCTGCGCGCGACCGATTGCGCGCCGTCGTCCATCGTCTCCGCCACGACGGTCTCGTCGTAGAAACCGACCTCGGACGGCAGCGCGGCGCCCGGGATCCGCTCGTGCAGGTGCCGAGCCCAGTCGTCCTTCTTGCTGGGCTCCGGCGCCAGCACGCGCAGCGCATGCCGTTCGCCGCTCGCCGCGTGCGCCTTGCGGATGCGCAGCGTCTCGCGGTGCACTTCCAGCGTGGCGTCGTTCGCCGGCGCCACGGTGCACATCGCCGGCGACGCGATGCCGTCCAGCACGCGGCGCACGTCCTCGCCGCTGCACGCGCTGGCGGGGATGCGCACGAACTCGAGCCCGGCGACACAGGCCTCGATGCCCGGGTAGGCCGAGAGCAGGCGCTGGCGCGCGGCCGCCGGTTCGTTCGCGAGGACGTGCACGCGGACCTTGCGGCCGCCGATGTAGTGGCCGACGCGGGCAGCTTCGACGAGCAGCGCCAGTTGCAGGTCATCGAGCCCGGTCAGGATCAGGTGTACGGAACGCGTCGGATCGCGCGCGCCGTCGCAGCCGGCGAATCGCTCGAGCGGGAACCTGCGCAGGATGGCGCGCGCGAGGTCGGCGTGTTGGTTGATCCATCGCGGTCGCGGCGCGAACTCCGCGCCCCCGGTGACTGGCGGCCGGATAGCGTCGTTGGCGGACAGTTCGTCGCGGAACGACGAGTCGCTGATGTGCACGAAGACCTGCGTCCGCCGCCTTCCGCGCGCGGCGACCAGCTCGTGGACCAACTCGGCCAGCCGCAGATTGAGCACGTCGGACTCGGTCGCGACGACGACCTGTGCCGCGCGGGTGACGGCGGCCAGGTGCAGCGTCGCCTTGCTGCCGCCGTCGCGGCACAGCGTCCGCATGCTCGCGAGCCTGTCGTCCCCGCGCGCCGCGGCGCAGGCCGTCGGGTCGGAGTCGACCCCCGTGACCTTGGCCTTGGGATCGCGGGCCAGCACGCCAAGCGCGATGGACGTGCCCTTGCGGCCAAGGCCGAGGATCACGACGTGCCCGGTTCGCCGGCTGGCGCACCATTCGTTCCAGACGCGCCGCACGGCGCTGCGGATCGCCTGGTAGAGGCCGGTCAGCACGCACGCCGGCGCGACCCATCGGGCCACCTCGAGGAGCCACGGCACGTCACTGTCGACGGTGCCCGAGTTGAAGGTGAACAGCTGGACGGCGCGGTAGACCGACGTCAGCAGGGAGTCCGTTGGGGTGACGCTGCGAAACCCGAGGAACCCGGCCGCAAGGGCCACGCAGCCTGCGGCCAGCAGCCAGCGCATGCGGATGCGCGAGCGCGGGGCGCCGTCGTCGCGAACGAGCTCGTTCATCGTCTCCTTGCCGGTGCGCGGTCGTGCGCCCACGTCGCACGCTAGCTCCAGGGGCGCGACTCCGGCACGGGATTCTCGGCGGCGCGCGAAGGCGGATCCGTTCGGATCGTGGCTCGTCCCCTGCGACTCCGCCTTGGGCGCGGTTGCCAGCCACCTGCCCGCCACGCCGTGATTCGTCGTGCCGCACGGACTCTCAACAAGGTGCTGGCCGAACTGCAGGCACGAGATAGGATGCCCCCCACGTCGCCCTGCAGTCGGGAAGCCTGTCGTTGCGCGCGTCAGCCCGGTCACGGATCGGCCTCTCACGCAGTCCTCGCTGTCCCAGCTAGTTGCGGGCGCGCGCTCGTCCTCGCTGTCTACCCTCCGCGCCATGCTCGCCCGCCTGACTTCCTTGTGCTCCATCCTCCGCGGCTTCGCGGCCGTCGTGACGTGCCTGCTCGCCGCGACGGCGGCGCGCGCCCAGGACCCGGCCGACCGCGCGCTGCACGTCTTCGTCGTCGATCACAGCTACTCGATGATGAACCAGGCGGGGCGACAGACCCGCTGGGACTTCGTCGTCGGCAAGCTCGGCGAGTGGCTCGAGACGCTGCCCACCGACGGGTCCGCCGACGTCACGGTGCTGATGTTCAACGTCGACGTGCCCGGCAAGCGGCCGCGTCGCCGCGCTTCCGACCCGTACCTGCTCGAAGTCGCGAAGTGGGGCGGTGGCGACCGCAAGAAGGCGATGGACTTCGTCGCGGACATCGGGGAGCCGATCGACGGCGAAGGCACGGCGCTGTGGAACGCGCTCGGCTGGGCCGGCCGCAAGATCGACGCCGAAGGCGGCCGCTACTCCGACAGCTGGATCTACCTGTTCACCGACGGCGAGGACACCAACTCGCAGCGCATCGCCACCGACAAGTCGTTCACCTTCCCGGAGGGCAGTGCGGGCCGTGAGCCGGTCCTGCAGATGTGGCGCAAGCTCGTCGCCAAGCACGAGTTCACCTACATGATCGAGCAGCCGATCGGCGACATGGAGCCGCCGCTCGAGCCCGAGGCCGTCAATCCGAAGAACAAGCACATCTACACCTCGCGCCCCGAACTGCGCGACCAACTGCGTGTCAGCGTCAACGTCGCCAAGCCGGAGTACCCGTGCGTGGCCGCGCCGCAGGACGTCGAGATCAACGTGCGCCTCGCGGGTTCCGGCAAGAAGCGCGTGCCGGGCGACGCGTCGTTCCGCGTCGAATTCCGCAGCGCCGACCCCGGCGTGCAACTTGAGATCACGCCGGCGAAGCTGCCGCTGAAGGACGGCAAGCACGTCGTCACCGTCAAGCCCAAGGGCGGCGCCGTCGGCAACGGCGTGAAGGGCAAGGTCGCTCTCGGCTTCCCTTCGATCGACAAGACCGACGTGCTCGGTCCGACCGAGATCCCGCTGCAGTTCGCAGCCATGGCCAAGGTGTCGATCGCTGCGACCACGCCGGCCGCCGACCTGAAGTGGCCGGTCGGACGCCCGCTGGAGCTGTCGGTGCAGCACACCGGCACGGCGGCCAGCTGGGACTTCGGCGATGGTGGCAAGGCCGCCGGCAACGCCGTGGCCCACGTGTTCCAGGCCGCCGGTTCCTACGACGTCGCGGTCACCGCCAAGGCCGATGGCCGCGAGCCCGCCGTCCGCCGCATCAAGGTGCAGGCGGTGCCCGCGGGGCTCGAGCTCAAGCAGGCCCCGGACACGGGCGTCATCGTCGGCAAGCCGGTGCTCTTCGTCGCCACGCCCGTGCTGGCGACGGCGTCCCGCTACGAGTGGACGGTCAACGGCGCCGCGCGCAACCCGCGCAACGCCGACGGCAACGAACTCGAAGTCCGCTTCGACGAGGCGGGCCAGGTCGAGGTCGCGGTGCGCGCGTACACCGACATCTGCGTGCTCGACCGCAAGGTGCAGGTCGCCGTCGGCGCCGGGTTGTCGCTGCGCATCACGCGCTTCGCGTCGTCGGTCGACGCCGGCCTCGCGGCCGAGTTCGAAGCCGAACTCAAGGGCGCGAGCAAGCGCGGCCGCGTGCAGTGGGAGCTCGTCGACCCCAAGACCGGCGCGCCGATCGATCCGGCGGCCAGGGGCGCGGCGCCGGCGGCGGGCGGCAAGAGCCTGTGGGCGATGACCGTGCCGCAAGGGGCGCCGGCGCAGGTGACGCTGCGCGCCCGCGCCGAGCTCGACGACGCCGAGAAGGCGCAACTCGGCGATGTCCTCGACGAGGTGCCGTTGACGGTGCGTCCGCCCGGCATCCACGTGCGCAAGGACAAGCCGGCCGACGCCGAGACGCTCGTGCTCGGCGAGGCGGCGCCGTTCGCGGCGTCGTGGACCGGCACCGGGGCGGCGGCGATCGCCTCGACGCGCTGGGAAGTGACCGTCGACGGTCGTCCGGCCATCCCGGCCGCCGACGTGCAGCCAAGCCAGGCCGCGGGCGCGGCGTCGTCGCAGTTCGCCGTCAACCTGCCGTCCGGCGGGGAGCT
>VGFF01000091.1 GCA_016868955.1 Armatimonadota bacterium
CACGCCCATGCGCTGCGTGCCGACGATCGCGTTCAGATCGCCGAGCACGAGGTCGGGCACGCGGCAATTCGCCGCGATCATCTCGTGCACGATCGCGACCGGCGCGCCGTCGCGGTAGAAGAACGTCGGCATCACGCGCGTGCCTTCCTGGAACATGTCGACGGCTTCCAGGTCGCCCTGGTGCCCGCCAACGTCGGAGACGTGCGCGACCGTGCCGAAGAACGCCACGACCTTTCCCTTGTGGAAGACCGGCATCACGAGGTTGTAATCGGGCAGGTGCGTGCTGCCGAGCCAGGGATCGTTCGTGATCAAGACGTCGCCCGGGCGCAGCGTCTCCTTCGGATAGCGTGCGAGCATGTGCTTCGTCGTGATCGGCAGCATCGTGCAGAACTGCGGCGGGCTCCACTGCGCCTGCGCCAGCCCATTGCCATCCTGATCCATGAGCGCGCAGCCGAAATCGTGGCTCTCGCCGACGATCGTCGAGAACGACGTCCGGATCGTCGCCGTGTCGATCTCGTCGGAAATGCTGACGAGCCGCTGCCACTGGATCTCCAGCGTGATCGGGTCGATGCCGCGGGCGGTCTTCGCCATGAGTCTCCTCGCTTTACTTGTAGCCGACCGCGTACTTGCGCATCTTGTCGGGATCGAGCTCGACGCCGAAGCCGGGGCCTTCCGGCACCGGCATCTTCAGGCCGCTCCAGCTCATCGGCGTCTTGAGGATCGTGTCCTGCATGTCCGTCGGCGGCGACGGCCACTGGCAGCACGGCGTCGCGGCGGCGATGTGCGCGGCGGCGGCGGCGATAATGTCGTAGTAGATCGCCACGCCGACCGTCAGGCCGGCTGCGTCGAAGACCGACGCGATCTTCTGCGCGGTCAGGATGCCGCCGTGCTTGGTGATCTTCATCAGCGCCACGGAGGCGGCGCGATGCTTGACAACCTCGATCGCGTCCTCGTACGGGTAGATCGCCTCGTCGGCCATCACCGGCACTGGGATCCGCCGCGCGATCTCGGCGAGGTCGGAGACGCGCAGGACCGGCTGCTCGATGATGCCGAGGCTGCCGGCGTCGTACATCTGCTGCAGCGCCGGGATCGCCTGGGCGATCGTATAGCCGGCGTTGCCGTCGACCTGCACGACGGCGCGGCCGCGCACCGCTTCGGCGACGGCGCGGTACTGCGCCACGTCTTCCTTCGGGTCGATGCCGATCTTCATCTTGAGGACGGGATACGGCGTCTCCTTGAGCGTCGCGTCGGCGTCCTTCGCCATCTTGTCGGGGTTGGAGCGGCGCACGAAGCCCATCAAGTCGATGCCGTCGCGGACCTTGCCGCCCAGCAGCTGGTAGACGGGCACGCCCAGCGCCTTGCCCTTGAGGTCCCACAGCGCGAGCTCGATCGCGGCGTGGGACGACCAGGCGTGCGGGGCGGTCTGGCGCATCTTGCGCACGAGGTGCTCGATGTTCAGCGGGGATTCGCCTATGACCGCCGGGGCCAGGTGGTGCTCGACGTTCGCGATGATCGCCTCGGCGTGCTCGCCGTAGAACGGCGCGTCGACGGCGCTCTGGCCGATGCCGACGAGCCCGTCGTCGGTGCGCATCTCGGTGACGACCGTGGTGGCGTCGTCGCGCGCGCCGTACGACGTGGTCAGCCGCGTCATCCGCGGGATCAGGACCGGCCAGACGCGAACCTCGGTGATTTTCATCGATGCGCCCTCCTCAGGCTCCGGCGTCCGCCGGGATGTCCGTGAACTTGATGACGAGGTTCAGCTTGTCGTCGACGCGGGCGATCGCGTTCGCGCCGATGACCGCGGTCGAGTCCTTCTCCTCGACGATCGCCGGGCCGTGAAACTCCGAGCCGGCGGGCAACAGCGCCCGATCGTAGACGTCGACCTCGGCGAACGTGCCGCGGTCGGGGATGTAGGCCGAGCGCTTGCCCTTGTGAGCGACCTTCGCGCCGCCCTCGCCGGTCGGCGCCTGCGGCAAGGTCACGGTCGGCCGCGGCCCGATCGCGCGCAGCCGGCACGTCATGATCTCAAGATCCAGGTGCTTGTGCGCGTGCCCGTAGATTGCCTCGTAGCGCTCGTAGAAGTGCGGGCGCAGGTCGTTGACGATGTCGATCGCCGCCAGCTTCGGCCACGGCAGGTCGACGACGATCTCGTGCCCCTGGCCACGGTGGCGGATGTCGGTGCCGCGCTCGAACCGCATCTCCGACGCCGGCACGCCGGCTTCCGAGAGACGCTCGCGGCCTTCCTTCTCGAGCGCCTCGAACACCTTGTCCATCTCGGCGAGCTTGTCTTGCGACAGGCGCGCCGCGAACGTCTGCGCGAAGTCGAACGCCGCCGGCGCGGTCAGCAGCCCGAGCGCCGAGGTGACGCCGGCCCCGGCCGGGCAGATGTAGCCGGGCATCTTCAGCGCGCGCGCGATCGCATCGGCATGAACCGGGCCGGCGCCGCCGAACGCGAGCAGCATCAAGCGGCGCGGATCCTCGCCGCGCTCGGCGATGTGCACGCGCGTCGCCGAGATCATGTTCTCGTTGACGATCTGGTAGATGCCGCGCGCGGCGTCGGCGACGGACAAGCCGAGCGCGTCGGCGAGCGGCTTCGTCGCCTCTTCCGCCTTGGTCTGGTCGAGCTGCATGCGGCCGCCGAGGAAGTAGCCGGGGTTGAGGTAGCCGAGCAGCAGGTTCGCGTCGGTGACCGTCGGCTTCGTGCCGCCCAACCCGTAGCAGGCCGGCCCCGGCGACGCGCCGGACGACTCGGGACCGACCTTCAGCAACCCCATCTCGTCGACCCAGGCGATGCTACCGCCGCCGGCGCCGATCTCGATCAGTTCGATCGCGGGGATGCGCACCGGCAGGCCGCTGCCCCGCTTGAACCGGTGCACGCGCGCGATCTCGAACGTGTAGGCCATCGACGGCTGGCCGCCCTTGATCAGGCACATCTTCGCCGTCGTGCCGCCCATGTCGAAGGCGACGATGTCCTTCACGCCGAGCCGCTCGCCGTAGAACACCGTCGCGATGACGCCGGCCGCCGGGCCCGATTCGACCATGCGGATCGGGAAGCGCGCCGCCGTCTCGGCGGTCGTGATGCCGCCGGCGCTGAGCATCAGGTACAGCCGCCGCTTGTAGCCGCCGCTCTTGAGATCGGCGACGAGCTGGCCGAGGTAGCGGCTCGCCATCGGCTGCACGTACGCGTTGGCAACCGCCGTCGACATCCGCTCATATTCGCGGATCTCGGGCGCGATCTCGCTACTGACGGAAACGTTGATCTTCGGCAGCGCCTTGGTCACGTGCGCGGCAGCCCGGTTCTCGTGCGCCGGATTGATGTAGCTGTGCAGGAAGCAGATCGCGACCGCCTCCGCGCCGGAGGCGCCGACGGCAGCGATCGCGCGCTCCAGGCTGGCGTCGTCGAACTCCAGGAACACCTCGCCGAAGTTGTTGAGGCGCTCCCGCACCTCCCAGCGCAGCGTGCGCGGGATCAGCGGATCGACGGGCGGCGAGTGCAGGTCGTAGATGTCGTAGCGCATCTCGCGCTGCGTATCGAGCGTGTCCTTGAAGCCCTCGGTCGTGATCAGCGCCGTCTTCGCGCCCTTGCGCTCGATGAGCGCGTTCGTCACGAGCGTCGTCGCGTGGATCGCCGTCTCGACGCCGTCCCCATTCGTGGCGACGCGGTTGAGGAGGACGTTCCATCCTTCCATGACCGCCTTCGACGGCTCTTGCGGCGTCGTCAGCGTCTTGTACGTCTCCAGCCGTCCGGTTTGCGCGTCGAGCAGGACGAAGTCGGTGAACGTCCCGCCGATGTCGAAAGCGAACCGATATCTGGACTGTGCGCTCATCCCTCTACACCTCTACGCCGTAGATCTGTTTTGCCGCTTCCTTGGATACGTACCCGAGCTCGACGTCACGCCGCACGCGCTCCGGCTCGCGCGTCTTAGGATCGCCGTAGCCGGCGCCGCCCGGCACGCGCACCACGCACTCGTCGCCCGCGGCGAACTCCAGCGGTGGAAAGCGCTCGACGCGCTGCCCGTTGAGGAATACCTCGCCGCGCCGCCCGTCGTGGCCGCCGAGGATTCCGGGGGCCGCGAACTTCATCAAGTCCGGCCGGATCGTGATCGTTATCGGCTCCTCGGCGATGCAACGCAGGACGAACTCCTGGCCGGGGCCGCCGCGCCGCCACCCGGGACCGCCGGAGTCGGGGATCATCTGCTTGCGCAGCATCAGCACGGGCGTCCGCAGCTCCATGATCTCGGTCGGGGTGATGAAGCTGTTGTGCGGGTAGGCGACCGGCGGCCAGCCGTCGGCGCCGCGCATCGCGCCGGTGCCGCCGTGCGGCAGGACGCTCGTCGCGAAGTTGCCGTAGCGCGGATCGTCGCCGTAGAAACGAAACGGGAAGATGCCGCCGGCCGGCGCGATGACCTCGCCGGCCAGCAAGGGCGCCAGGCCGCCGAAGATCAGCGGCGGGATGTGCTTCATGACCTTTGCGCGCGCCTTGACCGGCGCCGGGAACCGCGCGTTCGCGATGCAGCCCTCGGGCGCGGTCACGTGCAGCGGCCGCACGAGCCCGTCGTTGTTCGGAATGCGCGGCGCCAGCATGCACTTAATCGGGTAGACCGTCGTCGAATACGTCATGTTGAACGCGGCGTTGATCGCGGCGTTGCGCACCTGCGGCGAGGTGCCGGCGTAGTCGAAGAACATCTCATCGCCGCGGATCGTGATCTTCACCCGCAGGGTGAACGGCTCGAAGTAGCCGTCGCCGGTGACCTCGTGGGTGTTCTCGCCGTCGGGTAGCGCCGCGATCGCCGCCCGCAGCGCGGTCTCGGACCGGTCCATGATCTCGGTCGAGAGCAGGCGGATGTCGTCGAGCCCGTAGTCTTCGAGGAACTCTTGGATGCGGCGCACGGCGACGCGGTGCGTACCGACGATCGCGTTCAGGTCGCCCATGACGAGGTCGGGGACGCGGCAGTTCGCCGCGATCATCTCGTGCACGATCTCGACTGGGCGGTCGTCGCGGTAGAAGAACGTCGGCATCACGCGCGTGCCTTCCTGGAACATGTCGACCGCTTCCAAGTCGCCGCGATGACCGCCGACGTCCTGGACGTGCGCGACCGTGCCGACGAACGCGACGATCTTCCCCTTGTGGAAGACGGGCGTGACGACGTTGTAGTCGGGCAGGTGCGTGCTGCCGAGCCAAGGATCGTTCGTGATCAGGATGTCGCCGGGGCGCAGCGTCTCCTTGGGATAACGCGCCAGCATGTGCTTCGTCGTGATCGGCAGCATCGTGCAGAACTGCGGCGGGCTCCACTGGGCCTGGCAAAGCCCGTTCGCGTCCTGGTCCATCATGGCGCAGCCGAAGTCGTGGCTCTCCCCGACAATCGTTGAGAACGACGTGCGGATCGTCGCGTTGTCGATCTCATCGGCGATGCTGATGAGGCGCTGCCACTGCACTTCCAGCGTGATCGGATCGATGCGCGGGGCGGTTCGGCTCACTTCGTCTCTATCGCTCCCAGGTAATCGAGTCGGTGTTGGCGATGTGACAGACGTAGCCGCCCGGGTTGATCGGAAGGCGGATCCGCGCCATCGTGACGATGCCGTCGAACGGCGACGCGCAGACCTCGCGCTCCTCGCTCGTCAAGGGATCGAGGATTCGCGCGACGATTTGCCCCTTCCGCACCGTCGCGCCGACGCCGATGCCTTCCTCGAGGTACAGGAAGCCGCCGGTCGACGAACGGTATACGAGGTAGTCGGAGACGACGATCTGCCGGTTCGGATAGACCGGATCGCCGTCGATCATGCCCAGGTGCTTGGCGATGTTGAGCACGCATTCGACCGACGGTTCGACGTATTCGTCAATCATGCCGCCGCCGGCCATGTGCGGCGTGATGCCGGGGATGCCTTGGCGCGCGGCCTCGATCGTCAGCGCGCCGGGATACTGGCCGCGGTCCATGCGCTCGTTGCCGACGGGCGCGCCGAGCGCGCGTCCCAGCTCGCTTATCTTGTCGCCGACGAGACCCTCCGGCCGCAGGAAGATGCCGACCGGCATCATCTTGTTCGCGCCGGTGCCGTCGTGCAGGTCGAGGAACGCGTCGCACTGGCGGATGACCTGCTCGAACAGCAGGTAGGCCATCCGCTCGGTCAGCCATGCGTACTTCGGCTTGCCGGGGAAGCTGCGGTTGAGGTTGAGCTGATCGCTGGGGTTGACGACGGTGCCGGCGCTCTCGACGGTCCCGCCGAACTCGACCGAGAACGGATTCGCGATCGGCACCGACAGGATGCGCCCACGCAATCGCTTGGGATCGACGCGCAACAGCGCCCGCCGCAGGATCTCGGCCCCGACCGGCTCCCAGCCGTGCAGGGTGCTGATCAAACCGAGCGTCGGCCCGTCCTGGGCGCCGTTGAGGATCTGAACGCCGATGCGAACCTCGGTGCCGCCGGCGAGCGTGCCCGCGTTGAGGTAGCCGAACGTGCGCTCACCGCGCGGCGCACTGACGTTGCCGACCGAAATGGAGCCAGACACGGACCGACCTCCCAAAGGGGGGGTGTGTTCGACGGAGCGTCCCTATTCCTGCAAGCAATCCTGCCCGTTGGACGGAACTCTGCAGCGATTCTTGCGGCGCCGCGAGCGGCGCTAACCCGCTTCGAGGCCCGACCGTACCCAGGCGACGTAGTCGCGCAAGCCGGCTTCCAGAGAGAACGTCTGACGGTAGCCGGTGTCGGCCATGAGCCGCTCGAGGGACATCGGGCCGCGGCGCTTGCGCGTCTGCAATGGCGGTACGTTCGATTCCTCGGCGGATACCTGGCGGTAGTGCAGCGGCACGACGCGGTTGAGCGTGTCGAGCAGCTCACGGATGGTATAGCCGCGGTCGCCACAGAGGTTGTAGACCCGGTGCGGCAGGCGCTCGGTCGCGAACAGGGCGAGCAGCGCCCGCGCCAGGTCGTCGCCGTGGATCCAATCTCGCACGTGGTCGAGGTGGGCGACGCGGATCTCCTCACCGGCCAGCGCCAGGCGCGTAAACTCATGGACGAGCGACATCGACTGGCGCGACCCGGCCATGACGCGCTCCATGGGTCCATAGACCCAGCCTACGCGGCAGGCGACCGCGTCTAGCCCATGCAAGTCGGCCGCGTGCGCGCACAGGTGCTCGCTCGCCTGCTTCGCGATCGAATACAGACCCGAGATCTTGAGGGGCTCGTCTTCGCGGATCGGCGTGGCCTCGTCGGTTTCGCCGTACACGGCGGCGGAGCTAATGAAGACGAAGCGACGCGCGCCACCGCGCTGCGCCTGATCGAGCAGGTGCAGCGTACCCATGAGGTTCGCGTTGAGGATCTTCGCCGGATCTTCGGTCTCCATCTGCCGCGTCGGCGTGATCGCGGCCGCGTGCACGACGGCCGTCGGCGCGTGGTCACGCCACAGCCGCGCCAGGCTCTCGGGGTCGGCGACGTCCGCGGCCACGAACCGGACGCGATCGCGCACCGGCGCGAGGAATCGGTCGCGGGCCGGGTCGGCGCCGCCGGCGCCGCGCGACGCGCACAGCACTTCGTGGCCTTCGGCCGCGGATCGGCGCGTGATGAGGATTCCAACGGCGCCGGTGCCGCCGGTTACGAGAACCTTCACCGAGGTGCTCCTTTCGCGCTAGCGCAGGCGCGGATCGAGGACGTCGCGCAGCCAGTCGCCAAGGAAGATGATGCCCAACACCGTGACCGTGATCGCCATGCCCGGCACCGTCGCCAGCCACCAGGCGGTCGCGACGAACTGCCGTCCGTCCGCGAGCATCGCGCCCCACGTCACCGTCGGCGGCTGCACGCCGAGCCCGAGGAACGAAAGTGACGATTCGGCGATGATGATCGACGCGACGTCCAGCGTCGCGAGTACGATGACCGACGGGCCGACGTTCGGAAGCAGATGGCGCCGCAGGATCTGGCCGTTCGTTTGCCCGATCGCTCGCGCCGCCTGCACGAACTCGCGCTGGCGGATCGCCAGCGTCTCGCCACGGACGACGCGGCTGAAGCTGACCCAGCCCACGAACCCCAAGAC
>VGFF01000092.1 GCA_016868955.1 Armatimonadota bacterium
GTTCGACCGGCCGTTACCGCCGCGACCACGGCGCCAGGTGCCACCCGCGCCCGGCCGCCGCTCGCCGGCGGGCGCGAAGTACGCCTCCCCCAGGCCGCGCCGCAGCTCGGTGACCTGGTCGCGCAGCTTCGCCGCGCGCTCGAACGCGAGATCCGCGGCCGCCTTGCGCATCTCGACCTCGAGCTTGCGAATCGTGTCCTCCAACTCTTGCGGGCTCAGCATGAGCAAGCGGGCGACGTTCCAGGAGACGGTGGCGCCCTGCTTGTCGACGAGGTTGACGATCTCCTCGGCCGTCAACACCGCGCTGTCGTTCGCGCCACACGTCGGTTCCGTCTCCTCGGCGACCGCGAGCTCGAGCATGTCCCGGATCGGCTTCTGGATCGACTCCGGCGTGATCCCGTGCGCTCCGTTGTACGCGAGTTGGATCGTGCGGCGGCGGTTCGTCTCGGCGATCGCGCGCCGCATCGAGTCCGTCGTCTCGTCGGCATAGAGCACGACGCGCCCGCCGACGTTCCGGGCGGCGCGCCCCATCGTCTGGATCAACGAGACCTCGCCGCGGAGAAATCCCTCTTTGTCGGCGTCGAGGATCGCGACGAGCGAAACTTCCGGCAAGTCCAGGCCCTCACGCAGCAGGTTGATGCCGACAAGCACGTCATACGTGCCCAGCCGCAGATCCTTGAGGATCTGCACGCGCTCGAAGGTGTCGATCTCGGAGTGCAGATAGTGGACCTTCAAGTCCATCTCCTGCAGGTAGTGCGTCAGGTCTTCGGCCATTCGCTTCGTCAAGGTCGTGACAAGCGTGCGCTCGCCCTTCCCGGTTTGGGTGCGGATCTCGGCGATGAGATCGTCGATCTGGCCCTTCGCCGGCCGGATCTCGACGTGCGGATCGACGAGACCGGTCGGACGAACGATCTGCTCGACGATGACGGCGGAGCTCGCAATCTCGAACTGCCCCGGCGTCGCCGACACGAAGACGCACTGATTCACGATGCGCTCGAACTCGTCCCACTTCAGCGGCCGGTTGTCGAACGCTGACGGCAACCGGAAGCCGAAGTCGACGAGGTTCGCCTTGCGCGCGTGGTCCCCTTCGTACATGCCGCGCACCTGCGGCAGCGTCACGTGCGACTCGTCGACGATCGTCAGGAAATCGCGCGGGAAGTAGTTTAGCAAGCAGCCCGGCCGTTCACCCGGCGCCCGCCCGTCGAGGTGGCGCGAGTAGTTTTCGATGCCCGGGCAGGTGCCCGTCTCGCGCAGCATCTCCATGTCGTACTTCGTGCGGAAGCGGAGGCGCTGCGCTTCCAGCAGCTTCCCCTGCGACTCGAACCAGGCGGCGCGGTCGGCGAGCTCCGCTTCGATCGTCCGCAGCGCTCGCTCCAGGCGCTCCTCGGTTGTCACCCAGTGCTTCGCCGGCCAGACGGCGAGCGCTTGCTTGTCATCGACGACCTCGCCCGTGATCGGATCGAGCTCGAGGATCCGGTCTACCTGGTCCCCGAACAGCTCGATGCGGACGGATCGTTCTTCATAGGACGGAAACACTTCGATGACGTCGCCGCGGACGCGGAACTTGCCGCGCGACAAATCGATGTCGTTACGTTCGTACTGGATGTCGACGAGCCGGTGGAGGATCTCCTCGCGGGTGCGCGTCTCGCCCTTACGCAGGACGAGCATCACCTCGCGATAGTCCTCGGGCCGGCCCAAGCCGAACAGGCACGACACGGAGGCGACGATGATGACATCCCTGCGCTCCATCAACGCTTTCGTCGAGGCGTGGCGAAGGCGATCGATGTCTTCGTTGATGCTGGCATCCTTGGCGACGTACAGGTCCGTCTGGGGGACGTACGCCTCGGGCTGGTAGTAGTCGTAGTACGACACGAAGTAGCGGACGGCGTTGTTCGGGAAGAACTCGCGAAACTCGCCGTACAACTGCGCCGCCAACGTCTTATTGTGGGCCAAGACGAGCGTAGGCCGCCCTGCGCGCTCGACGACCTTCGCCATCGTGTACGTTTTGCCGCTGCCGGTGACGCCGAGCAGCGTCTGCAGGCGGTTGCCGGATTCCAGGCTCGCCACGAGCTGCTCGATGGCCTTCGGCTGGTCGCCGCGCGGCGCCATCTCGGTGATCATCTGGAAACCGGACACGAAGCTCCCTCCTTCAGGGCAATATTCAATTATATTGGCCGAGGCCGAGGTGGAACCACCATACCGAACTAGCGCCGATGGGAGTCGGGCACGGATGCACGAGGGTTGGCACTCGCGGCGCGAGCGCCCAAGCGCGAGTTCACGCTCTTATCCGGAGCCGTTGCGGCACCTGGAAGCTCGATACGGAAGACTTTCTGGCAAGCTATCGGGCGCGCGGACCTCGTGGTCGCGGACATCTTGTCGAGAGCGCGCCGCGCGCCGGCTCTTGGGCACCCGCCGGCGCCCTCTTTCCGCTGGCCTTGGACGCTGCCTTGGTCTTCGGCGGTGCCGCCATCTTCGGTGCGTTCGCCGCCAGAGATGATGCCTCGCCGTCTCGCCCGTCGCACCACGCGCGCACGAGGTTCGACGGCTCCTTGGCGGCGGCGTTCGCTTCCGCGACGCTCGCAAACTTCATGACGCGGCTCGTGTCCCCCGACCCTTCCAACCGTGGGTGGCGGCCGGGGATCTTCGCGCCCCAATGAAACATCAAGCTCGTGTGTTGCTTGCTCGTCGACGCCGCATGACCTCAGGGCCGCCGCAGGCGGACCTCAAGCATTGCCGGGTCGCTCCTTTCGTTGCCCGCGCCGACCGCGATCGCGGAGATCTGCGCGCGACCGACGCCCATCAGCGGCGAATCGCAACGGCGGCCGACCAGCCGCCGTTGCGATTCGCCTGGACCTCTACCTCCGCGACGCGGCTGCGAACGACCGCGACGCTGCCGATTGCAGGACCGGGCTGCTGACGCCGCCGATGACGCCGCGCGCCAGCACGGGAACGTTCGTGGCATTGTCGCCGGGCTTCACGGTGTACGTGCCGACGTATTCGCCCGGCTGCTGTTCACGCATCGCGACGTCGGCGATCGCGTCGCCGATCAAGAAGGCCGGGCGGCCACCGCGCATGCCCCGTAGCGTCACGGTCAAGGTTTGCCCGGCACGCAGCGGCTCGCCGGGCGAAACCTGCAAGCCGCCGACCGCGCTTCCACAGTCCAGACCTCGTTCCGCTGCGGCGGGGTCCGTACCGTGACGGTCATTCCGCGCCGCAGGTCGAGCACTTGCGCGGACCGGCCGTCGACGGTGACCTCGGCATTCGGCGAGACGCGGAACGCGCTGCCGTTGTCCAGCACGATCATTTGCGCGGTCACGGCGTCGATGCGGCCGCTGTGCGTCTGATACGTCGACCGCAGCGAGATCGCGCGCAGGTTCACGTCGACGGTCGCCTGAACCGCGTCGCCGGGCCGCAGCTCGGCGAGCCGCGCCGACCCCCTTCGTTGTTCTCGAGGTTCGTCCGCAGGATGGTCGTGTCGGGCGTCACGGAAATCGTCACGGGGCCGTTGGGTTGCTGCAGCGTCAGCCGTGACTGCGACGCGTTCACCGACAGCAGGATCCCGGCGATCGTCTGCTGGCCCGCACCCGGGAGAGGCGTCGCCGCCGCGCCGCCGGTCGCGATGGACACCGTGCGCGTGTCGGCCTCCCACTGCACGGACGCGCCCAACGCCTCGCTGACGGGCCGTAGGGGCACCATCGTACGGCCACCAACCGAAACGGCTGGTACGTCCAGCGTCGATGGTCTCCCGTCGATCGTCACCTCGCAGCGGCCCAGACCGAGCTGGACGATCGTCTGGCCGCGAACGGCGACGATGGTGCGCAGGCCGGCGTCGTATTCCACGCAGGCGCCCAACCGCTCGAAGACGCCGCGCAACGGCACGAGGACGCGGCCTTGTCTCTCTAGCGGCACGACGTCGAACGATACGGGATCGCCGTCGACGAGGACGCGGATGGGCTCTTGCGCGCCGTTTACGCCCGGCGCGGCGACGATGGAGAGAATGGCGATCAAGACCAGCGCGAAACGTCGCATGCGCCCTCCGGGCGTTTTGCTCCCCGGGCACCTGCGGTTTCCGTGACCGGCCGCCCGGGCCTCCCGGGTCTCACAGCCTCGGCGCCGCTGTCCGCGGCGCGTACTACCTTCTCTGCGGCACGACGTCGACGGTCGCCGTGTCGCTCTTGAGGTTCGTTAGCTGCGTCGTTGCAACGGCCAAGATCCGAATCTTCGCGTTCGGCAAGTTCGTCGGGAACGTGTACCCGATCGACACGGACCAGCGTCCGTTCGCGGCCGCGCTCGTGTCGGCGGAACCGAGGCTCGTCTTCACGTCCGTCAGAGGGACGTCGACGACGAGCGTCGCGGTCACGCGGATCTTCGTCCCCGCCTTCGCGGTCCCGCTCACGGCGATCGGATTACCGACCCGAGCGCCGGGGCGCGGCGACGTGATCACGGGTGTCGGCGGCTTCATCAAGTCGACACGTCCGCCGCCGGGGATGTTCACACCGCCGGTAGGCTGCTGCGCTTGGGCTTGTCCAGGCCCCTGAACGATCTGCGCCAGCGCGCCGCCCGGCACCGCGATGGCGAGGCCGATCGCCACAACAAAGAATGCCGCGTACCGTCCCATTGGTTTCCTCCCACGGGGCCGCGGCATCGCCGCGGGTCTAAGTGCTCGTGCGTCCCTCGCCGGTTCTGGCCATCGCCATGATGACGACGACCACGATCACAAATAAGACGAAAAGCGCGATCAGCGCAGTACTCTGATCGACACAGAAGATCATCGGACAGGCGGGACCTGGCGGCCCCGGGGCATCGGGCGGGCCCGGCGCGGCTTCCGGTGCTGATACACCAGGGCCGCCCGGTGCCGCCGGCGTCGTCTCCTGGCACGCTCCCGGCTGACCAGAGACCCCGAGCCCAAACAAGAGCAAAAACAGGAATACCCCAAGAACCGTGGGCTTCAGATTGCGCTTCCTCACGATGACTCCCCCTTTCCTACGCGGTTTTGTCCCAAGCGTCGAGGACGAAAACCTCGCGAGACAACAAAGAGGGATCAGAAGGAAGGTTCGGACGAATGATCCAAAAGTGAAGCGCGAACCAGGTACCGCGACGGAAAAGATCAGGTCGACTCGTCGAGAATCGCCCGCCAGATCCGCTCGACCTGATTGCGGGTGCTCTCTGGTGATTCGCCGTTGTCGACCATCCACCGTGCCCGCGCGAGCTTCTCCGCCAGCGGTCGCTGCGCGCTCAGCCTGCGCAACGCCTCTTCGCGGCTGACGCCGTCTCGGGCGATCAGGCGATCGATCTGCGTCGCCGTGCCCGCGTAGACCACGATGACATCGCCGGGCACGAACTCCGGCGGCGGCGACTCGAACAGCAGCGGGATATCGAGCACGACGATCGCGCTCGGCCGGGCCCGGGCGATCTCGCGTAAGGTCGCCCGCATGCGCTCGCGGACGCGCGGATGCACGATCGCGTTCAGGCGCCGCCGCGCCGCGTCATCGGGGAAGATCGCCGCCGCCAGACGATTGCGATCGAGCCGACCATCCGGCTTCAAGACGTCTCCGAACGCCGCTGCGATCTCCGCCAAGGCCGGCTGGCCCGGCTCCACGACCTCGCGCGCGACGACATCCGCGTCGATGAGCTCCGCGCCCAGGTCGGCGAGCATGCGCGCCACGGTCGACTTGCCACTGGCGATCCCCCCGGTCAGCGCGATGACCTTCATCGGACGACGGCCTGACGTAGGGGAAGCAACATCACCTCAGCGTGTTTTGGTAGGGATGCCCGGAAACCAAGCGAGCGGGCCGAACCCGTCTCATCAAACGAGGTCGAGGTGCCGTTGGGACGGCCGCGCATCTCGACACTCACCCGTTCACCAGCGGTCCGCACGACGAGCGGCGAAAACGTGATCGAGCGAATGCCGTCGCCGAATGTGGACGGCCCGCCCCGGAAATCGTCACGATCCCGGTCCTGCGCGTCGAGCGCGCCGGGCGTCATCAGGAGTGCGACGAGCGCGAACATGACAATCGATCGAAGTTGCCTCGAATCCATCACCGACACCACGTTCCTTGCTTCACCTGCCGTCCCGCCGCCGGCGGAAAGTCGGCTTGGACCGGGGACAGCGTGTTCGGGTTGAGCCGGGCATCCTGCTTACCTGCTCACGGCGCACCTCCGACGGTTATTACCCACCTGTCTCGCTGATTATTCCGCCGCAGATCGTTCCCGTTCAGCGCAGCGGCTGCACCTGCTCCCCATTGAGACCATCGATCCCACCGTCTTCCCTCATGGCGCCGGGACAGATCGGACCGCCGCCGGCTGAAGGGTGGACGCGCGTGCTCCTCACGACCCGACGTGCGGGAACGGCGCGAGATCGCGCCAATTGTCCCCGCTCTTGACGTCCACGCAGATCGGCACCGCGAGCGTCATCGCGTCCCGCATCGCGTTCGTGACGGCGGCGCCGAGCGGCGGCGCCAGGGCGATCGGCGCCTCGAAGAGGAGCTCGTCGTGCACTTGCAGCACCATCCGAGCGCCGGAAAACCGCGGCATCACCTCACGATGGATCCGAATCATCGCGAGCTTGATCAAGTCCGCGCCGGTACCTTGTATCGGCGTATTGATGGCGATCCGCTCCGCGGCCTCGCGCACGGCGCGATTGCGGCTGTGCAGATCGGCGAGCGGACGGCGGCGGCCGGCCAAGGTCGACACGTAGCCGTCTCGGCGCGCCGCCGCGATCGTGTCGTCGATGTATGCGCGGACGCCGGGGTACGTCTGGAAGTAGCGCTCGATGTACACGCGCGCCTCCGCCGGCGCCACGCTGATCTGCGTCGCCAGCCCGAAGTCGCTGATGCCGTAGGCGATCCCGAAGTTGATGATCTTCGCGCGCCGCCGATGCTCGGCCGTCATCGTCTCGGGCGTGACCCCGAAGACGTCGCACGCGACCTCGGTATGAATGTCGCGACCGGCGCGGAACGCTGCCCGCAAGCCCTCGTCGCCGCTGATGTGCGCGAGCAGGCGCAGCTCGATCTGGTTGTAGTCGGCGGCGACGAGCACGTGACCGGGCGCCGCCACGAACGCGCGCCGGATGCGCCGCCCGTCTTCGCTGCGGATGGGGATGTTCTGCAAGTTCGGATCGCGCGAGCTGAGCCGGCCGGTGGCGGCCACGATCTGGTCGAACGTCGTGTGGATGCGGCCGCTCACAGGATCGACCAGTCGCGGCAAGACGTCGATGTACGTCGACTGCAGCTTCGACAGCTCGCGGTGGGCGAGGATCTTCGCGACGATCTCGTGCTGCGGCGCCAGGATCTCCAGGACCTCGGCATCCGTCGAGTAGCCGGTCTTGGTCTTCTTGATCGCCGGCAGACCGAGCTTCTCGAACAGCACGAACGCCAGCTGCTTCGGCGATCCGATGTTGAAGTCGGTTCCGGCCAACGCCTGGATCTCGCTCGTCAAGCGGTCGAGGCGGGCGCGGAAGTCGGTCGCGAGGTCGGTGAGGTAGCCGGCGTCGCAGGCGACGCCGGCAGATTCGACGTCGGCAAGCACCTCGGCAAGCGGCATCTCGATGTCCCGGAAGACGCCTTCGACCTCGGCCGAACGCATCGCCGAATCGAGGACCGCGCGCAGGCGATGCGCGACGTCGGCGTCCTCGCAGGCGTCGGCCCAGTCCGGCGCGAGCGACAGGCCCAGGCCGTCTCCCGCCGCCGCGGCGCCGCCGCGCAGGCGCCAGTTCAATCGTTCGAGGGCTACGGTCGCGAGATCGTGGCTGCGTCGTCCGGGGTTGAGCACGTACGACGCGATGCCGACGTCGAACGCGAACGCGGCCGGGCGCCAGCCGGCGGCCCGCATCCGCGCCAAGTCTCCCTTCACGTCGGGGCTGATCTTCTCGATCGACGAGTCCTCGACGATGGTCCGGAGCAACGCGCCGTCTTCGCCCGCGGCGGCGAGATACATCGCCGCGCCCGGCTCCGGACAGATCCCCGCGCCGAGGACGCCACCCTTCCAGGCCGGGCCTTCGCCGCGCACCGCGATGCCGACGACC
>VGFF01000093.1 GCA_016868955.1 Armatimonadota bacterium
AACGGCCTGCGCCACCCGGCGATGGGCCTCGATCCGTCGTCGAACGACGAGATCACCGAATTGCTCGACTGGAGCGGCTTGACCCCGATCCTCACGCGCGTCGTCAGCGCCGCCGCGATGATGGCGCCTCCGGGGCGCGCGGCCGCGAAGCGGTGACGCTGGACGGCGAGGCGCGATGACGTCGGCCTCCATCCCTCCGGGCGTTCTCCTCTCCGACCGCGCCCGCAATCTGCGCGGCGGAGAGGAGAGCCCGTTCCTGCGCATGATGCGGCTGGCGTCGCGGTTCGACAGCCTCATCAACCTCGGTCGCGGCGATCCCGACCTGTCGACGCCTCCGCACATCGTCGAGGCCGCGAAGGCGGCGCTCGATCGCGGCGAAACGAAGTACACGGCGCCGGCCGGCTTGCCCGCGCTGCGCGAGGCGATCGCGAACGATCTGCGGGCGCGCCACGGCCTGGTCTATGATCCCGCCAGCGAGATCCTCGTGACCGACGGCACGCAAGAGGCCATCTACCTCGCGATCCAGTGCCTGGTGAACCCCGGCGACGAAGTGATCATTCCGGACCCCTGCTACGCGAACTACGAGATGAGCGTCGCGATGGCCGGCGGCACGCTCGTGCGCGTTCCGACCCGGCTGGAGGACGACTTCGAGCTGACCGCCGAAGCGGTCGAGGTTGCGATCACGCCGAAGACGCGCCTGCTCGCGTTGATCTCGCCGAGCAACCCAACCGGGGCGGCGATCCTGCCGGCGACGATGGCGAAAATCGCGCGCCTGGCGGCGCGGCACGAGCTCGTCGTCCTGTCCGACGAGCTGTACGAGCACGTCGTCTACGACGGACTGAAGCTGATCTCATTTCCGATCCTGCCGGGGATGCGTGACCGCACGGTGCTCGTCAACGGCGTCTCGAAGTCCCACTGCATGACCGGCCTGCGGGTCGGCTACGTCGCGGCGCCGGCCGCGCTCGCCCGCGGCATGCTCGAGCCGCGGCACACGATCAGCATCTGCACGGGAACGGTTTCGCAGCATGCGGCGCTTGCCGCGTTGACCGGCCCGCAGGATTGCCTGGCCGAGAATTTGGCGATCTACGAGAAACGGCGCGCCTTGATCACCCACGGCCTGCGGACGGGCGGCGTACGATTCGGGGCGCCGCGCGGCGCGTTCTTCGTGTTCGCGGATATTCGACCCACCGGGATGACGTCGATGCGGTTCTGCGAGGAGATCCTGCAAGCCGAGCGGGTGCTGATCTTCCCCGGTCATCTGTACGGGCCGGCGGGCGAGGGTTTCGTCCGGATCTCCTACCTCGCGGCCGAAGACCAGCTCGAGGAGGCTGCCGCGCGCATCGCGCGGTTCTGTCGAAAGCCCCAATCCTGACGTCCCAAAAACCGATCGAGACCGGGACGTCCAAGACTACCGCCCTAAAGGAGGGCCAGATGAGCAGACGTTGGGTCGTTCTCGCTTTGCTGTTGCTCTTGGGACTCAGCGGCACGGGTGCTCCGCAAACGCTACCCGCCGCGTCCGCCGGCGCCGCCGCCGGCAAGTTGACGATCGTCCAGGGTCCAGAGCCGCTGAGCATGGATCCGACGATGGACATCAACAAGACCTCGTACAACATCCAGCTCGGGTTGTACGACCCGCTGATCTTCGCCACGCCGGACGGCCGGCTGCGCCCCTGGATCGCCACGTCGTGGACGAACGTGAACCCCACGACGTGGCGGATCAAGATCCGCAAGGGCGTCACGTTCCACAACGGCGAGCCGCTGAACGCCGAGAGCGTCGCGTTTTCGATCGAGCAGTACAACCGCAGCCGCGGCGAAGGCAACAAATACTTCCAATTCATCAAGGGCACGAAGGCCGTCGACGCCGAGACGCTGGAGATCACGACGGACGGCCCGATCCCGGCGACGCCGACGATGCTCGGGTTCCTGTTCGTCCTGCCGAAGAACTACTACACGCAAGTCGGGCCCGAGCGGTTCGGCGTTGAACCGGTCGGCTCCGGCCCAGTGAAGATGCAGGGCTGGCAGCGCGGCGTACGTTTGGTCGTCGTCCGCAACGAGAAGTATTGGCGCGGCGTGCTGCCGATCGAGGAGATTACGTACCGGCCGGCGCCGGAGGCGTCGACGCGCGTCGCGATGCTGCTGACCGGGGAAGCCGACATCATCGCGAACATCCCGCCGGAGCAGATCCCGCGCATCGAAGCGGGGCGCATGCGCGTCATCCGGCAGCCGAGCCTGCGCAAGCTGTTCGTCGAGTTCAACATGAAGCAGCGGCCGCTCGACGACGTGCGCGTGCGGCGCGCCCTCAACCACGCGATCGACAAGGAAGAGCTGATCAACCTCGTGCTCGGCGGAAACGCGATCCGCGAGATCGGACCGGTGCCCGACGGCTGGCTCGGCGCCAACCCAAAGAACCAGCTGACCGCCTACGATTACAACCCGGCGCGGGCGCGGCAGCTGCTCGCCGAGGCCGGCGTTGGCGGCGGCTTCCAGATGGATCTCTGGCACTCGATCGGCCGCTACTTGAAGGACAAGGAGATCGCGGAAGCAATCGCGGCCCAGCTCGGCAACGTCGGCGTCCGCGTCAACCTCCAGGGCATGGACATCGGCTCGCTCGTCCAGCGCATCCACACGCAGAACCTGTCGGGCGCGCACCTGTTCTCGTGGGCGCCGTTGATCTTCGACACGGACAACCTCTGGCGGGCGCACTTCTACTCCAAGGGGCTGAACCAGTACGCTGTCAGCGCCAAGACCGACGAGCTGCTGCTCGCCGGGGCCGCCGCGCTCGATCGCCGCGAGCGCCAGCGGATCTACTCCGAGCTGGAGCGCCACGTTGTGAACGACATGGTCCCGTGGATCTTCCTGTACCGGCAGAGCTTGATCTACGGCGTCTCGAACAAGGTCGGCTGGCTGCCGCGCGCCGATGAGGTCATCAACGTGCGCAACTTGATCGTGAAGTAGCGGCGGCGCGCTCGGATTGACGCGTTACCTGTTGCGCCGGCTCGGCCAGTCGGCGCTCGTCCTGATCCTCGTGACGATGGCGGTCTTCGGCCTCCTGCAAGTGGCCGGAGACCCCGTCGTCATCATGTTGAGCGGCACCGGCGCGAGCGAGGAGCAGCTGCAATCGCTGCGCCGCGAGCTCGGGCTCGACGCGCCGGCGCCGGTCCGCTACCTGCGGTTCCTCGGCGGGCTGCTGCGCGGCGACCTCGGCAAATCCCTCCGATTCAATCAGGATGCGATGGGGCTCGTGCTCGAGCGTCTGCCGGCCACGTTGCTGATCACCGTTGCGGCGCTCGGGTTCGCGCTCGCCGGCGCCATCCCCGTCGGCATACTGTCGGCGGTGCGGCCGCGCGGCGCGATCTCGTACGCTGGCAGGGTGCTGGCGACGATCGGCCAGGCGACGCCCGTGTTCTGGCTTGGCATCATGATGGTCTTGCTTTTCTCCGTCCAGCTCCGATGGTTCCCGGCCGGCGGCTACGGCACGCCCGCGCACCTCGTGTTGCCGGCGGTCGCGCTCGGCTTGTACCCGATGGCGCGTATCTCGCGCCTCTTGCGGTCGAGTTTGCTAGAGGTACTGTCGCAGGACTACGTGCGCACCGCCTGGGCGAAGGGATTGCACGAACGCGGCGTCGTCCTCCGTCACGCCTTGAAGAACGCCGCCCTGCCCGTCGTGACCGTCATCGGGTTGAGCTTCGGCGCGCTGCTCGGCGGCGCCGTCGTCACGGAGACGATCTTCGCCTGGCCCGGCGTCGGATTGCTTTCAGTGCAAGCGATCTACAATCGCGACGCAAACCTCGTGCAAGCGGCGGTCGTGCTTGTCGCGGTCGCGTTTACGATCGTCAATCTCCTCGTGGACGTGTTGTATGCCTGGCTGGATCCGCGCATTCGTTACTGATACAGGCGGGTTGGTCGGTCTGGTCATCGTCGCCGGCGTGCTGCTCGCGGCCGCGCTGGCGCCGTGGATCGCGCCCGCGGATCCGAACCGCCAGGAGCTGCGGGCGCGGCTGACGCCGCCGTCATGGTCTTCCGGCGGGCAGGCGCGATTCGTTCTCGGGACCGATCACCTCGGCCGCGACCTGCTGAGCCGGCTCATGCACGGCGCACGGACGACGCTCGTCGTAGCGGTGGCGGCCGTCGCCATCGCGGGCGTGTTCGGTACCGCGATGGGGCTCGTGTCCGGCTACTACGGCGGCGTCATCGACGACGTACTCGGCCGGTTGATGGATGCCCAGCTCGCGATCCCTTACCTTTTGCTCGCGATCGCGGTCGTGCTCGTCCTCGGCGCCAGCTTGCCGAACACGATCGCGGTGCTCGTGATCGGCGGCTGGGTCGTCTACGCGCGGCTCGTGCGGGCGCAGGCCCTGTCGCTGCGCGACCGCGAGTACGTACAGGCGGCGCACGCGATCGGTGCCGCCGACGCCGTGATCCTGCGCCGCCACGTCCTGCCGAATACCCTGAACCCCGTGATCGTGATCGCGACGATCGAGATGGCGAACATGATGTTGTTCGAGTCGTCACTGAGCTTCCTCGGATTGGGCGTGCGCCCACCGGCGATCTCGTGGGGGTCGATGCTCAGCGACGGGCGCGAGTATCTGACGGCCGCTTGGTGGGTCGCGACGTTCCCGGGCCTGGCGATCACAATCACGATCCTCGGCATCAATCAGCTTGGCGACTGGCTGCGCGATCGGCTCGATCCCCGCACGCTGCCACGGAGCGAACGGCGTGGCTCGCGGTCGCCGAGTCCACGCATCGAGGCTACGAAAACGTCATGACGGCGAGGCACGGTATCATGACGCGACGTCATGCCGGGTGAGCGGCGCTTCATGACGTTCGACGACGCGTGCGGCAATCACAAGGGAGGACTTCGTTGACATTCCGGATTCTGCAAATCGGCTGCGGCGCCCGCGGCAAGATGTGGGACGAGGTCGCACATCGGATCGACGGCGTCGAAGCAGTCGGGTACGTGGATCGCGATCTGGACCGCGCGCGGGTCCTGGCCGGGCCGCGCGGCAAGCCGGCGTTCGACGACCTGTCGGCGGCGCTGCGCGCCGTGGAAGCGGACGCGGTCGTGCTCGTGACGCCGCCGTTCAGCGATCAGCGTTTGACGCAGTTCGACGCGCTGATCCGCTACGGGCGGCCGATCGTGGCCGAGAAGCCGTTGACGCTGGACTTGGCGTCCTCGGCGAGGATCGTCGCCGACTTCGAAGCGGCCGGCATCCCGCTGTCGATCAGCTTGCAGTTCCGGTACCTGCCGGTGACGCAGACGTACCGGCAACTGCTCCAGGAGCGGCGGTTCGGCCGGCCGGGGTTCGCGCAGTTCTCGTACCTGCGAAATCGCGACGGGCGCGCCCCACACTTGAATAAGTACCCGCTGACGATGGACCATCCGATGCTGCTCGAGCAGACCGTGCACCACTACGATCTCATCCGGTTCTGCTACGACGCCGAGCCCGTGTCGCTGCGCGCGCACACTTGGAACGCGCATTGGAGCCTGTACGCGCACGACGCGAATGTCGACTCGCTGATCGAGCTGTCCAACGGCGTCACTGTGCAGTACCTCGGCACGTGGACCGCCGGCTGGAACGAGCTGATCTTCGAGTGGCGCACCGACTGCGACGGCGGGGTGATCACGCAGCGGCAGCTGTTCGAGGACTTGCGGACCGCGGCCATCGACGACAAGGCGCTGACGTCGGTGCCGCTGGCGCCGTTCACGCCGTTCATGGACGACACGGAGCGGCTGTTGCGCGAGTTCGTCACGTGCGTGCGCAGCGGCCGGCCGGTTCCCTGCGGCGGTCGCGATCATCTGCGAACGCTGGCGATGGTCTTCGCCGCCATCGAATCGAACGAAACGGGCATGCGCGTCGACATGGCGAAGTTCCGCGCGCGTCACGCCGTCTAGCGCGACGCCGCGTTCGTCGGCGGAAGTCAGGAGCGGCCGCGGTTTCGGCCGGGCAATCGGGTTGGGAACGACACGAAGGAGGAGACGGATGGTATCGCAGGCGGAACGGACACGGCGTTGGGACAAGATGCGGGAGGAGATGGCCCGGGCCGGGCACGACGTCGTCCTGCTCGCCGGTCTCGAGGGCGCCATCGGCCGCGGCTACGTTCGCTATCTCTCGGATTGGCACATCTGGGGCGGCACGGGCTACGTCGTGTTCCCTCTCGACGGCGAGCCGTCGCTCGTGCTCGGCTCCAACTCGCAGGCCATGTGGGCGCGCCGCATCGGCTGGATGAAGGACGTGCGCATCGGCATGAAGGGCCCGATCGACGAAACCGTCGCCGTGCTGAAGCGCCACAACCTCAAGGGGCGCCTCGCCGTCGCCGGGCTGGGCAACCGCATGCGATTCAACGACATCCGCGCGCTGCAAGCCGGCCTGCCGGGCGTCGCGCTCGCGGACGGCGACGATCTTTTCGAGCGCGTGCGCCGCGTGAAGAGCGACGAGGAGATCGCGAACCTCACCGAGACGTCGATGATCGCCGCCAAAGCGATGCGCTCGTTCCGCGACATGCTGGCGCCGGGGCGCTCCGAGCGCGAGCTTGTCTCCGAGGCTTGGAAGGTCTGCCGCCAGAACGGCGTGCTCGACGGCATCGCGCACATCTCGACGGAGGACCCGCCGTACGTGCGGCCGCCGCTCGATCGCACGATCGAGTCGAAGGACATCGTCAAGTTCTCCATGGAAGTCGCTGGCCCGTCCGGGTACCAAGTTGAGCTGGCCGCCGTGTTCTCGTTCCGCGAGCCGCCCGAGGAGCAAATGCGCTTGTTCCGCACGATCAAAAAGGCGATCGGGCGCATCCAGGATCTGATGCGGCCGGGCGTGCGCGGCGGCGACCTCGGCGTGTCGACGGAGAAGACGTACGCCGAGGACGGCTGTACGCCGACGACGCGCATCATCTGGGACGCGCACGGCATCGGCATCGACGTCATCGAGCCGCCGCTGCTGCTGCCCGAAGACGATACCGTGCTCGAGAAGAACATGGCGTTGAACGTCCACCCCGGGCTCGTCTGGGGGGACCGGCTCCTCGGCTACTACGTGCAGGACAACTTCGTCGTCAGCGAGGGCGGATCGAAGCCGCTATCGGATTGGGAACATGAGTGGCACGTGTTGAAGCGGTGAGCTCTCGACGTAGAAACGTCGGTGGTGCGGTCTTCCCGCAAAGAATGCTCACGGCTTCGACAGTCGTGTACACTACTTGAGGTCCGTTCGAACCCAACGCACAGAGGTCCAGCCCCCCCCATGAAGATCGCGTTCACCGGCTTGCCGCTGCCTGAGGGCAAGACGAAGTACAACGACCCCACGTTCACGCGGCTCGCCGAGAAGTTCCAGCCCGAGAAGCAGTCGCCGTACTACTTCGAGCTCCTGCCCGACGCGTACGAGGCCGCCGAAGCGATCGCGATCGCCGCCGATCGCGTCTTGGACCTCCTCATCCACGACATCGAGAAGACGGAGAACCGCATCGCGCGCGTCGAGGACGCGGCTGAGCGCGGGGTGCTCGAGCGGTGCCTCGGGCACATGGAATCGGAGCAGCCGGCCTGCGATCTCGCGTTCGACGAAGATGAGCGGACGATCGTCAAGGCGTTCGGATTGATGAGCTTCAAGCCGACGGTCGTCTTCCCGGAGCCGATCGCGGACGTGGACGCCGCCTGCCGCGCGGTCCTCGACAAGGCGAACATGATGTTCTTCTACACCGCCGGCAAGCGGGAAGTGCACGCCTGGCTGGTCGAGCGCGGCGCCGACGCGGTGACCTGCGCGGGCAAGATCCACACGGATCTCGCGCGCGGGTTCATCAAGGCCGAGCTCGTCGCTCTCGACGATCTGCTCGCTTCGCACAGCATGCAGGACGCGCGCACGAAGGGTCTCGTGCGCCTCGTCGATCGCGACGTAGCCGTCCCTGAGAACACGATCCTGGAGATCCGCTTCAACGTCTGATCCGTTCCTGAGTCGGCTACGTCCTCGGCTTGGGCTCCGCGTGAGCGATGTGGCTGACGATCGTCTTCGGGGTCGCCACGGCGACCGATC
>VGFF01000094.1 GCA_016868955.1 Armatimonadota bacterium
CGTGGCGATCCTCGGCGTCGCATACGCGCTCGGCGCGGAGCTCGGCGCCGGCACGATCGGCAACATGGTGCTGACGGGGTTGTTCATGGACGCGATCCTCGCCAGTGGTGTTGTGCCCGACTTCTTACGGGCGCCATGGGTGCAGCGGCTCGTTGCGCACCTTTCGGGGACGGTGCTCGTCGGGGTCGGAACGGCATTGTACATCTTCGCGAACCTCGGCGCCGGTCCGCGCGACAGCTTGATGCTCGCGCTTTCGCAACGATTCCGCGCGTCCGTCGGGCGGGTGCGCACCGGGCTCGAGGTCGCGGTGCTCGCGCTCGGCATGCTGCTCGGCGGGGAGTGGGGGATCGGCACCCTGATCTTCGCGCTTACGGTCGGCCCGGCGCTGCAATGGTCGCTGCGCGGTTTGAAACAGCGGTAGTGGAGGGCGTGATCACGCCAGGTGCGCGAGAGCAGGAATACTCGCAGCGCCTCGCGCACTGAGACCCGTATGACCAACGCCGACGAATTCATCTCGCATCTCCTCACCCGCCTCCCCGCCATCCTCGACGAAGCCGTCGCCGTTTGCGAAGTGCCGGCGCCACCGTTCGCGGAGGAGAAGCGCGCCGACTACGTTGCGCAGCGCGTGACGCAGCTCGGGCTCGGCGCGCCAGCACGCGATCCCGCCGGCAACGTCACCTGCGTGCTGCCGGGCGCGCCGGGTCGCCGGCGCGTGCTCTTGTCCGCGCACCTGGATACCGTGTTTCCCGCCGAAACATCGCTCCGCGTGAGACGCGATGGGAATTGGCTGTACGGTCCCGGCATCGGCGACAACAGCCTCGGCCTCGCCGCAATGTTGTGGCTCGGGCGCGCGCTGCGGGATCTGCCCGATCGCGGCGACCTCGTCCTCGCGGCGAACGTCGGCGAGGAGGGGATCGGCGATCTGCGCGGCGCGAAGGCGTTGTGGCAGACGCACGGGCGCGACGCCGGCGCGTGGATCATCCTCGAAGGCGCCTCGTTCAATCAGGGCGCGCTTGGCGGCACGGGCTCGCGACGCTATCGCGTCACGTATCGTACGCAAGCCGGGCACAGCTGGCGCGACTTCGGCAAGCCGAGCGCGATTCATGCGCTCGGACGCCTCATCGACCAAATCTCTCACGTCGACGTGCCGCGTTCGCCGAAGACGACGTTCAATGTCGGCGTCATCGAGGGCGGAACTTCCGTGAACACGATCGCGCCGTCGGCGAGCTTGCTGCTGGACATGCGCTCCGACGACACGCCGGCGCTGAAGCGCTTGGAGCACGCCGCGCTCGCGCTCGTCACGTCAATCGCGGATGCGTCGGGCGTGACCGCGGAGACCGAGCTGATCGGCGATCGTCCCGGCGGGCGATTGGCGCCCGATCACTGGCTGGTCGCGCGCGCGAACGAGATCGCGCGCGGCATCGGCCAGACCATCGAGTGGGGATCGCACAGCACGGACGCCAACGTGCCGCTGAGCCAGGGCGCCGCGGCGATCACGCTCGGTCTCGCCCGCGGCGAGCACATTCACGCCGCTGAAGAGAAGGTAGACGTCTCTGTCCTGCCGGACGGCCTTCGTCAAGTCGGATTGCTCTTGGCCTCGTTGCTGCGCGACGAATGGCACGCTCGCTAGGAGCGGCGATCCGCGCCAGCGAATCAACCGTCATCAGCACCGAGGCGTTCCTCCGTACGCTCGTCCGACTCGCGAGCGAGTCGGACACGCCTGATTCACTCCGAAACGCGCGCGGCCTGGTGTTGGACCTCTGCGCGTTGTGTCTTCACGCGCAAGCGCGCCCTGAAGTCATGCTGCTGCGAAAGCACTTCGCTGGTGGTGCAAGCGAAAGCACGATCGCCGGCGGCGGCCGCACGGGCGCGGCCTAGGCCGCCCTCGCGAACGGCGCCGCCGCGCACGCCGACGGTCTCGACGACTTCCACCCGCCCACGGCGGTGCACCCGATCGTCACCGTCGTGCTGGCCGCCGGACCGGTCCCCTTCGAGTTTCGTACATAACTTAGCTTATACGCAGTAATGCTGGGCCACCTTCGACCGGCCCCGCGGCCATTTTCCTCCCGCTTACCCGTCTCTCCGACCAAACGGCAAGGATCCAGTCTGACCTTTTCGAATGCCCATCGATGAGCATCTAAAGGAGTTCGGCGACCCGTGTCAAAACGCTCATCAACGGGCTTTATGGGTGATTCTGTTCGAGAAGTCCGTAGGAGACGGCATGAACGACGACGCAATGGAACTCTTGACCCCCGAGGTGATCCGGCTCATCCGCCGGCTCGAGGACGTGGCGCTTCCCCGGCAGACGATCGATCGCTGGATCGCCATGGGATTGGTCACACCGGCCGTGCGTCGTGGTCGCCATAGCGGCGAAGCACACCTGTGGAGCGCCGAGGACGTCGTTGGTCTGAGCTTCCTCGCGCGCATCCGGGCCGAAGGGGTGCCGGTTTATCGCTACCGCGCCGCGATGCGCGACCTGTGGCCGCAGTTGGGGTCGTCGTTGGCGCAGGAGGGCGACCTGTTCTTCGTCGCGGTCGGCAGCGACGTCTCGGTGGTTCGCGACGACGAGGTTGGCGGCGTGGTGCCGCCCCCGGTCGGCCGGACGCTGCTGCTCTGGCAGGTCACCAATCCGCCGGCGCGGATCCGGGCGGAAGCAGCGATGCTACGCCGCCGCGCCCAGCGCCGGACGGCGTAGCGCGACATGGTTCGTTCGTCTGTCTCTAACAGGAGGAGCGGCGCTTCGTCGTGAACGGTCCCGATCCCCTCGCTAGGCATATCGAAGCCCTCGCGGAAGAGCTCCTGAAGGGGCCCCGAGAACGCTTGCGCATGATCCCCTACTACACGGACGCGCGCAACGACATCATTCGCCCGCAGCGCCACCAGGCGACCACCGATTACTTCCTGCGCAGTTGGCTGCCGCGGCTGGGGCCGACGCTGACGCTGCTGATCATCACGCTCCGCCGGCACTGCTTCTACAACGAGCTGACGAAGCAGCAAGAAGACTGGTGCTTCCCCCACCAGCGGGACCTGGCGGCCGAGCTCGGGGTCTCGCGGCGCACCGTCCAGCGCGAGCTTTCGCGCCCCGAGGCGCAGTTGTTCGTTCGCAGGGAGCCGCAGTACCGGTATGACCGAGAACGGAACCGCATGATCCGCACCGTCGACCGGTATCGGATCACGATGGACGACCCCTTGACCCCAGAGGACGAGCGCGCCCTGGTCATCAAGGTGGCGGAACGTCTGATTCAGGAGGATTCCAAGTCTCTGGAGCCCTTGGAATCCCGAAAGCGTCAATCTGACGCCTACGGAATCAAAACCCCTCATTTCCCCCAATTAAGGGCGCAATCTAGCGCTCGATCGGGGGGTGTTACCGGGGAGTCCTTCCATAGGCGTCAGATTGACGGCTATGGAAGGACTCGTGGGGAAGGACCGCAGTTACCCCCATTATCCGGGCGCGGAGAAGGTTTTGGTCAAGGCACAGAACCAATCGAATCCCCCGACCTCGAGGTCCGGATAGGTGCTGCTAGTTCCCACGACAACGAGACGTCGCATTTGATGTTGTTGAATGTTAATCGCTCTCTTGAGTGGACGAAGACTGCGCTTCCTCTGGAGTCTTTGATGGCCCGGCTGCGGCAAGCCGGGGTTTCCGAGGAGGTCTCTCGGTCGCTGGTCGAGAGTCATGATCCAGGTCGTATCGCTCGCCAACTCGATTGGCTACCGCATCGTCAGGTCCGCGACAGTGCGGCATCGCTTGTCGACGCCATCCGCCGCGACTGGGCTCCGCCTCCTCGATGGAAGGAAGAGCCTTCTACCGCAAGCAATCAGGAGGTATTGGAAGCGAAGAAGCTACGAGAGCAGGAAGTGGCTGCCATGCGTGAGCGTGATCAGCGTCTGGACCTGCTCATTGGCGCCCTCCCCGAGAACCGTCGCATGGAAATGTGGGATCGAGCTCGGGAGATGGCACTCCGAGACTGGGGGGACAATCCAGTAGCTCTTCCGATCATTCTCATTCGCGCGAAGCTACGGGCGCTCGTTGAACAAGAGATCGCGCCGCCGCCACCTGCCCCAGACTCCCTCTTGCCCCAGGCGGCCACCTCCGACCTTGCGATCACGACGGAAGCCCGTGCCGAGGTCTTCGTCACCTGGTTCGAGCGCATCTACGGAATCCCGATCCGCGGGCGCGGCCGCGCCCGCGAGGTCGTTCAAGCGCGAAGGATCGCCTGGATGGTGCTCCGCGGTTGGGGTCTTTCCTATGCGCGGATCGGTCGACTCTTCGGCTGCGACCACACGACCGTGCGGGACGCGATCCAAATCGCGCTCGAAGATCCCGCGCTGAACCGGGCCTCTGCGGCCTGCCGCGAGCGCTTCGAGCAGACTTAGACACGCGGCGCTTCGCCCCGCGACTCCTCACGGGATCCAGACCTGCGTCCCGACGCCGGCGGCGAGATAGAATCTCATTCACGGGATTCTGTAATATTTACAGGCGGCAGTTATGTGTATATAATCTCACTTATGAAATTCAATCGCCGGGAAACGGATGAACAGGAGTTCACGGCCGGTGACGCGGCGGAAGGTTACCTCACGCCGCACGTGATCGCGGTCGTCCGGCGGCTCGCGGGTCTGAGCCTTCCCCTCCCGACGATCGACCGCTGGATCAGCGCTGGGCTCATTACCCCATCGGTGCGCCGGGCCCGTGGGAGCGGAGTGTCGCATCTTTGGGCCACGGAAGACGTCTTGTGCCTTGAGTTTCTCGCGCGGATCCGCAGCGAGCGTATGAGCGTCTATCGCTATCGGGATGCGTTGCGCGGTTTGCGTAAGCAGATCGCTTCCTTGCTTCGTCAGCCGGGAGAGTTGTACTTCGTGGCCGTCGGAAGTGACGTGACGATCCTTCGAACCGAATCGCTCGCCGAGTTGCTAGACCGCCCGTCGAATCAGACGTTCGTGGTATGCAAGGTCGCCGCGCCCGTCGAAGCCGTCCGAGAGGAGCTCGACCGCGTCCGCCGCCAAACTCGCCAGGCGAGCGCCTAGCCCCACCCTCCCCATTCACCAGAGATCCCGCTGCGCGTTCGATGCGAACGTCGTTAAATGATTCTGTTTGTAATGCTCAACAATGACCCCGCGTCTCCACTTGAGGTTCCCTAGGAGGGAAGTCTCGTTGGCTACGAGAAGCCCAGTTCACCGACCGCGCGGGCAACGACCGCGGCAAGGGACGACGAACCCTACGCTCCCAATGATCCGACGCGTGAACCACCTCAACCCTTGACATGAGCGCACTCGTATTGCGAGACGCGCTCGTGCTCGACGGTTTGGGAGGCACTCCCGCCGCCCGCGAGATTTGGATCTCCGAAGGGTGGATCGTCGCGCCCGGCAGCGTGCCCGAGGCCGAGACGGAGTCCCTTGGCGGCCGGGTCGTCGCACCCGGCCTGATCGACGCGCACGTCCATTTCTGCCTCGACGGCGGCGAGGACCCTGTCGCTTCGTACAAGGCCGCCGACGCGGAGACGTTGGCGAGCCGGATGGCCGAGAACGCCCGGCGCACCCTGGAAGCCGGGATCACGACCGTGCGCGACCTCGGGTCGCCGACGGCTGCGATCACGGCGTTGCGGGCGGCCATCGCGTCGCGCAAGATCCTCGGGCCGCGCTTGATGGTTAGCGGGCTGCCGATCACGATCCCCAATGGCCACGACTCGTTCTTCGGTGGGGGCCTGCGCGGCGTCGGCGCGGTACGCGGGGCCGTGCAGGACCGGGCTCGTCACAAGGTCGACGTCATCAAGGTCATCGTGACCAGGGGAGGCTCGTCCCCGGGTACCGATCCGCGCGGCTTTCAGTTCTCCGACGAGGAGATGGAGGCGCTCGTCGAAGAGGCGCAGCTCGCCCGCTTGCCGATCGCGGCGAACGCGCACGGCGATCTCGAGATCCAGCAGTGCATCACCGTTGGCATCGACACCATCGAGCACGGGAGCTACGCGTCCGAGGAGTCTCTAGCGGAGATGGCGTCGCGCGACATCGCGCTCGTTCCGACGTTGTCGTCGGCCGTCCGGATCCGGGAGGTCAAACCGTACCCGGAGAAGCGGATGATCGACATCATGGAGCGCTGGCAGGAACGTCTGAAGGCCGTACGCATGGCGGTCGAAGCGGAAGTGCACCTCGTCGCCGGCACGGATGCGGGCACGGCGTACACGCCGCACGGGCTAGTCGCCCAGGAGATCAAAGCCCTGGCCGAGTGCGGCGTGCCTTCGAATCTGGCGTTGGCCGCGGCGTGGCGCGAGGCGGCCGCCGCGCTCGGCCGTCCCGACATCGGCACGCTGGCGCCTGGGCAGCGCGCCGACCTGATCGTGCTGGCGGGCGACCCGCTCCACGACCTCGGCGTATTGGGTGCGCCGCTGGCGGTCATGAAGAGCGGCCGCTGGGTGCGGCCGCTCGCGTCGTAGCCTTTCGTTGGCGGTTCGGGGGCGCTCGTGCCGCGCCGCTGGAAATCCCTAGCGGCAGTCCAATCCTGAGACGAGATTCCTCAAGTTCTGCTCCATCAAGAAGAAGTAGTCTTTTCCGATGCGCTGATCGGATTCCGTGACGCCCTCGATCGGGTCGAGCAGGAGCGTGCGCGCTCCGATCTCCCGAGCGACCGTGGCCGCTACGCGCGGACTCACCAAAGCTTCGAAGTAAACCACGTCGACGCGATGCTGGCGGGCCAGGCGGATCACCTCGCGGATTGTGGCGGGCGAGGGTTCGGACTGCGGCGCCAGTCCGCTGACCGCGATCTGCGTCAAGCCGTAGCGGGCCGCCAGGTATCCGAACGCCGCGTGATTGACGACGATTACCTTGCGCCGGCAGCCCGCTAACGCGCGCGGGTAGCTCTCGTGAAGCCCTGCCAGGCGCGCCTTCAGCGCGTCGGCGTTCGCCCCATAGACGGCACGTCCACCCGGGTCGGCGCGCACGACGCCGGCCAGGATGTTGTCGACCTGCCGCTGCGCCAGCACGGGATCCAGCCACACGTGCGGGTCGGTTTGGCCACGCTCCTCGCCGCTCTCCACCGTCCGTAGGGGCAGCCCGGCAGTGGCGTTGACGCGGACGACGGACTTGGGAATCTGCGGCAGCAGGCGATCGATCCATGGCTCGAAACCGGCGCCGTTATAGACGATCAGTCGCGCGTTTTGGAGCGCGACGAGGTCACGCGGTGTCGGCTCGAAGTCGTGCGCCTCGGCGCCGGGCGGAACGAGCCCGCGGACGGTGACCCGGTCGCCGCCGATGATCCGCGTGAACTCGATCATCGGGTAGAAGGAGGCGATCGCCGCGATCGTGGGCGCCTGGGCGTTGACGGCGCCGTGCGGATCGGCCGCGAAGGGCCCAAAGATGAGCGCCACCGTGAGCATGAGTAGTCTCGGATAACGTCGCTTAATGGTGCGGTGGGTGCGGATCAATCTATTCACGTTCCTAGCCTCCCGCGCGTCTCAAATGGGTGGTTCCGATCATCCCTACCAGGAAGCGCCAACTTCGAGGTGCAGCAGCGCCGCATTGACGAGTTGCACGCCAGATATCTCGGTCGTTGTGACAGCGCCGCCGCCGACGTTGTAACTGCTGTATGCGAGCTTGAGCGTCACGTTTTCGGACAGCGCCCACTCGAATCCAGCCGACCAGACCGTGTAGCCAGGGCCGCCGGCCTTGTATCTCCCCCACTCGCCGAGAAGAAAGACACCCAGGCTCTCCAGGAACTCCAAGTCTAGGCGCGCGCCCCAGGCCGTGAGGTTGTCGTTGATGTTGAACAATTTGAAATCGTCGGGTGTGCCGAACAATCCACGCGGCGTCGTGCCGTCGACGCCACCCGGAAGCACGTAGGGATCGAAGTCCTTGTACCAGAGCTTCACGACGGGATGTAACGCGTGGATGCCCGCAACGCGCTCGAGCTCGATCTCCACGACGCCTTGCCAATAAGAT
>VGFF01000095.1 GCA_016868955.1 Armatimonadota bacterium
GGCTTCCATGCCTTCCACGCCCGGAACGTCGCCAGCCGCCTGGGATTCCAGGGCAACCGAATCGCCGAGCTCGCCGGCATCGCCGAGAAGCTCTATCGCCTGTGCGTCGACATGGACGCGGAGCTCGCCGAGATCAATCCGTTGGCGATCGCGGACGGCAAGCTGCTCGCCGTCGACGCCAAGCTGATCGTCGACGACAACGCGCTGTTCCGGCATAAGGACCTGCCGCCGAACGAGGAGGTCACCGAGCTGGAGCGCCTGGCGAAAGAGAACGACCTCTCCTACGTCGAGCTCGAAGGCGACATCGCGGTGATCGGCAACGGCGCCGGGCTCGTGATGTCGACGCTGGACATGTTGGCGCACTTCGGCGGGCGCGCGGCGAACTTCCTCGACATCGGCGGCGGCGCGACGAAGGACAACATGAAGCAGGCCATGGACATCGTCCTTCGTAAGCCCGGCGTGCGAGCGCTGTTCATCAACATCTTCGGCGGCATCACGCGCTGTGACGACATCGCCAACGGCATCGTCGAGTCCCCGCCCAAGGTCCCGGCGAGCATTCGGTTGACGGGCACGAACGAAGAGGAAGGGAACCGCATCCTCCAGGCGGCCGGCATCGCCGCCAACAACAATCCGGAAGAAGCGGCCCAGCGCGCGGTTGCCCTCGCGAAGGGCGCCTGATCCGTGCCGTGCGTCTTCTGCCGCATTCGCGACGGCGAGATCCCGTCCGTGCGCGTCTACGAGGATGACCGCGTCTTCGCGATCATGGACATCAATCCCGTGAACGACGGACACGTGCTGGTCATCCCGCGGCGGCACGGCGCCGACATCTTCGAGTCAGACGCCGAGGATCTGGCGTCGGTGATGCGCGCCGCCCAGAAGATCGCGGCGGCGCAGCGGGCGGCGCTAGCGCCCGACGGACTGAACCTGATCCAGTCCAACGGCGCGGCGGCGTCGCAGACTGTGTTCCACTTCCACATGCACTTGATCCCCCGCTGGGCGGGCGACGGCAAGCACTTGCACTGGAAGCTCGCACCTGGGGACGCGGCCGGAATCGAGGCCGTGGGCGCCAAGATTCGGCAAGCCGTGGTCTAGGGAGGACGACGTGGCCATCCTGATCGACGATAAGACGCGCGTGGTCGTGACCGGCATCACCGGATACCAAGGACAGTTCCACACCGCGCGTATGCTCGAGTTCGGCACGAAGGTCGTCGCCGGCGTGACGCCGGGCAAGGGGCGCGAGCGAGTTCACGACGTCCCCGTCTTCGACACCATCGAGGACGCCGTTCGCCAGACGGGCGCGAACGCGGCATGCGTATTCGTGCCGGCGCGGTTCGCGAAGGACTCGGCAATGGAGGCGATCGCCGCCAAGCTCGATCCGGTCGTGGTCATCACGGAGCACATTCCCGTCCTCGACGCGATCCAGATGGTCGACTATGCGAACCGAATGCGCGTCCGGATCGTCGGTCCGAATTGTCCCGGCGTAACCTCGCCCGGGAAATGCCGCATCGGCATCATGCCCAGCCACCTGTTCAAGCCCGGTCCCGTTGGATTGTTGTCGCGGTCGGGCACGCTGGCCTATGAGATCGTGGCGGCTTTGACGACCGCCGGGCTCGGGCAATCGACGGCCGTCGGCATGGGCGGCGATCCGGTGGTCGGCATGCCGTTCATTCGCGTGCTCGAAGAGTTCGAGCGGGACCCGGAGACGAAGGCCATCATCATGGTCGGCGAGATCGGCGGCTCGGCCGAGGAAGCGGCGGCCGCCTACATCAAGGAAAAGGTGACGAAGCCGGTCGTCGCCTACATCGCCGGGCGCACGGCGCCCGCCGGCAAGCGCATGGGTCACGCTGGCGCGGTCATTTCCGGCACGGAAGGGACGGCGGCCGGAAAGATCGCGACGTTGAACGCGGCCGGCGTCCAGGTTGCGGAGCTGCCGCGACAAGCCGCGCAGATGATCGCGAAGCTGTTGTAGCCGCCCCGACCGGCCGGCCTGGTGTTCTTCGATGGGGCGTGCGGATTCGCGCGCCCCATCGAAGAACACCAGGCCGCGCGCTGCCGTGGGCCGGCGGCGGGCGCTACACTACGCCTATATGGGATTCCTGATCAAGGTCGTGGTCCTCGCGCTGTCGCTGTATTTGGCGTCCGCCCTCTACCCGGCCGGGCTCGTCCTGCGGGACCCTCGAACGACGCTGCTGACGGCGCTGTGTTTCGGAATTGTCAACGCCACCATCCGCCCGATCGCCTTGGTCCTCTCGATCCCGTTGACGATCCTCACGCTCGGCCTGTTCATCCTGGTCGTCAACACCGCGATGTTGTACATCGTCGTCGCGCTGCTGCGCATCGAGCACGGGTCGTTCGCGCAGCTATTCGTCGTGTCCCTCATGGTCTCGGCCATCAGCTTCGTGTTGTCGACGTTGATCGGGGCATGAGCGTGCGTTTGGCGGCGGGACGGACGGGCGAAGTGATCGAGCCGTCGGCCGGCCGCACGGAGCCGATCGTCGGGCATGACGTCCGCATCGTGATCATCACCGGGCTCTCAGGCGCCGGTAAGTCCAACGCGATCCACGTCTTCGAGGACCTCGGCCACTTCTGCGTCGACAACCTGCCGCCGGCGCTGCTGCCGCGGTTCGCCGAGCTCGTGCTGCGATCGGAGGGGCGCGTCGATCGGATCGCGATCGTCGTCGACATCCGCAGCGGCGCCTTCTTCGACGACCTCGAGGCCGCGCTCCGCTACCTGGACGACCTGGGCATGCGCTACCAGATCCTGTTCCTCGATGCCTCCGACGAAGCGCTCGTCCGCCGCTTCAAGGAGACGCGGCGCATGCATCCGCTCGCGCCCGACGGCAGCCTGCTTGACGGGATCCACGCCGAGCGCGAGCGGCTCCGGTTCGTGCGCGAGCGGTCGCACCGGATCCTCGATACGTCCGATATGTCCGTGCACGCGCTGCGCGAGGAGCTGCGCCAGCTCTTCCAGAGCCCGTCCACCGCGGTCGGCATCAAGATCACCGTGGAGTCCTTCGGGTACAAGCACGGTGTCCCGATCGACGTCGACCTCGTCTTCGACGTGCGCTTTCTGCCGAACCCGCACTACGTGCCGCGCCTGCAGCCGAACACGGGCCTCGACCCGGAAGTCCGGGTGTTCGTGCTGCAGTCGCCGCAAGCGATCGCGTTTCGCGACAGGCTCTTCGACATGGTCGAGTTCCTGTTGCCGCACTTCGTGGCCGAGGGAAGGTCGCACGTGACGATTGCGATCGGCTGCACCGGCGGTCAGCATCGCTCCGTCGCGATGGCGGAGATCTTGGCGGACCATCTGCGGGCGCGCGGTTACGAGTCGCGGCCTCGGCATCGGGACATCGACCGGCGATGATCCATCGCGTCGCGCGCCGCCTGCGCCAGCTCTCGAAGTGGTTCGTGCCCGGCATCCGGGTCAAGCGGTTCATCCTCTTGCAGCTGTTCGGCGTCGTGCTCGTCGTCATCGGCGCCGTTCTCATGCTCGACTTCGCGTTCCCGACCGTCGTCGCGCGGATGGTCGGCTGGTTAATGAGCACCGTGCAGTGGCTGTGGGGCGTCGAGTGGTGGATTCTGCATCCGCTCGGGGTCCTGACGTTCCTGTCGGGCCTCCTGCTGATGTTCCTCGGTCTGCGCGCGACGATCCGATCCGTCGCCGGCGTGTTCCTGCCGCGAGGCGATTACCGGCTCGTCGAGTTGATGGTGCAACGCCGCGCGATGGGGCGGGGACCCCGCATCGTCGCGCTCGGCGGCGGCACCGGCCTGTCCAACTTGCTGCGCGGCTTGAAACGATACACGACGCACTTGACCGCCGTCGTCACCGTCTTCGACGACGGCGGCAGCTCGGGACGGTTGCGCCGCGAGCTCGGCGTCCCGCCGCCCGGCGACATCAACGACTGCCTGATCGCGCTTGCCGAGGCGGAGCCGGTCATGACGGACCTGTTTCGCTACCGTTTCCCGTCCGGAGACCTCTCCGGGCATTCCTTCGGAAACCTCTTTCTCGCCAGCATGACCGGTGTCGGCGGCGACCTCGTGTCGGCGGTGCGGTTGGCGAGCCGCGTTTTGGCGATTCGCGGACAAGTCTTGCCGGCGACGAATCATAACGTGGTGCTGTCGGCGGAGTTCCTCGACGGCAGCGTCGCCGAAGGGGAATCGGCGATCCCGGAGATGCGCAAGGCGATCCGGCGCGTCATCCTGCGGCCGTCGGAGGTCCGGCCCGTGCCCGAGGTCCTGGAGGCGATCGCGAACGCCGACTTGATCGTGCTCGGTCCCGGCAGCCTGTTCACGTCGGTGCTGCCGAACCTGCTCGTCCGTGGCGTGGCGGACGCGGTGCGTCGCGCGCAAGCGCCCGTGGTACAAATCGTCAACGTGATGACGCAGCCGGGCGAAACCGACGGCTTTCGCGCGTCCGATCACATTCAGGCGCTCATCGAGCACGTCGGCCCCGGCATCGTCGGCGGCGTCGTCGTGAACACGAAGATGCCGCGCGACGAAGGCCTCTTGACGCGTTACTTCGAGGAGGGCGCCGTCCCCGTGCTCGCCGATTTCGACCGCATCCGACAGATGGGCGTCGAGCCGTTCGGTCAGCCGCTCGTGCGCGAAACCGACCTCGTGCGGCACGATCCGCAGCTGCTCGCGGACGCCGTCCTGCTCGCGCTCGACCGGTTGTCGCAAGGACGCCACCGCGTCTCCCGCGTCAGCGTCATCAATCCATAGGCCGGCGACGGCGCGCGGCGCGGCTTCCAGCCCGCGCGTTCCTTGACAGTGGCGAAGCGGCCCGCCTATGATCGGTAGCGGTTCGTCGCCACCCGCAGTGCCTTCGGACGGTTCAACTGACTTCGTCGACGCACGCCACCGGTCGCCGGCGGCGCAAAGTGGTCGGCATCCGCGGTCCGGCGGCAGCAGGGTTTCGTGACCCCGCGGATAACCTTTACAGGGTTTCGGAACCGAACGCCTTCAACGGGGGGAAATCGAAAGCATGCCGTTGGATTGGGCCTACGTCGCCATCTTCGCGCTCGTGGGAGCGGCGATGGCGGCGCTGCCGCTGGCGATCGTCTGGTTGATCGCACCACGCAGCTCCTACCCGCAGAAACGATTGGCCTATGAGTCGGGCGTCATTCCGTTCGGAACCGCCTGGACGCAGGTCAACGTCCGTTACTATCTGTTCTCGCTCGTGTTTCTTCTGTTCGACGTCGAGGTGGTCTTCATATATCCGTGGACCGTCGTCCTGCGGTCCCTGGGGATGCCGGCGTTCATCGCGATGGCGATCTTCCTGGTTCTGCTGACGATCGGCCTCCTCTACGAGTGGAAGAAAGGCGCGCTGGAGTGGGCGTAGCGCTGTTCCTCAACATCGTGACCGCGTTGTTGGAAATCGAGCTCGTCCGTATGTTCCTGTCGGTGGTGGCCGTGTTCACCTTCGTCGCCATCGGCGGCGCGATGTTCTTGGTGTTGATGGAGCGCAAAGTCAGCGCCTGGATCCAAGCGCGCATCGGTCCGCGGCACGTCGGTCCGGGCGGCGTCCTGCAGACGATCGCGGACACGGTCAAGATCCTCCAGAAGGAGCACATCGTGTCGGCGCAAGCCGATCGATTCATGTTCTCGCTGGCGCCGATCATGGTCGCGGTCGCGGCACTGCTGAGCTATGTTGTCCTGCCGTGGGGGCCCGGCGTCATTGTCCGCGATCTCAACGTCGGTCTGTTGTACTTCGCGGCGGTCTCGTCGGTCGGCGTCATCGGCATCCTGATCGGCGGCTGGGCGTCGAACAACAAGTATTCGCTGTACGGCGGCTTGCGGTCAGCGGCGCAGATGATCTCGTACGAGATCCCGCTCGGCCTGGCCCTGCTGACAGTGGCGGTGCTGACCGGTACGCTGTCGACGGCGAAGATCGTCGAGGCGCAGCCTTACCCGCTCCTTTACTATCCGTTCATCCTCGTCAACGCGTTCATCTTCATCACGGCCGCGACCGCGGAGACGAACCGCGTGCCGTTCGACCTGCCCGAGGCGGAGTCGGAGCTCGTGGCCGGGTACTTCTCCGAGTACACGCCGATGCGGTTCGCGGTCTTTCAGCTCGGCGAGTACGGCGCGTTGTTCGCGAACTCGGCGTTGTTCGTGACGATGTTCCTCGGCGGCTGGCGCGGGCCGTTCGACCTGCCGTTGATCGGCGCGGTCGGCAGCGGGATCATCTGGTTCCTCCTCAAGAGCTACGCGATCGTCTTCTTCCTCATGTGGGTTCGCTGGACGTATCCGCGGCTGCGGATCGACCAGCTGTTGAACGTCTCGTGGAAGGTGCTGGTTCCCCTCGGCCTCGTCAACTTGCTCGTCGTCAGCTTCTTCGTGGTGATGGGGTGGTGAGTCGTGGCCGGTGAGGCGATCGCCTTCTACATCCTAACCGGCATGATCGTGACGGCGGCGGCGATCGTCGTCGGCTCCAAGAACATCGTGCACGCCGGCGTGTCGCTCGTTCCCGTGCTGTTGGGTGTCGCTGGACTCTACGTGCTGCTCCGCGCCGAGTTCCTAACCGTCGTACAGATCCTCATCTACGTCGGCGCGATCACGGTGCTGCTGCTGTTCGTCATCTTGTTGACCGAAGGGGCGACGGGCCTGCGCACGCGGCAACGCAACGAGCAGGTGCCGCTGGCGGCCGCCGTCGCCGCCCTGTTCCTCGTCACCCTGCTCGTGGCGCTGACGCGCACGCCGTGGGCGCTGACGAATCAGCCGAGCGCCGCCTACAACATCGGTGCGGTCGGGACGAGCTTGTTCACGACATACGTGCTCGTCTTCGAGGTTGCTGGCCTGCTGATCTTGGCTTCGCTGGTCGGCGCGATCGTGATCGCGAGGAAAGAATCATGATCGGGCTGCAGCACTATCTGATCCTCAGCGCGTTGTTGTTCGCGATCGGGTTGTTCGGCGTGTTGACGAGGCGCAACGCGGTCGCGGTTCTGATGGGCGTCGAGTTGATGCTCAACGCGGCGGCGATCAACTTCGTGGCGTTCACGCACTTCGTATCGCCGGGATTGGTTCGCGGCCACGTCGCGGCGCTCGTGATCATCACGCTCGCGGCTTGCGAGGCCGTCGTCGGCCTGGCGTTGGTCATCAACGCTTACCGCCACCTGGACACGATCCAAGTGGACGAGATGAACTTGATGAAGGGGTAGCGCGGCGGCATGGTTTCTTCGGCCTGGCTGATTCCGGTCTTTCCCCTCCTGTCCTATATCGTGCTCATCTTCACCGGCCGGCGGCTCGGTGATCGGGCACCGCTCGTCGCCATCGGCGCGATGGGCCTGTCGGCGCTGATCGCGATCCTGATCTTCGCCGCGAAGGCGGGCGGCGCGCCCGACGTTTACTGGAGCACGGCCTGGGCCGTCGGCGGCGGACGCGAGCTGACCGTCGGGTACATGGTCGATAATCTGGCGGCGTCGATGCTGGCGATGATCACCTTCGTCGGCACGCTGATCTTCATCTATGCCGCCGGCTACATGAAGGGTGATCCGTACTACAGCCGGTTCTTCGCGTTCTTGTCGCTGTTCTGCTTCGGCATGCTGACGATGGTCCTGGCGAACAGCTTCCTGCTGATGCTCATCGGCTGGGAGATCATCGGCCTTTGCTCGTACCTGCTCATCGGGTTCTACTTTCGCCGCAAGTCCGCGAATCTGGCGCAGATGAAGGCGTTCATGACGACCCGCGTCGGCGATCTGTTCATGCTGATCGGCATCATGATGATCTTCGCGCAGTTCGGGACGGTCGATTATCGAAAGGTCTTCGAGGCAGCCGGGCACGCGCTGGCGCCAACCGCGACGTACATGGCCTCCGCGGCGCCGG
>VGFF01000096.1 GCA_016868955.1 Armatimonadota bacterium
TCCATCGGCGGCATCTCACCTGTCTCTAACGAGAGGAGGTGGCTCCGCCAAGTCGAAATCGCCTAACCGTTACCCGGCCACGACATCAGGGTAGCTTCAGTAGCAACCATCGGGCCGCCGACGGATACGCGCCTGGTTGTTTCGCGGAAATTGCTGAGCGGGCCGGCCCGAATATCCGTCGCTGAACCGACAGGAATCAGGGTACAGGCCGTCGCGCGTGCGGGCGCCCCGCGCACGATCCACATTCGACCAACGACATCGATTAACGAAAGTTTGGGATTACGCCGTGGGGCCGGCGAAGGGATTTGAACCCCCAACCTGCTGATTACAAATCAGCCGCTCTGCCGTTGAGCTACGCCGGCATCCGAATCCGACGATATCACAGCGTCGCCGTCAGCGCGCCGTCCAGCCACCGTCGATCGCGTAGGCCGCGCCCGTGATCGCGCCGGCGGTCTCGCCGCATAGGAACATGGCCAGGGCCGCGATCTCGGCCGGCGCCAAGATGCGCTTGACCGCCGCCGGCGCCAGCATTATCTTCTCCACTACCTCCTGTTCCGTGTAGTGGTGCTCGGCCGCGAGCGCCGCGATCTGGTTCGCGACCAGCGGCGTGCGCGCGTACGTTGGGCAGATCGCGTTCGCGGTGATGCCACACTCGGCGACCTCCAGCGCGACCGCCTTCGTGAATCCGACGACGGCGTGCTTCGCCGCCGTGTACGCGCTCTTGAACGGCGATGCGATGAGCCCATGGATCGAGCCCAAATTGACGATACGGCCCCAGCGGTTCTTCATCATGTGCGGCAGCGCGTACTTCGTGCACAGGAATGTCCCCGTCACCATGACGGCGATGAGCTCGTCCCACTTGTCGTCCGGATACTCGTGCACGGGCGCGACGTATTGCAGGCCGGCGTTGTTCACGAGGATGTCCAGACGGCCGAACGCCGCGACCGTCGCGTCGATGCCGGCGCGAACGTCGGCGACGCGCCGCACGTCCATCGCGATCGGCAGCGTCCGCCCGCCGGCGGCCGCGATGTTCTGCGCCGCCGTTTTCGCGGCATCTTCACGCACGTCCGAAACGGCCACGGCGGCGCCACCGGCGGCCAGCGCCTCGGCGATCGCCTTGCCGATGCCGCTGGCCCCGCCGGTCACGAGCGCGGCGCGATCGCTGAGCTCAAGTCGAGATGTGGACAACGTCGGTTCCTCCTAAGCGGTTGTAATATAATTCGATCAAGATTTCGCGGGGAGACGCCTTTGCTGGACCAGTACGGCCGACGCATCCGCGACCTCCGGGTCTCGGTCACGGACCGATGCAACCTTCGGTGCGTCTATTGCATGCCCGCGGACGGAATCTCCTTCCGGCCGGCGGCGGAGCTCATGCAGGACGACGAGCTGGTCTCCCTCATCCGGATCGGGGCCGAAGTGGGGGTGGAAAAGGTTCGCTTGACCGGCGGCGAGCCGACCGTGCGTGCAAACCTCGTGGATATCGTCCGCGAAATCGCGGCGATGCCCGGCATCCGCGACGTGTCGATGACGACGAACGCGGTCTTGCTGGGACGCCTGGCGGAGCCCTTGGCCCGAGCCGGGCTGCGCCGCGTGAACGTCAGCCTAGATACGCTCGATCCGACGCAATTCGCCCGCATCACGCGCGGCGGCCGGCTGCAGGACGTGCTCGACGGCCTCGCCGCCGCGGAGCGCGCCGGCTTGCGGCCGATCAAGCTCAACGCCGTGGTCGTTCGGAACTTCAACGACCACGCCGTGGTCGATCTGGCCGCGCTGTCGATCGATCATGATTGGGACGTGCGCTTCATCGAGATGATGCCCTTCGGCACGGTCGGCGACTTTGCGGAGGCCGGCGTGATCAATTCCGAGGAGACGATGGCGCGCATCGAAGCTGCGCTCGGGCCGCTGGCACCCGTCGACCTGTCCGGTGAGGATCCGGCCCGCACCTATCGCCTACCGAATGCCAAGGGCAAGGTCGGCTTCATCAGCCCGGTCAGCGAGCCGTTCTGCGCGAAGTGCGGCCGGTTGCGATTGACGATGGACGGAAAGCTGCGCCTGTGCCTGCTGCGTGACGACGAGGAAGATCTGTTGACGCCCCTGCGCCGCGGGGAGTCGTACGAGCAGGTAAAGGAACGGTTCCGCGCCGCCGCGTTTCGCCGGCCGTTCGGCCATGCGCTCGCCAAGCGGCTGTATCCGCATCAACGCGTCATGATCCAGATCGGCGGATAGACCGAACCGGACGTCAGGCGTCCTCCGGATCGACCCACTCTTCTTCATCCGGCACGAAAGGCTGGCGGCACCGGGGGCACGTGACCTCGGTGTCTTCCTCGATGGGTACCAGCAACAAGATCTCGCTGCCGCAGCGGGGGCAAACGATGCGAACCATACCTCCGTTGTACCACCCGCGCCGCGATGACGTCGGCGAGAGCCGCGCGTCGATCGTGGGCGCAGCCGACGCGAAGACCGCTGCACCGCCACCAAAGACTACTGGCTACGGTAACCTGGTAGCCCGTTGCCGATCTCGTTTCGCGCTTCGATGCTTCCGCTTTGGATCGGAGAATCTACTCCAGATTCTCCAAATTCTTCTCGAGCTTACGTTTCACACGTTGGAGGGCATTATCGATGGACTTGACATGGCGATTCAGCTCGTTCGCCATCTCCTGATAGGACTTCCCCTCCAGATAGGCGTTGAGGACACGATGCTCGAGATCGCTGAGGTTCTTCCGGATGCGCGCCCGAATCGTCGCGGACGATTCCTGATTGATGAAGAGCTCCTCGGGATCGGAGACCTTGATGCTACTGATCACGTCCAGGAGCGTACGGTCGGAGTCCTCATCGTAGATCGGCTTGTTGAGCGAGATGTAGGAGTTCAGCGGAATGTGCTTCTGTCTTGTCGCTGTCTTGATCGCCGTGATGATCTGACGCGTGATGCACAGCTCCGCGAACGCGCGGAACGAGCTGAGCTTGTCCTTACGAAAGTCTCGAATGGCTTTGTAGAGCCCGATCATCCCTTCTTGGATGATGTCCTCACGATCAGCGCCGATGAGGAAGTAGGATTTCGCTTTGACGCGGACGAAATTCCGATATTTGTTGATCAAGAATTCCGACGCCCGATCGTCGCCGAGCTTCGCGGAGTCGACGACTTCCTCGTCGATCATTTCCGTGTAGGTCGTCGACGCTTCCCTACGGGCTACCGCCAAAGGCACAGCCTCCGTGATTCCAATATGCGCTGCTGCTCGCGGATCAGCGGATGATATCCGAAAGTATAGAGATCGGCTTCGCGAGGGTCAAGGAAAGACACGCCGTTTTCGCGATTCCGACGCGGGTGGCGGCCGGCCCTCCGATTGCTCGACCGGTCGCGTGCCGATACGGCGAATCTCGGCGACGGGTCGATAGAACGAGCAGGCGATGACCTCGCGACGGATCCCCCCGCCGCCGGCGTGCACGACGCGCCATGTCGTCACCCGAAATCCCGACCGGGCCTTGATCACCTTGACCGTACCCACCGGCAGATCGCGGTCACGCCGCTCAATCACGCCCGCGGGCGCGGGCAGCGTCTCGATGTTCGAGGTTGCGACGGCAACTTGCTCGACACCGGAACGCGGCGCGCCGTAGAAGCTGATCGTCAGCGTCCGCCCGACGACCTCCGCCCACAACAGCAGTGGCGCCCCCTCATTGCGCACCTTGAGGTCGAGGTACCCGTAGACCACGGTGGCATCACGGCCGATCGGAAGGTACGCGACGGGCGAGCTGTGATTGGATCGCTCTTCGATCTTCAAGCCCGCGAGCGCGGCCGCGTTGAACAATGTAGACGAGACCTGGCAGACGCCGCCGCCATCACCGGGCACGAACTCGTCGTTGATGATCACCGGGGCCTCGAGGTAGCCGGCCGCGCGGGTACGTGGGCCAACGGCGTCATTGAACGACAGCGTTTGGCCCGTGTCGAGCAACCGTCCGCGCAAGGCGCGCGCGGCCAGCCCGATGTTGAAGTTGCGATTCGGGACGTTGGGGAATCGCGTCGTGTACGTGGCGACGATCTGCGAGATGCGTATGGCGCGCAGCCGCTCGGCCGTGACCGGCGGCGCGATCGTCGCCAGGGGCAGATCGATCGACTGCTCGCCGGCGAGCAGCGCCCGTGCGACCGCCGGCGCCGTGGACGTGGGATCGACGCCGATCCCGTAGCGCCCCGGAACGATCTGAACCAGCCCATCGACGACTGTCAGCCGGGCATTCTCCGGCTTCGTACCGACCTGTTTCGTGACCCATGTCAGGGCGCCACGCAACCGATCTTGGTCGACTTCGTAGGAGAGAGCTTGCCGCGCGGGGTCGCGGAGCAGCGTCCAGCGGGACCGCAGTCGATCGACGATCGAACCGGTTCGGCCGACGGCCAGGGCCCTCCGGGCGACGGCGGCGATGTCGACGCGCAATCCGAGGCGCTCGGCGGGCATCGAGAACGTCGCTCCTGCACGCAACGAAACGGATCTCCCGAGGCGGCGGCTGGCCCGCTCTGAGACAAGCCTCGTCGCCTCGCCGGCGCTCAGCCCGCCGACGTGAACGTCATCGATGAACACATTGGGGAAGATCCGGCCTTCGTGGGCGCGAGCGTCCCACGTCCAGACGGCCGCGCTGGCGGCCGCGGCTGCAAATACGACAAGGGAAACGCGCGCGAGTGCCTTCATGACCCTTGCTACGTCGAATGCCTCCCAGCGCCTTCGCCACGGTGACGTGGCGGCCGTTCAACAGATGTTTTCTCACGCGGCGCCTGTCGGATCAAGCCTCGCTCTTCGTATGACGTACGACTTCATACAAAAGGAGGGCCGCCGCGACGGAGGAGTTCAGCGACGCGATTCGCCCGCGCATCGGGATCCGCACGGTGCGGTCGCAGTGCTCGCGAACGAGGCGGCTGACGCCCCGTCCTTCCGAGCCGACGACCAGGGCGATCGGCGGGACGAGCGGAACGGCGTCGTAGTCGATGGGGGCGTCCGCGTGCGCGGCGACGGTGGCCAGACCCGCGCTCTTGCAGGCGTCGACCGCGCGCGTCATGTTCGGGACCTGCGCCACCGGCAGGTGGGCGAGCGCCCCGGCCGCCGCCTTTTCGACCGCCGGCGACAAGCCGGCGGCGCGATGCCTCGGGATGACGGCGCCGTGCGCCCCGGCCGCTTCCGCGCTGCGGAGGATCGCGCCGAGGTTGTGCGGATCTTCGATGCCATCCAGGAGCACGAGGAACGGCTTCCCGCGCGCCCACGCCGATGACAGCAGCGCCTCGAGGGAGAGCAGCGGGCGAGACGAGAGGAACGCGACGACGCCCTGGTGGACGCGGGTTTGGGCGATGGCGTCGAGGCGGCGGGGATCGACCGGCTGAATCGGGATCCCAAGGCGCCGTGCCGTCGCGAGGATCTCGGCGAGCGTGCCGTGCGGGCGCCCCGTGGCCGAGACGAGGATCTTGCGGATGGTCCGCCCAGCTCGCAGCGCTTCCGCGATCGGGTTGCGACCCTCGATCACGTCCTCCGACCGCGACTGGGTTCCGCCCGCTGGCGGCGCCTCGCGCTCGCCCGTCGAAGAGAAGTCGCCGCCTACGGCGCGGTCGCGACGCTCGGCATCCCGCTGCGGCGGCGGCCGCCGCCTCACCGCAAGCGCCAGCGACTGCCGGCGGGGTAGTCCTCCACTGAGACGCCGATCTCGCCAAGCCGGTCGCGAATCCGATCCGCGGCCTGGAAGTCCTTGCGCGCGCGGGCCGCTTGCCGAGCTTCCAGAATCCGGTCGAGCAGCGCGGGCACCGCACCGTCGGCGGCGACCGCGCCGGCGAGCGCCGGTTCCTCGCTGACGAACCGTCGAACGTCTCGCTCCAAGGTCTCGCTCGTCTCGGTCGTCGTCGAGAGCCGCAAGCCGAGGACGCCGCCAAGCTCCCGAAAAGTCTCGGCGGCGGCCGTCAGCGCGCCGACGGCGCCCTCCGGAGGTCCCGCCTCGGAGCGCTGCTTGGCCAGGCCGTCCGCCAGGCGGTTCGTCTCTGTGGCGAGCGCGAACAGCTCCCCGATCGCCGTCGGCGTGTTGAAGTCGTCGTCCATCGCCTCGCGAAACGCTTCCCGAGCGCGCGCGGCCGCGGCCCGCAACGCGACGGCCGGCGGCGAATCCTGGCCGGAACCCGCCGTTCGGCGCACGACGGTCTCGGCCGCCTCGAGGGCACCGCGGAGCCGCTCGGCGCCGCGATCCGCGGCCTCGACCGCGTCTTCCTTCCACGTCAGCGGGTTCCGGTAGTGCGACGACAACAGGAACAAGCGAAGCCCGTCGGGGGTGTACCGCCGCAGCGCGTCTTCGATCGAGACGATGTTGCCGAGGTGACGCGTCATCTTCTCTTCTTGATCGCCGAGGCGGAGCAGCGCGTTGTGCAGCCAGTATTTGACGAACGGCTTCCCCGTATAGCTCTCGGACTGGGCGATCTCATTCTCGTGGTGCGGGAAGATGACGTCGTGGCCGCCGCCGTGGATGTCGATCTGCTCGCCGAGGTGGTCCATGACCATCGCCGAGCACTCGATGTGCCATCCGGGGAGACCTTGCCCCCACGGGCTGTCCCAGGACGGCTCGCCGGGCTTCGCCGCGGTCCACAATGCGAAGTCCATCGGATGTTCCTTGCGCTTGTCGACGGCGATGCGCGCGCCGGCCTGCATGTCTTCGAGGTGGCGGTGCGAGAGCTTGCCGTAATCGGTGTCGGCCGTGACGCGAAAGTACACGTCGCCGTCAGCGGCGTAGGCGTGGCCGTTGTCGACGAGCCCCTTCACGATCTCGAGGATCTTTGGGATCGTGTGCGTGGCCCGCGGATACACGTGCGCGCGCGTGACGTTGAGCGCGTCCATCTCGCGGAAGAACCGCGCGATGTTCGCGTCGGCGATGTCTTGGATCGTGCGTCCCTCGGCGGCGGCTCGAGCGACGATGCGGTCTTCGACGTCGGTGAAGTTCTGGACGTGCCGAACGCGGTAGCCGGACCATTCGAGATGGCGGCGGATCATGTCGAAGACGACGTAGCTCATCGCGTGCCCAACGTGGGCCGGACCATAGAGGTTGACGCCGCAGACGTACATGCGCACTTCGGGGGGGCGGATCGGCTCGAACGGCTCCTTCCGGCCGGTGAGGGTATTGGTCATGCGCAGGGACAAGATCTCTGCCTCCTGACGGCCGAAAGCCCACGGGGACCTCGCCACGGCTTTCGGCTCGTGTGCTGAGTGAATCTATGATACGCGGCCCGACCCACCGCGTCGCCGGTGCGGTCCCGGCAGCGCCTAAGCGGCGGCGATTCGATCGAGGAGCACGACCGCCGTCGCCTGCATCCCTTCCCCCCGACCGAGCGCGCCGAGTCCCTCGGCGGTCGTGGCCTTGACGCCGACGTCGTCTGGCTCGATGCCGAGCGCCGCCGCGATCCGCAGGCGCATCAACGGAACGTGGGCCGAGAGCCGCGGCGCTTCCGCGATCACGGTCGCGTCAACTTGCCCGACGCGCCAGCCCACGTCCGCGAGGAGGTCGCGCACGCCCGCCAGCAGGCCGAGGCTGTCCGCGCCCGCATAGGCCGGGTCGTCGGGGGGGAAGTGCGTGCCGATGTCGGGGAGGCCGGCGGCGCCGAGCGCGGCGTCCATGATCGCGTGCAGGAGAACGTCGGCGTCGCTGTGCCCGGCAAGGCCACGGTCGTACGGAATCTCCACGCCGCCGACGACGAGCCGGCGCCCGGCCGCGAAGGCGTGCAGGTCGATACCGAGGCCAACTCTCACCCGCGATGCCACGCGAGCAGCGCCTCCGCGATGATCAGGTCCTCGGGC
>VGFF01000097.1 GCA_016868955.1 Armatimonadota bacterium
CCCGCCCATCGCCACGCCGATCTCGTCGAGCAGCTCCTCGCGCGTCCGCGTGTAACGATCCTCCGGAGGCAGCCCCATCACGTAACCGAGCGCCATGCCGCGGCCGACGATCGTCACCTTGTGCGGCGGATCCGCCTTCGGCAACAGCTTGCGCAAGATGGCATGGCCGGCCTCGTGATAGGCGACGAGCTCGCGCTCCCGCGGCGACAGCACGCGGCTGCGACGCTGCGGGCCGGCGACCACCCGCTCCACCGATTCCTCGAACTCCGACATGCCGACTTTCTTCTTGTTGCGCCGCGCCGTGAGCAACGCCGCCTCGTTGACGAGGTTCGCGAGGTCCGCGCCGGAGAAACCGGGCGTGCGCTTGGCGAGCACTTCGACCTTCACGTCCTCGGCCAGCGGCTTGCCGCGCATGTGAACTTCGAGGATCGCGCGACGACCCTTCGCGTCCGGGTTGTCGACGACGACGCGCCGGTCGAAGCGGCCGGGCCGCAACAACGCCGGGTCGAGAATGTCGGCGCGGTTCGTCGCCGCGATGATGATGATGCCCGCGTTCGGATCGAAGCCGTCCATCTCGACGAGCAGCTGGTTGAGCGTTTGCTCGCGCTCGTCGTGACCGCCGCCGAGGCCGGCTCCGCGCTGGCGGCCGACGGCGTCGATCTCATCGATAAATACGAGGCAGGGGGCCGACTTCTGCGCCTGACCGAACAAGTCTCGCACGCGGCTGGCGCCGACTCCGACGAACATCTCGACGAATTCCGAGCCGGAGATCGAGAAAAATGGCACGCCGGCTTCGCCGGCGACCGCCTTCGCGAGCAACGTCTTGCCGGAGCCCGGCGGGCCGATCAACAGCACGCCGCGCGGGATCTTCGCGCCCAGTGCCTGGAACTTCTTCGGATGCTGCAGGAACTCGATGATTTCCTGAAGCTCTTCCTTCGCTTCGTCGGCGCCGGCCACGTCGTCGAACGTCACCTTCGTCTTGGATTCTTGATGGAGGCGCGCGCGGCTCTTGCCGAACGACATCGCTTGGTTGGAACCGGACTGCGCTTGGCGGAGCATCAACATCCACAGTCCGATGATCAGGACGACCGGCAGCAACGTACCCAGCAACGTCGGCCAGGGGGAGTTCCGCACCGACGCTTCGATCCCGAACGGGATCGACTGCTTGCGCAGGAGATCCTGCGCAAGCGCCGTCGCCTCGCGCGAATACGTGGTCCGGAACGTCGTGCCGTCCTTGGTCTTTCCGGTCAGAGCGCTGGCGTCCTCGTTGAACGTGACCGTTCCGCCGATCTGACCGCTGTTGACGAGCTGCTCGAACTGCGTGTAGCTCAACGCGCGCGGCGTGTTGCGCGTGCTGCGGTACATCGGCACCAACACGAACATTACGACCGTGATCACCAGAGCCCAGATGGCCAGGCTCTTCGCCAACCGGTTAGCCACGCTCCGTGCCTCCTACTGGACTTTCCCGAGGGGGGGGGGACGGCGCGACGGGACGGCTCCCTCTTCGGTCCGGGAATTATAACATTTGTTCGATCCGGGCCGCCGTCGGCGCGTTCCGACCGCGTTGCGACGAGCAACTCAGGTGCCATCGATATCGGCAGCGCCGCTCGCCTCCAAGGGCCAGGCACGAATGAGGACCCCCGGCGCCTCGCCGGACGCCTCAGCGCCGGCCCGCACCCCGAGGACCCACACGACGTCCCCGTTCGCGGTCAATACCGGCGCGTCCGCTCGATCCCAACGGGAGACGCCGGCCTCGGCAAGAAGGTCCATGACCAGTCGGTGTCCGGACAACCCCGGCAGTCGAATGCGATCGCCGGCCCGCGCGCCGCGGATTCGAAGGTCCGCGTTCTGGAAACGGGCGGGCAACACGATCCGCCAATGCCCCGGCGCGATTTCGAGCGGCTCCTTCGGCGCCGTGAGACTCGCCTCGACGAGAATCCCCATGTCGACGACGAGCGCGCGCCCGGGGACCGCGAGGGAGACGCCCCAATTCGGTTCGTGCGGTTGTTCGCGTCGAGACGCGGAATACGCGCCGATTTCCATCGCCCACCCCACGCGCCGCGCTCTCAGTCCCCGCGGCAACTCGATCTCGCGGCCGGCTTGCGCGGCCGTCGCGAGCCGCCGAACCTCTTCCACGTGAACGAATCCGAGATCGACGTCCATTCCCGCCGTGCGTGCGACACCGTCGGCGATCCTTTGAATCAGGCGCCGTTGCAGCGCCACGGGCAACGCCGCGAATCGCCGACAGTCGAACCGCCATCGCTGTCCGTCCTCTTGGACGACGGTCGCGAACGCTTCGTCTACGCGCGTCGCCCAGAACGCTGCCTCGTCGCGGAGGATCTCCGCGAGATGCCCCAACGAGGACGCAATACGCGGGTTCTCCTCCGCCAGTAGGGGCAGAACCCGCGAACGGATTCGATTGCGGAACGCGAACGCGCCGTCGTTCGTCACATCCTCGCGCCACTCGATCGCCCGGGTTCGTAGATACCGACGCAGCTGGGCCCGCCGTTCCGCCAGCAACGGTCGCGCCAGCGAAACGGAGGATGTCATCGGTCGAATCGGCGGCATCGCGGCCAGCGCGTCGGGGCCGGCGCCACGGAGCAGACGCATGAGGACGGTTTCCGCTTGGTCGTCCAGGGTATGCCCCGTCAGCACCGCCGAAGCGCCGACGTCTTCGGCCACTCGTCCGAGCGCGGCATAGCGCGCGGCGCGAGCGCGACTTTCCAGCGCCGGACCGCCGGGCTCCAGGGTAGCGAGACGTACGCAGACGAGGGGGACACCCAACCGATCGCAGAGACTCCGCACGGCAGACTCGTCTTCGTCCGCTTCGACCCGAATTCCATGATGGACGTGGGCGGCATGGACGCGAAGGCGCATCGTCGGCGGTGCTTCCGCCAGTACGCTGAGCAGCGCAGTCGAGTCGCCGCCGCCGGAGACGGCCGCCACGATGGTAGCGTGCGCAGAAAACAGCTGATGTCGACGGACGTAGTGGAAAACGCGCGCGGAGAGCGTGCTCACGTGCCGACTTCCGTAATGCGTCGCTGGTGGCGGGGGTGGGATTTGAACCCACGACTCCGCGGGTATGAACCGCGTGCTCTGACCAACTGAGCTACCCCGCCGCGTTCCCCAGTATATCGCGATCGTTCAGAGGATCGAACGGAAAGAAAAAGTCCCGGCCCACCGCCGGGACTCTTATTGCACTATCGAATACCCTCCAGGTGGGCCGGGATTCTTGGGCTACTCAAGATCGGCACCACCTCCTTTCACATTGGCCATCTAATTCTGCGCGACACGGTAACATACGCGTGTGGCGGTGTCAAACGACGCATCATCCATCGATCCCCCCTCGCGGGATGTGCACTTGACCATTCGGAGGCGCCCTCGGGTGGTGCTGTTCATCGTCGTGCTGCTCGGGGCGTGCGCCCGGTTCGCCGGTCTGGGCGCGCCGCCGAAAATGATCTTCGACGAGATCTACTACGCACGCACGGCGCGAGAGTATCTCACGGGTCAACCGATCCACGAGTGGACCCATCCCCCGCTCTCGAAGGTCCTCGTCGCCGCCGGCATACGCGTCTTTGGATTCGACCCCTGGGGTTGGCGATTCGCGCCGGCCGTCGCGGGCACGCTCGTCATTCCCGTAATGTACGTGCTCGGCACTCGGTTATTCCGCAGCGAGCGCCTCGGCGTCACGGCGGCCGTGCTTACCGCCTTGGACAGCATGCTGCTTGTCGAGTCCCGGATCGCCAAGCCGGAAGCTTTCCTCACGCTGTTCCTCGGCGGTGCTTATGCGTACTGGTGGGCGTCCGTCCGCAGCGGCCGCGTCGGCTTTCTCTACTTGGCTGGTGCCTTGGCTGGCGCCGCGATGGCAACGAAGTGGACCGGCGGCGCGGGGTTGGCGATCCTCGCGATCACCAGCGTGATCGCTTGGCGCCGCGGTGAGCTGCCATGGCGTGCGCGACACCTCATTCGAGCTCTGGTCGTGGTGCCCATCGCGTTGTACGCGAGCGCCTACATCCCGCACTTCGTGCGGGGCGAGTCGATCGCAGATCTCCTGCGACTGCACGTCCAAATGTTCCAGTATCACCACAAGCTCGTCGCCGAGCACCCGTACGCGAGCGCCTGGTGGACGTGGCCGCTCCTGCTGCGACCGATGTGGTACCACTACGAGGCCGCCGGCGGGATCATGACGGGCGTGTTCGCCGTCGGCAATCCGATCCTTTGGTGGTCCATCCTGCCGGCGATGCTCTACGTCGCCCTGCGAGCCGTGCGGCATCGCGCGACGACCGACCTGTTCTTGATCCTCGCGTTTTGTATCGGGTACCTACCCTATGCGTTCATCGGCCGATTGTTGTTCGTATACCATATGGTGCCGGCGCTGATTCCCGCCTTCCTCGCAACCGCGTCCGCGTTGCACGGTTTGGGCCGGCGGTTCGGGCCGGCAGTGCCGCTGGCGTACGCGATCGCCGCCGCGGCCGTGCTCGTGTTCCAGTCCCCGGTTCTGGCGGCCGTCCCCGTGCCGCAAACTTGGCTTCGGTGGTGGACATGGATGCGAACGTGGGTATGACCTTCGGTGGGCGCGCGCTGACGGTAGGACTCATCCTCGCCACGGTCTTGATGGGCGCGTTCGGGCAAGTTCTGCTCAAGCTCGGCGTGACGACCGTGCGCGATCGATTCGCGGGCGACCTCGGCGGGATCACTCGCTTCCTCATCGGCGCGCTGACGACGCCGGCCGTGCTCGGCGGCTTCTTGCTCTACGGCGCCGCCAGTCTGTTGTGGCTCGTCATCATCGCGCGCACGCCGCTGAGCCTCGCGTATCCGATGCTGGCGCTGGGCTACGTGATCGTGATCGCGTCCTCGGCTTGGCTGTTCGGAGAGGCTTTGCCGATGATCCGCATCCTTGGAATCGGGGCGATCCTGATCGGGATTTTCCTCATATCACGGACGGCGTAACGTGAACATCAGCGCTTTCTTCCCCGCCTTCAATGAAGAAGGCAACATTGAGGGCGCCGTGCGCGCGGCGATCGACGTGTTGTCGACGCGATGTGAGCGGTTCGAGGTGATCATCGTCGACGACGGGAGCCGGGACGGCACCGCCGAGGTCGCCGCAAGGCTCGCCGCCTCGGACGAGCGCGTCCGCCTGGTTCGCCACGCCGCCAATCGCGGCTATGGAGCGGCCCTGCGAACCGGCTTCGCCGCCGCCCGATACGATTGGATCTTCTTCAGCGACGCGGATCTGCAATTCGATCTGCGCGAGATCGATCGCCTGCTGCCGGCGGCCGCCACCTCCGATTTCGTCATCGGCTACCGAATTAAGCGCCGCGATCCATTTCCGCGCCGCCTCAACGCGGTTCTCTGGAATCGGCTCGTGCGGAGGTGGTTCGGCGTGCGGGCGCGCGACATCGATTGCGCGTTCAAGATGATGCGCCGTTCCGTCGTGGCGACGTTGCCGCTGCAGAGCGAAGGCGCGTTCCTGAGCACGGAGCTCCTGTGCCGGGCGGCGGCGGTCGGCGCGCGCATCACCCAGGTCGGCGTCACACACTATCCGCGGCAATGGGGCGAACAGACCGGCGCCAATCTCCGGGTCGTCTTGCGGGCATTCCGCGAGTTATGGCGACTGCGACGCGCGCTGCGGTAGACGGCGCGCGCGCTGCGCAACGAGCAGGAGCATCAGCGTCGCGAGCCCGGCGACGGAGACCGCCAGCGTCACGGGAAACGTGAACGCGCGACAAACCGCCGACCAGACCGGGTCCTCGTACCGCGGAAACTGCGCCAAATAGGCGGAGCCATACACGAGATTCGCGGTCAACATCCAGGACAGCGCCGACGCCAGCCCGCGGCCGACAGCCGCCCACGACCAAGCCAACAAGACAAAGGGGTACGCGGGAAACCGATAGCGCTCGTGCATCCGTGTCATCAAAAAGAAGATCGCCGCGAACAACACGCTCGCGCACAGGAAGAGCGACGCCGCGTCGCGGCGCGCGCCGACGCCAACGAATGCCGCGACCGCCGCAGCAACGGTCAGCAAAGCCCCCCACGCGGCGATGGGCACGCCGAATGCCTACGCCGCATCGGACCGCCAGTTTCCGCCCAGCCCATTCCAGAAATTGAGCGCGTTCACGCTCGCGTACGGATAGACGGCCGACGACCGGAGGACACGCGCGGCGAGATCCCATGGCCACAACCGGAACAACGCTGACGGAGCGGCGATGGCAAGCGCGCCGGCCGCGATGCCGTTGATGAGACGCCGGGTCGGAATTCCGTCGACGCGCGCGGCGATCCACAACGCGACCGGCGCGGCGACGATGTGCTGCGGTTTGGTCAAGATACCGAGGCCGATCAGCGAGCCGGCCAGCACAAGCCGCCCGCGCCGAGCGGCGAGCATGCTCGCAAGCACCCACGCGACCGCCACGGACTCCGCTTGCCCTCAGCACGCGCCCGCGAACAGAACCGCCGGACTGCACAAGAACGCGCGCGCCACGTTCGGCCCGACCGGCACGGCCAGCTTCGCAAGCGAGGCGGCGGCGATGAAGTCCGCGAGCGCCGGGATGACCTTGATCAGCCAGGGCGCGATCGCGGGCCATTGCCGCGTGACGAAGCCTACGGGCCAGAGGACCAACAGGTAACCGGGGGCGTCGTCGGCGAAGCCGGGCTCATAGAATTCCCAAGGGCCGACCGTCGCCAAGCGGTTCACCCAGGCGATAAACGTCTGCGCGTCCGTCGGATGACCGGCGAAAAATAAAAGCGGCAGCCGCAAGGCCGCCGCTACCCACCACTCGCTACGCGACACTATTCGTCGGTCAACGAAAGCGGCTCCGGATTCACTCGAGCGGCCGCGACCTCCTCGAGCGCAATGGTCACGGGGTTCTTGGAGTCGACGTCGATCAGCGGCAGTTGTCCGCTGTGCAGCTCGCGGGCCCGCCGCGCCGCCAGCATGACTAGCTGGTACTTGCCCGGCACCCGCTCCAACAACGTTTCGATCGTAGGACGAATCATACTTCGATCACCTCGGCTGCCGTCGTTCGTCCCGTAGTCTACACTGAACGGCAATGTTGCGCACCCTTGCGGCTATCTGCGTCTCCGCGATGATCGCGGCCGCCGGCAACGCGCAGGCGAGGTTCACAGACCTCGCCAGCCACTGGGCCGAACCGCGGATCACCGCGCTCGCCAGCCGCGGCCTGCTGGATCCCGCCGCCGGGCCGTTTCGGCCCGAGGCGTCGATCGCGCGCGCGACCTTCCTCCATTGGATCCTCGCGACCCGCGGCGGCGGTCCGACGACCGGGCCTGCATCGCCGAGCTTTCCCGATGTGCAGCCGAACGATCCGTCGTACCTCGCGGTGGAAGCAGCGGTCGCGGCGGGTATCCTGACGCCGACGGGCGAGCCCTTCGCCGGCGCCGCGCCGATCACGCGCGAAGAGGCGATCGGCTGGATCGTCCGTAGCGCCGACCTCGCCTGGGAAGCCGAAGGCTTCGGCCACGCGACGATTCCAGCCGTAGACGGCGCCCAGACGAGTCCGGTCTGGAACGGCAGCGTCGCCGTCGCGCTCCTCGGGCGCCCCGCCCTGCTTCGCGAGCCGGGAGATCCACGCATCCGCCCGCGCGAGCCTTTGACGCGCGCCGAAGCCGCTTCCCTCATCTGGTCCTACTTGCAAGCGGCGGAAGGAGAATTTCGTCTGGAGCAGAGCTACGACATCGCCGGCGGCGTCCGCCTGACGACCGAGCGGCGGGGTATCCTGCGCAATCGTCCGGTGTGGCGAGTCGTCATCCCCACG
>VGFF01000098.1 GCA_016868955.1 Armatimonadota bacterium
TTCGACTTCGAGCCCGTCGCGATCACGGCGGATATGGAACGGCGGGTCGTTGAGAACGCGGCGCGTTTTGTTGAGGGCGCGGGCGAGCTCGGCGATGCCGCCGGCGTAGCGGAACTCCTCACTCTGCCCTGTCCGCTGGTCGCTCAGCGACAGCAGAAGGCCGGCATTGAGGAACGCGAGCTCCTCGAGCCGCTGCTTCAGCGTTTCGAAGCTGAACTCGGTCTCAACGAAGATCTCGCAGTCAGGGAGGAACGTGACCTTCGTACCTGTGTCGCCGGTAGGGCCCATCGGCTTCAAGGCGCCGTGCGGCTTGCCGCGAGAAAACTCCTGACGCCACCGGCGACCGCCTCGCCGGACCTCGACTTCCAAGTGCTCGGACAATGCGTTTACGACGGAGACGCCGACGCCGTGCAGCCCACCGGAGACCTTGTAAGCGCCACCTCCGAACTTGCCGCCAGCATGCAGGATCGTGAGAACAGTCTCGACGGTGGACTTTCTCGTTTGCGGATGGGTCTCTACGGGAATACCGCCGCCGTCGTCGGACACCGACACGCTGTTGTTCTCGTGGATCACGACGTCGATACGCGTGCATCGACCGGCCAGCGCCTCGTCGACGCTGTTGTCGACGACCTCGTACACCAGGTGGTGAAGGCCTCGGCTCCCGGTGCTGCCGATGTACATGCCGGGGCGGCGGCGGACCGCCTCGAGCCCTTCGAGTACCTGGATTTGCTCTGCGCCGTACGCTTGTTCGCTCATATTCCTCCCGCGCCGTGCAGGTCAGAAAATGACATCTGCCTCGGCGGGTACGTAGGTGTTTGGTCGGCGGACTGCCCTGTGAAAGGGTTACGCTAATGCAGGATATTTTCTCGTCTTTCCGGCCCGCTGTCAATCGCCGTATCCCGCGCGGGAGTTGGGTTTGAGCCGTGGACTGCAAGGCACCGAAGAGATCCCCGCCAACCTCGATTATAGCGTCATACGTACGTCATTCCAGGGCACAGAACCCCTCGGGTTTTGACGAAACGGACCTGCCCCCCGTTTCTGTACCAGTTGCTAAGTGACTACCATCTCCGCAGTACGGGTGATCTGACGTAGCTGTTCGGTCGCCGCGAAGGCAGCGACGAGGCGGTTTGCCCGCGGCGTCCGTCTGCGCTATGGGGACCCGTTTCAGGAGGGTTGTGCCGGGGTGCTTCGTCGCACCACGCGGATCTCGCGGATTGCGACACGTCCGAGACGATCGTTCATCGCACGCCGCAGCTTCTCTCGGCGCAAGCTGATCTCTTGCGCATGGGGTGCGCTGTCCGCCGTGACGATGAGCGTCGTACCGCGCAGCCCCTCTGAGCGGGATGACAAGCCCTCCGCCGTCGCCATCGTCTCCCACAGGGCTGAGATGTCGGCTTGCTCGACGCCCGGCCGCAGGCCGATTTCGATTGCGGCCGATCGCAGGAAATCCCCGAGCTTCTTCATGGGGCCTCCGGATGCTGAGGGTGGGCGGCCGCCCGGCTCGGCGCCACTGCGGATACGTCGATGTGATGCGCGTCCGGCAATGAGACCTCCAGGCGATCCGTCGCCGTGAGCAGCACCTGCGAGCCGTTCCCCATCACGTCCAGGAGGCTCCTAACTCGTTCTGCGTCGAGATCGCTGAGGACGTCATCGAACAGCATGATCGGATCTTCGCCGGTCTCTTGGCGCACGATTTCCCGCTCAGCCAGTCGCAAACTCAAGAGCGTCGCGCGCTGCTGCCCTCGGGATCCGAACGTGCGCGCCGGTATCCCGCCGGAGAAGATCTCGACGTCATCGCGATGGGGTCCGCTAACCGTGACGCCGCGCGCGAACTCCTCACGGCGCGATCGCGTCAACGTCTGGCGCGCGACGGTGCGGCGATCGGCCTCGTCGTTCCATGAAGCCCGATACGTAACTTCGACGCGCGCGCATCCTAAGGCGCCGCTCGATTCGACCGCCAGCGGCGCGATGCGGTCGATGAATTCCGCGCGCCGGTCGGAGATGGACCCGCCCAGCTCGATCAGCTGCTCGTCCCAGGCCTCCAAGAGCGTGACGGGCGCGGATGCGCGTAAGAGACGGTTTCGCTGCGTCAAGACGCGTCCGTAGCGCAGCAGATTGCTGTAGTAGGACGGGCTCAGCTGGCAGAGGATGGCATCGATGAGCTGCCTGCGATGCGCCGAGCCGCCGGCGACGATCTTGGTGTCGTCGGGGCCAGAAAAGACGAGGACCGCTTTCCCAAGCAGCTCAGCGCGGCTCGTCCGCGTCGCGTTGACGCGGATGTGCTTCAGGCCGGCACGTTCGATGCGAACCTCGGAGGCATGCGTAGAGCGCCCGCGCTCCCATTCGGCACGGACCGACGTCCACTCGGCACCGAATCGGATGACCTCCGCTTCCCGATGAGCGCGATGGCTTCGTCCGGTCGCGCAAACGTCGATCGCTTCGAGGAGGTTCGTCTTGCCGATTCCATTGGGTCCCGTGATCAGGTTGAGATGCGGTCCGAAAGAAGTCTCGAATCGGTTATAGCTTCGAAAGCTGCGAAGGCGCAGCGAGCGGATGCGCATCAGCGATCTGTCACGACACTGAATCGAGCGCCATCGACTTCGACGACGTCACCGGGCCGGATGGTCCGACCGCGGCGCGCCTCCACTTCGCCATTGACGCGGACCCGACCGCTCGTGATGAGAACTTTCGCCATGCCGCCTGTGGACGCAATGCCGGCCCACTTCAAAAATGCAGCGAGCGTGATTGAATCTCCGCGAATCGTGACGACACGCAAGGGGGGCGAGTCCGCCGGGTGATTCTAGCTATAGATGCGTACCGGCGCGAGCACGTAGACGTATTCGCTCCCACCGATGGGCCGCAACGCGCCCGGCGAGAGGTGACCGGTGAGCTCGAAGGAGACTTCATCCGCGTCGAGCACGCCCAGCACGTCCATGAGAAACCGCGCGTTGAACGCCGCTTGGATGTCATCGCCTTCGGAGGCGACTTCGAACTCCTCGTGCGCGCGTCCGACGTCGGGCGTGTTCGACTGCAGCTTGAGCGTTTTGCCCTCCGTACCCAGGCGGACGACGGTCGCCGAGTCCCGCGCGGTGATCGCGACGCGCCGAACCGCCGCGCGCAATTGTTCGGTGCCGACGCGAATCTTCTGCTTGAAGTCCTTGGGGATGACTTGCTGGTAGTTGGGAAACTGCCCGCCAATCAATCGCGTGACAAAACGCAGACTGCCGATCGTGAAGATGAGCTGCGTGTCCTGCGCCGAGATCGTCACTTCCCCCTCGACGCCGCTGAGCGCACGCACCAACTCATTCATCGTCTTCCCAGGCACGATGACTTCCAGCTTTCTCGCGGCCGGTTTGTCCAACTTGGCGGTACGCAACGCAAGCCTTCCGCCGTCGGTCGCCACGAGACGGATCTCGGTACCGTCGACGGCGAAGTGCAAGCCGGTAAGGAATTGCCGAGTTTCGTCCGTGCTTACGGCGAAGATCGTCTGACGGATCATGGTACGCAGCAGCGGGGCGTCGACGCCGCAAACGAGGTCGGCGTCGGTGTCCGGCATTCTCGGGAAGTCATCGGCCGGCAGCCCTAAGATCTCGAAGGAGGCCCGCTCGCAGAGGATCTCGGCTTGGGAGGTCCCCTCCTCCACACGGATTTCGACATCCGACGACGGGAGATTCGAAACGATCTCCGTCAACAGCCGCGCGGGCAAGGCGACGCGCCCACCCTTTTCGACTTTCGCAGCGATCTGCGTCCGAATTCCGAGCTCTAAGTCCGTTGCCGACACGCGAAGTCCGTCCTTCGTCGTCTCCAACAACAAATGCGCGAGGATCGGCATCGTCGATCGCGCGCTCACGGCGCGCCCCGTGATGTGAACCGCCTCGGAGAGATCTCCTTGCTGACATCGGATCAACATTCACAGGCCCCCGGACTCTATGCTTTCTGGAGTACCCAGACATAACAAAAAACGTAACCGTAGTCGTAAGGGTTGTGGATCTTGTGGAAAATTCCTCAAGGTATTGTACGACGGACGCCGCAGACTTCTCAAAACTTGGGGGTAGAAGCGTTCGTCGATCCACACCATCCCCAAACGTCTCTCGCGTTCGGTATTCGGAGGCCAAGACGGCTGCAACTGTCCTCAAGGTATCCCCATGTTGCGGGGCAACCGCGTCCTGGCCTCTGACGACTACGTCCGCTTGAAGTGCTGCACGAGGGACTGGACGGTCGCCCATAGGTGCTGGTCGCGAGCCATCTCCTGACGCACGCGCGCGCACGCGTGGATGACGGTGGTATGGTCCCGCCCGCCGAACTCCTCGCCGATCCTCGGCAGGGAAGAGTCTGTCAATTCTCGGGACAAGTACATCGCCACCTGGCGTGGAAACGCGACGCCTTTCGTCCGCCGTTGTGCTTTCATCTCCTCGATGCGAATGCCGAATCGCTCCGCCACCGTCTTCTGGATCTCGACGATGGTCACCAGCTGTGGCCGGTTCTGCGGCAGGATGTCCCGTAGGACGTTGCGGGCCAGGTCCACCGAAATCGGCACGCGCGTCAACGTGGCGTACGCGACGACGCGCACCAGTGCGCCTTCGAGCTCGCGAATGTTCGACTGGAAATGCTGCGCGATGAATTCCGTGACGTCGTGAGGCACGCTCATGCGCTCGATATCGGCCTTCTTGCGAAGGATGGCCACGCGCGTTTCGTAGTCGGGTGCCTGAACGTCGGCGATGAGTCCCCACTCGAAACGCGACCGCAAGCGATCCTCGAGCGTCGGAATTTCCTTGGGAGGACGATCGGACGTTAGGATGATCTGCTTGCCCGCTTCGTGCAGCGCGTTGAACGTGTGGAAGAACTCCTCTTGCGTGCTCGGCTTGCCGGCGATGAACTGAATGTCGTCGATCAGCAGGACGTCCACGCCCCGATACTTCCGCCGCAGATCCTCGGTTCGCCCACCCTGGATGGCGCTGATCACCTCATTGGTGAACTTCTCGCCCGAGCAATAGTAGATGCGGATCGCGGGCGCGGAGTGCATGAGATGGTGCGCGATCGCCTGCAGCAAGTGTGTCTTGCCGAGACCGACGCCGCCATAGATGAATAGCGGGTTGTAGGCGCGCGCCGGAGATTCGGCGACCGCCAGCGCGGCGGCGTGCGAGAAGCGGTTCCCGGAGCCGACGACGAACGTATCGAACGTGTACCGAGGCGAAAGGTGCATGCCCTCGACCTGGACGACGGTGCGTGGTGCCACCAGACGCGTTTCCTCGGGACCCGCGGCCGTCTCCTCGGAAACGACGATGCGAATCGGAACTTCGTGGCCCAGAACCTTCGCCATCTCTGATTGCATCGCCGAAAGGTAGCGTTCCTCCACCCATTGCTTGGCGACGCCGTTGGGAACGGCCACGAGCAAGCCATTGTCGTCCAACAGAATCGGGCGTGTGCTCTTCAAGAAGAGCTCCACACCGATGCCCGGCCGCGACTGCCGGTCCTGGAGACGGGCGATCATCTGCTGCCAGGCCTCTACCGCTTGGCTCTGCTCGACTTGGGCCGCGCTCTTCATCTACTCACCTCAAATGCAAACTGGCCGGGCGCTGGTTCGATGAGGAGCGGCGACGAAGCGGCGAATGGTGCTAGGGGTTGCGGCGGAACACACTGTCGACGAATGTGACGCCTTCCTCGGTGAGCGTGCGACGGCCACCGCCGCGCGTCTGCAGAAGCCTCAGCGATTCCAACGTCCGCAACTCGCGATGCGCCGTGCTCAAACTGATCTCCAATTCCTTCGCGACGGAAGTCGGCCCGACGCTACCCATTTCCGCGACCAGAAGCAACACGCGCTTCTGGCGGTCGGTTAGTTCGGGGCGCGCGGCCGGCGGTGTTGTGGCGGGCATGGGCTGCGGCCGTTCCGCAACCATGCGGAGCGTAACGACGGTTCCGCCGTTGAGGTTGTCCTCCAACGTGATCGCGCCGCCAAGAAAATTCAACTGCTCGCGGGCGACCGGCAGACCGGAACCTACACCTCGGATGAAGGTGCGCATGCTAGGCGTCGCGGTCGTGAACCCAGGCTGCATCGCACGATCCTTGTCGCGAATCCCCGGACCCTGATCGGAGATACGAATGGTATTCCCGTCATCGAGGATCGTAATCACCGCGTCCCGGAAGTGCGCATGCACCAGATTCTCCACAATCTCCCGGATGACGACGTAAGGGATCCTACCGCCTCGCCGTTGCGCATGGTCATAGGTGTTCGCGGTCAACTCCCCGACCAGCGTCTGAAAGTCGTCGTTCGAGATCGATACGACTCGCGGCTCGGCAATCCGGGAGTCGTAGATCGCAAGGCGCACCTCCGGAGACCCCACGGGAGCGCGACCTGCTTCCCGTTCCTCCAAAAGCCGGGCGAGCAACTGGCTCAACGACATCCTGAGCTATGGCCCCTTTCGATTAGGTTGCCTATTTCGGCAATCCTTCGTGGGAACGGAAATTCGACCACTTTCCATCCCCTGCCAAGGCACTTCGGAAATGAGTCGGCAGGCACGTCAAAACGGTCGGAAAGCGACGAATGAAGATGTCCGTGGCTGTCAAACCTACCATCTACAAGTCCCATTGGTTGGCCACAATACCCATCCGCCAACGCTTCTAGAAGTTATCCACAGAAGGTGAAAAACCTGTTGACAACGTTGGGCCACCCGAAAACTCGATAACGCGATTTTCAGCGGCTTTCCAGTCTCGGAACGTGGTGGACCGAATCCCCGGCCCCGGAACTCTGTGGAAAAACCCCTCAGATATCCACAGGTTGTCCCTATTCAGCGCCCTCCTGGACCGCTTGCTTCATCTGCTATACTCTCTGCGGTTGCGGTGTCGAAATCGCCGCTACGATGCTGGGAGAGTGACGAAGTGAAACGAACGTACCAGCCGAAGAAGCGGCGCCGAGTTCGAGTTCACGGATTCCGTGCGCGCATGAAGTCGCCGGGCGGCCGTACTGTTTTGAGCCGTCGCCGGGCGAAGGGTCGCAAGCGCCTCAGCGTTTAGTTGTACAACCCCGGGCGGGTTGCAAACGCTGCGTAACTCCCACGAGTTTAGAAAGGTCTATGCGGAAGGTCGGCGGTATTCCGTCGACCTTTTCGTCCTTTATCGACGAGCCGCGTATGGTCCACCCCGCGTAGGGCTCGTGGTGCGAAAAGGGCTTGGTACCGCGGTTGCCCGCAACCGCCTCCGCCGCCGCCTTCGTGAGATCCTGAGGCACCGGTCCCTGGGCGCCAATCAGGAGATCGTGGTCGTTGCGCGCGGAGAAGCAGCGCGAGCGCCGTGGCGCATCGTCACCGATCAGGTGGACAATCTGCTGATCGCGAGTTGCGCTTTGGAAGCGTCGTGACCCGTGTCGTCGTCCTGCTGATCCGGGGCTATCGAAAGATCGTCTCGCCGTTCCTGCCCCGATCATGCAGATTCCATCCGTCGTGCTCGGAATACGCGGCCCAGGCCGTTCTTCGTCACGGCGTCATTCTCGGGGTCTGGCTCACCGGACGAAGGATTCTCCGATGCCATCCGTGGCATCCTGGCGGCTCCGACCCAGTGCCTTGATTCGCTCGGAGGTTCCTCATGTGGAATTGGCTCACTGGCCAGATTAGCGCGCTGCTCTATGAGTTGTTCCGGTTCACCGGCTCCTACGGCTGGGCGATCATTCTCCTCACGATTGTCATCAAAGCCGCTCTTCATCCGCTCACGCGAAAGCAGTTGAAGTCC
>VGFF01000099.1 GCA_016868955.1 Armatimonadota bacterium
GATCCGCGCTTGAAGCGCTGACGAAAAGGTAAGTGCGCAGGCGATGTGGCGAGGAGGCATTACAGGATGATCCCATCGAAGCGATCGGCGGTGGCGCTGGCGCTGGCGCTGATCGCGACGGCTATCGCGGGCGCGCAGGCGGCACCAGCCGTGCCCGGGCTGCCCGCACCCTACGTCGATCGGCACGCGTCGGGAGAGGGTGCCCGTCATGGCGGCGTCTTCGTCACGAGCACGATCTCGGACCCGCGCACGTTCAACCCCATCGTGGCGCAGGAAACTTCCTCGACCGCGGCGTTGGCGCCGGTCTTCGACGGGCTCGTCGTCGGCGACTTCGTCACCGGCGAGATCGAGCCGGCGCTGGCCGAGTCGTGGACGCTCAGCCCCGACAAGCGCACGTGGACGTTCCGGCTGCGCCGCGGCGTCACGTGGCACGACGGCCGGCCGTTCACCGCCGCCGACGTCGATTTCACCCTGCGCGCGATCTTCGCCGACGGCGTCATCACGAGCTACAAGGACATCCTCACCTACGAGGGCAAGCGCCTGGAGTGGAAGGTCATCGACCCACACACTATCGCGTTGACGACGCCCGTGTCCGTCGGCATCTTCCTGCGGCAGGTCGGCTTCACGATCGTGCCCAAGCACAAGCTCGAGGACGCGCTCAACCGCGGCGCCGCAGCGTTCAATCAGTTCTGGTCGGTCGGCACGCCGGCGCGGGAGATCGTCGGCACCGGCGGCTACACCATGGCGCAATACGTGCCCGGTCAGCGCATCGTGTACACGCGCTGGTCCGGCTATTGGAAGGTGGACGGCAAAGGCAACCGGCTGCCATACCTCACGCGCCTCGTCAGTCTGATCGTGCCGAACCTCGATCAAAGCCGCCTGAAGTTCCAGGCTCGCGAGACCGATCTCTACGGAACGCGGCCGCGCGAGTTCGCCGAATTCCAAGCGCGCGCCGCGCGCGAGAACTTCACGATCTTCGATGGCCCGGAAACCTACAGCACCGAATTCGTGACGCTCAACGTGAATCCGGCCGGCGTTTCCGGCGCGAAGCTGGCGTGGTTCTCCGACGTCCGATTCCGCCGCGCGCTCAACCATGCGATCGATCGCGGCGCCGTGATTCAGCAAGTGTACGCCGGCCGCGCCACGCCGGCGTGGAGCCCGGTCAGCATCGGCAACAGGCTCTACCACAACCCGCGCGTCCAGCAGTATCCGTACGACCTGGCGAGGGCGCAGCAGCTGCTCGCCGAAGCCGGGTTCCGGCGCGACGGCGCGACCGGGCCGCTGCGCGACGCCCAGGGAAACGCCGTCGAGTTCATGCTGTCGACGAACGGCGAGAACAACGACCGCGTCGCGATCGGCAACATCGTGCGACACGACTGGGAGAAGCTCGGCATCAAGGTGACGTTCGCGCCGGAGGCGTTCAACGCGCTCGTCGCGCGGCTCACCTCGTCGTACCGCTGGGACGCGATCATTATCGGCTTCACCGGCTCGATCGAGCCGGGGGCCGGCGGCCGCAACGTGTGGCTTTCGTCCGGGTCGCTGCACATGTGGTGGCCGCGGCAGGAGAAGCCGGCCACCACATGGGAGGCCGAGGTCGATCGCATCTTCGACCAGGTCGTGCAGGAGCCCGATCAGGCGAAGCGGCGCGCGATGTACGCGCGCTGGCAGGAGATCATCGCCGAGCAAGTGCCGTTGATGCACTTCGCGAACACCAAGACGCAGCCTTCGGTGCGCAACACGCTCGGCAACGTGAAGACGGGGCTGGGCGGCGTCGTCAGCCCAAACGACATCTTGTACTTCAAGGAACCGGTGCGGAGATAGCGATGAGTCGATCTCTCGGCGTTCGCCGCCGACTGGCCCTTTTGACGGCGGTCGTTCTGATGTGGCCGGCGGCGCTCGCGGGCGCGGCGCCTGCAGCGGAAGTGTTTTCGCCGAAGGTCCATCCCGACGCCGACGACCCGGCGGCGGTGCACGGCGGCGCGTACGTCACAGGCGTCATCTCCGATCCGAAGACGTTCAACCTGCAAGCGGCGCAAGAGACATCGTCGACGGAAGCCGTGGGGCTGCTGTTCGACGGTCTCGTCGAGATGAACTTCCGCACGGGCGAGATCGAGCCGGCGCTCGCCGAGTCGTGGACACTCGCCGATGATCGGGGCACGTGGACGTTCCGGCTGCGCCGCGGGGTCAAATGGCACGATGGCCGGCCGTTCACCGCCGCTGACGTCGACTTCACGCTGCGGGCAGCGTTTGCGCCGGGCGGGGTCAGCAGCGAGCGCGACGTGCTCACGTTCGACGGCAAGCCCGTGCGCTGGCGCGTCGTCGATCCTTTGACCATCCAGATCGTCATGCCGAAGCCGATCGGGTTCTTCCTGCGGCTGGCCGGCATCGCGATTCTCCCGAAGCACAAGCTGGAAGCGGCGCTCGCCCAGGGTGGGGCGGCGTTCATCCGCGCTTGGGGCGTCAATACGCCGCCGCGTGAGCTCGTCGGAACGGGGCCGTACCGCATGATGCAGTACGTGCCGGGGCAGCGGCTCTCCTACGCGCGGTGGACGGAGTACTGGAAGACTGACAAGCAGGGTCGAAAGCTGCCGTACTTCGACCGCGTCGTTACGGTCATCGTGCCGAACCTGGAAGCGCTGCGCCTGCGGTTCATGGCGCGCGAAACGGACATCTACGCCGCGCGTCCTCGTGAGTACGCCGATCTCAAGGCCAAGGAGCGCGAGGGCGCGTTTACGGTGATCGACGGGCGGGAAGGGTACGGCAGTGAGCTCCTCGTCTTCAACCAGAATCCCGCCGGCGTGACCGACCCGAAGCTCACGTGGTTCCGTGATACGCGATTCCGGCGCGCCCTGCAGCACGCCATCGATCGCGACGGGATCGTCGCCCAGGTCTACGGCGGTCGCGCGACGCCCGCTTACGGACCGATCAGTCGGGGTAACACGGTCTACTACAACCAGAGCCTTCCCGCGTTCCCCTACGACCTGGCGCGGGCCGAGCGCCAGCTCGCCGAGGCTGGGTACGTGAAATCCGGCGACAGGCTGCGCGACGGGGCCGGCAACGCCGTCGCCTTCACGTTGACGACGAACAGCGAGAACAACGATCGCGTCGCGATCGGCAACATCGTGCGGCAGGACCTGGTGAAGCTCGGGATTCGCGTGACGTTCGCCCCCGAAGCGTTCAACTCGCTCGTCGCGCGGTTGGACGGCTCGCGCAAGTGGGAAACGATGATCATGGGGCTCACCGGCTCAATCGAGCCGGGGACGGGACGCAACGTCTGGGTGTCGAGCGGCTCGATCAACATGTGGCATCCGGGGCAGAAGAAGCCGTCCGCGGCCTGGGAGGCGGAGATCGACCAGCTCTTCGAGCAGGTGGCAACCGAATTCGACCAGAACAAGCGCAAAGCCGCGTACCATCGCTGGCAGCAGATCATGTCCGAACAGTCGCCGATGTTGTTCTTCACGAACCCGAAAAGTCAGGTCGCCGTTCGCAACACGATCGGTAGCGTCAAGACGGGTTTGGGCGGCGCCATCAGTCCCACCGAGATCCTCTACCGCCGCGGAGGCGGGCGGTAGTCCGCCCCGGCCGCCGCGACCCGTGATCCGGTACGTCGCCCGCCGGCTGCTTCAATTGATCCCCATGCTCCTGGGGATCACGCTGATCACGTTCGTCGTGATGCAGCTCGCGCCCGGGGACTTCCTCAGCGAGATGCGGATGAACCCTGTCGTCAGCCCGGAGCGCATAGAGCAGATGCGTCACAACTTCGGTCTCGATCAGCCGAAGCCGGTTCAGTATCTGCGCTGGCTCGGCGGGCTACTTCGCGGCGACTTCGGATACTCGTTCGCGTTCCAGATCCCGGTCCTCGACCTCATCGGCACCCGGGTCGGGAACACGCTGCTGCTAAACGTGTCGGCGTTTCTCTTCGCATGGGTTATCGCGGTGCCGCTCGGCATCTACTCGGCGCTCAACAATTACCGGTTCGGAGATCACGCGCTGACCGTCGGCGCGCTGTTGGGCATCTCGCTGCCGACGTTCTTCACCGGGTTGCTTGGGCTGTACTTTGCTTACGAGACGAAGTGGCTCCCGATAGGCGGCATGACGAGCGTCGAGTACGACTTCATGGACCCCTTCGGCAAGATGGCGGACGTGGCGTGGCACCTCGTGTTGCCGGTGATCATCCTCGGGCTCGGCGGGATCGCCGGCCTCATGCGCCAGATGCGCGCAAACATGCTCGAGGTCATGGAGCAGGACTACGTCCGCACGGCGCGATCGAAAGGCCTCGCCGGCGGCGTCGTGATCTGGAAGCACGCGGTACGAAACGCCATCAACCCGTTGATCACGCTGTTCGGATTCGCCCTCGGCGGTCTGCTCAGCGGCTCGGCGATCCTCGAAAACATCATTGGCTGGCCGGGATTGGGCAATCTCCTGCTGGAAGCCGTCCAGAAGAAAGACCTATACGTCGTCATGGGCAGCTTGGTGATCGGGTCGATCATGCTCGTCACCGGCAATCTCATTTCCGACCTGCTGCTCGCGTACGTCGATCCGCGCGTGCGTTATGACTAACCGCGCGCCCCGCGGGTCGAAGGCGGCGAAGGCGGCGACGTCGGCGTTGCATACGCTCGTGGAAGCACCCGAGGTGCGCGCCGAATCGCCGACTCGCCTGGCCTGGCGGAAGCTGCGCCGCCATCGGCTGGCCGTCTCCGGCGGGGCCGTCGTCTTGTCCCTCTACTTCATCACGATCTTCGCCGAGTTCCTGGCGCCGTACTCGCTGGACTACACGGAGCGGTCCAAGTTCCTCCACCCCCCCACGCGGATCCACCTGCTCGATGAGGACCGCCGACCGAGCTGGCCGTTCGTCTACGGCACGCTCCTCGTAGACCCGGGACTGCGGCGCTACCAGGAGGATCGGACCGAACGCTATCCCCTGCGGTTCTTCGCGGCGGGCGAGCCGTATCGGTTCGCCTGGGTCATCCCCGCCAACATCCGCTTATTCGGCGTCGAGAAGCCCGGCCACGTCTTCCTGATGGGTACCGATCAGTTCGGCCGCGATCAATTTTCCCGAATCCTCTACGGCGGCCGGGTTTCCATGTTCATCGGCATCTATGCCCTGCTGCTGACGTTGCCGATCGGGGTGGCGTACGGGGCGATTTCGGGATACTTCGGCCGCCGCGTCGACGACGTCATGATGCGGGTCGCCGAGATCGTCATGTCGTTCCCCGAGTTCTACCTGCTGCTGGCGCTCGCGTCAGTACTGCCGCCGCAGATCCCGTCGTCGCAGCGGCTCATGCTCATCATCCTGATCCTGTCCTTCGTCGGCTGGGGCGGCTTGGCGCGCGTCATTCGCGGCATGGTCCTGGTGCTCCGTGAACTGGAATACGTCCAAGCGGCCCAGGCGGCGGGTGCTCGGGTTCCTTACCTCCTCGCGCGGCACATCATCCCCAATACCGCGAGCTTTCTCATCGTCTCCGCCAGCCTGGGCGTGCCGGGCGCGATCCTCGGAGAATCGGGGCTCTCGTTCCTGGGGCTGGGGATCCAAGAGCCCGACGCGTCGTGGGGAAAGCTCCTGGCCAGCGCGAACTCCATCCAAACGCTGACCGGCTCCCCGTGGCTGCTCTGGCCGGGCGCGTTCATCGCCGCTGCGATCGCCGGCTATAACTTGCTCGGGGACGGGCTGCGGGACGCGCTGGATCCGCGCAGCCGGAGCGGGGGCGGATTCGGCCGATCCCGCCGCCGGCGTCGTGCGTAGTCTACAAGTCGTGGGTCGAGCTGACATCGACCGCAACAAGAAGGGCCGAAAGACAAGGAAAAGGTCAATGGGCCGCGGAATACGTTCGGAGTCGCGGGCAGGAAGTCCCCGATTGTGCTCGTAACTACAGTTTCACCACGCCAAGCGAGGTGATCGGCTTGTCGCAGCAGCAAGGGCCGCTGCTTTCGGTACGTAACTTGAAGACGTACTTCTACACGGACGAGGGTGTCGTCAAAGCCGTCGATGGGTTGACCTACGACCTCCATCGCGGCGAAACGATGGGGATCGTAGGTGAGTCGGGAAGCGGCAAGAGCGTGCATGCGCTGTCCATCATGCGCCTCATCCCGTCTCCGCCCGGCAAGACGGTCGACGGCCAGATCCTGTTCGAAGGGCAGGATCTGTTGAAGCTGCCGGAAGAGCAGATGCGTAAGGTCCGCGGCAACCGCATCGCGATGATCTTCCAGGAGCCGATGACGTCGCTCAACCCCGTCCTGACGGTCGGCGAGCAGATCGCCGAAGCGGTCATGCTGCACCAGAAGCTCGACAAGAAGGCGGCCTGGGATCGCGCGGCCGAGATGCTAGATCGCGTGAAGATCCCGTCCGCGAAGGACCGCGTCAGGGACTACCCGCACCAGTTCTCCGGCGGCATGCGGCAGCGCGTCATGATCGCGATGGCGCTCTCCTGTAACCCGGACATCCTCCTCGCCGACGAGCCGACGACGGCGCTTGACGTCACGATCCAGGCCCAGATCCTGGATCTGATGCGCGAGCTGCAGCGCGACTTCGGCACCGCGATCGTGATGATTACCCACAACCTCGGTGTCGTCGCCGAGACCTGCGACAAGGTCACGGTCATGTACGGCGGCAAGCCGATGGAGCAGACCGATGTCCGCCGCACTTTCAAGGACCCCAAGCACCCGTACACTTGGGGCCTCCTGAGATCGGTGCCGAAGCTGTACGAGCGTGAGGAGAAGCTGATTCCGATCGAGGGACAGCCCCCGAGCCTCATCGATCTGCCCTCTGGTTGCCCGTTTTCGGCGCGCTGCCCGTTCCGGATGGACGTGTGCACGTCGACGGAGCTGCCGCGGATCGAGATGGACGCGACGCACCAGGTCGCCTGTTTCTTGTACACCGACAAGGCGACGGAGCAGGAGAAGGAAGCCGCGCGCCAGGCTGGTTTTCTGCTCAGCACGCGCGGAATGTAGGCGGATCGACTCCGAACAAGGCCGTAGCCACCAAGGAGGAAGCGGATGGCGGGCGACGTCATTCTGTCAGTCAAGAACCTGGTCAAGCACTTCCCGATCACGAAGGGCTTCATCTTGCAGCGCCAGGTTGGCGCCGTCCGCGCCGTCGACGACGTGTCGTTCGACATTCGTCAAGGCGAGACGTTGGGGCTGGTCGGAGAATCCGGGTGCGGCAAGACGACGGCTGGGCGCGTCATCCTGCGCCTCATGGAAGCGACGTCCGGGGAAGTCAACTTCCAAGGCCAGGACATCTTCAAGCTCGGCAAGGAAGAGCTGCGCCGCATGCGCCGCGACATGCAGATCATCTTCCAGGATCCGTATTCGTCGCTGAACCCGCGCATGACCGTCGGCGACATCATCGGCGAGCCGTTGGAGATCCATAAACTGGCGCGCGGCCGCGATAAGGTCCGCCGCGTCCAAGAGCTGCTGGAGATCGTCGGCTTGTCGCCGTACCACGTCAACCGCTACCCGCACGAGTTCTCCGGCGGCCAGCGCCAGCGCATCGGCATCGCGCGCGCG
>VGFF01000100.1 GCA_016868955.1 Armatimonadota bacterium
GTAGCGCAGCGCGATGTTGTGCGCAGCGCACCAGTCGCCAAACGCTTGCGATCTAAGCTCTGGTCCATTGTCGATGCGAAACGCTCCCGGCAGCCCTCGTTCATCGCGCAGCTGCTCCAAGACCCGAATCAGACGTCCCGAAGTCAGGGAAGTGTCCAGCTCGATCGCCAGCACCTCGCGGTTGTTCTCGTCGATGATGGTCAGGATCCGAAAAGATCTTCCCGTAAACAGCGCGTCCTGCATGAAATCCAGCGCCCAGATCTCGTTGGGTCTCCCCGGTGCTTCTAGAGCCTGACAAGGGCAGCTACTTACTTGTCGCTCCTCCGAGGGGCTGTCTGGGCGCGCCGGACGGGCTGAAGCGTAGGTAAGAAACTTGCGGAAACGAGTGCTCCAATCCGACGCGCTCAACCAAAAGGAGGCACCACGGAATGACGTACGTCATCGCGGAACCCTGCATCGGCACGAAGGACCGGGCCTGCGTCGAGGTTTGCCCGGTCGACTGCATTCACCCGCGGGTCGAAGCAGACAAAGACGAGATCATGCTCTACATCAACCCGGTGGAGTGCATCGACTGCGGCGCCTGCGAGCCCGTGTGCCCGGTGCAGGCGATCTTTTCGGAGGCCGATACGCCGGAGCAATGGAAGGAATACATCGAGCTCAACGCCGACTACTTCGCGCTCGACAGGACAGCGTTCTCGACTCTCTACACCCCCACCTTCCCACTCCTCGGATCCAGCGCGTCCCGCAGCGCGTCGCCCACCACGTTGTAGCTCAGCACCGACGCCATGATCATCACGCCCGGGTAGACCGCCAGCGTCGGTTTCGTCCACACGAGCTGCTGCGCGCCCGACAGCATGTTGCCCCACGTCGGCGTCGGCGGCTTCACGCCCAGCCCCAAGTACGACAGCGACGACTCGGTGAGGATCGCGTACGCGATGCCAAGCGTCGCCGCGACGATCACCGACGGGAACGCCTGCGGCACGACGTGCTTGAACAGCATCCTCGCGTCCGATCCGCCGAGCGCGCGCGCGGCGAGCACGAATTCCTGCGGTATAGTCCGCAGCACTTCCGACCGGATGATGCGCGCGACGACCATCCACCCCGTCAGCCCGACGACGAAGATGACGTTCACGAGGCTGGACCCGAGCGCGGCGACGACGAGCAAGGCCAGAAAGAACGTGGGGATCGTGAGCATGCCGTCGGTCACTCGCATGAGCACGGCGTCGGTGCGCCCTCCGTAGAACCCGGCGAGCGCGCCGACGACGCTGCCGAGCGTCACGGCCACGAACATCGCCGAGAGCCCCACGGACAGCGACACGCGCGCGCCAAAGATCAGCCGCGACAAGACGTCTCGCCCGCTGTCGTCGGTCCCCAACGGATGCCGCGCCGATGGATTCTGAAACTGGTTCAGCAGATCCAAGAACTCGGGGTCGTGCGGCGCGAGCACGGGCGCGACGAGCGCGACGACGTGGATCGTCACCAGGAACAGCATGGCGCCGATGGCGAGGCGGTTCTTCTTGAACCGCCGCCACGCCAGCGCCCACCGGCACTCGGCGCGCGGCGCGCGCGGCGCGGCGGCGGCTGGCGGGGCGGGGGACGTCGCGGGCGCGGCCATCGCTAGCTCAGGGAAATCCGCGGATCGAGCGCGACGTACGCCAGATCGGCGACGAGGTTGCTGATGACGACGAGGATGGCCGTGGTCATGGTGATGCCCATGATGACGGGGTAGTCGCGCGTCATCGCCGAGTCGATGGCGAGGCGACCCAGTCCCGGCCAGGCGAAGATCGTCTCGGTGACCACGGCACCCGACAGCAGCCGCGGCGTGATGACGCCGAGCACGGTGACGACGGGAATGAGCGCGTTGCGCAGGGCGTGCGCGAACAGCACCCGCCGTGGCGCGATGCCCTTAGCGCGCGCGGTGCGGATGTAGTCTTGCTCGATGACTTCCACCATGCTCGACCGCGAGTACCGCATCAATTGCGCGAGCGGGAAGGTGCACAAGACGATCGCCGGCATGATCAAGTGCCGTAGGCGATCGCCGAACGTCGGGACCACGCCGGCCGGGGTCATGCCCGCCGACGGCAGCCATCCCAGCGTCACGGAACACACGACGATCATCATGATACCGAGCCAGAAGTTCGGGATCGACACGCCGAAGAACGCGGTCAGCGTCGCGATGTAGTCGAACAGCGAATACCGCCGCACGGCCGAGATCATGCCGAGCGGCACGGCGAGCAGCAGCGACACCACAAGCGCCGTGCCCGCGAGCAGCAGCGTGTTTGGGGTGCGGTTTTGGATGAGCGTCGTGACGGGCGTCTGGTGCTGGTATGACTTGCCGAAATTGCCGACAACCGCGCGCGTGATCCACTTCCAATACTGCACGGGAAGCGGATCGACCAGCCCCAAGTCGCGCGCGATCGCTTGCGCGGTCTCGGGGTCGACGTCGGGGTTGTTGAGGATCGCCGGCCCGCCGGGCGTCGCGCGCACGATCACGAACACGATCGCGCTGACGATGAACAGCAAGACGACGCTCTGCCCGATCCTCCGCAGCAGGTAGGCGGTCATGGCCGGCGGAAGCGGCGCGGGCTAGCGCGCCGGGACCGTCTCCTTCTTCTCTATCTCGACGATGCTGTCGACGCCGAGTCCGGGAACGTCGCCGGGCACCATCTGCTCGCCCTCGAGCCGCACGCTCGTCACGGCCATCTCCGCTTGCGTTGCGAACGCGGTCAGCTCGCAAGCGTGCTCAGCGATCGGCAGCGCCACGGCCAGGTGCAGCCCGGCGGCGCAGCCGATCTGCGTCTCGAACGGGCTGATGACGATGCAGCCGATGCCGGCGGCGGCGCCGATGTTCGCGATCTGCCGCGCCCGCGCCATGCCGCCGGTCTTGATCAGCTTGATCGCGAACAGGTCCGCGGCCTGCGCCGCGATGAGGTTCATCGCGTCGCGCGGCGTGTGCACGGACTCGTCGACGAGGATGCGCATGCCCGTCGACCGGCGCACGTGCGCCAGCCCGGCCAAGTCGTCCTGCGCGACGGGCTGCTCCATGTAGTCGAGCCGGCAATCCTCGAGCGCGCGCAAGACGCGGATCGCCGTTGGCGCGTCGTAGCCCTGGTTCGCATCGATGCGGATGCGCACGTCCATCCCGACGGCCGCTCGCACGGCGCGCACGCGCTCGACGTCGGTGCTCCAGTTCTTGCCGACCTTCATCTTCAGCGTGTTGAACCCGGCGCGCACGAACCCGGCGCAGCGCTCGACGATGACGTCGATCGCGTCGATGCCGACCGCGCAAGCGAGCGCGATGGACGGGCGGCGCGCGCCGCCGAGCAGCGTGGAGACGGGCACGCCGAGCGTCTTGCCGGCGAGGTCGTGCAGCGCCACGTCGATCGCCGCTTTCGCTGACCGGTTCTCCGGCAGCGCCTCGTCCATCTCGGCCATGATCGCGTCGATGCGCGTGGCGTCCTTGCCGATCAGCGCCGGCAAGTACACCTCTTCGAGGATGCGCTGGATGCCGGGCACGGTCTCGCCGGTGAACATCGGCAGGGGAGAGGCCTCGCCCAATCCGACGAGGCCGTCCGGACCGCCGATCTCGAGGATGACGTGCGGCCGCGTCGGCTCCGCCTCTCCGTACGACGTGTTGAGGAGGCTGGACGCCGCGCGCTCGATGAGCGTCGTTCGCGTCCAGGCGATCGGCGCGCGCGCGCCTTCCGTGGGCTTGCCGGCGCCGCCGCGCCTACCCGGGCTCATTCGACCTGGGCGAGGACGGCTTCGACCGTCTCCGTCGCCGTCTCCACCGCGTCGGCGACGCGGTTGCGCTCGCGCACCAGCCGCGTGCGCAGGAACCCGTACTCGTCGGAATCTTGGGCCAGCGACGCGAGCTTCTTCGCGCCCGCCAATCCGGGCAGCATCGGCGCTTGCAGCGCCGGGTCGTGCTCGTACGGGCCCTGCACCGTGTACAGCACCGGGTTGACGATGCGCGACAGCCGCATCAAGCCGCGGTTGAGCGCGGCGACGCGCTGCGCGGTCTTGCCGCGCGCCTTCTTGCCCTCCAGCGACGCCGCCATCCCCGCGCGCACGCCCTCGAGCTTCGCCGCGACCGCGCCGAGCTTGTCGACCTTCGCGACGACGTCCGCGAGCTGGATCGGTCCATCCAATTCCTTGAGCAGGCCGCGGAAGTCCGACGCCGCGACGGTGAAGTTGAACGGCAGCACCGCCGGCGTCACGACGCGCGAGGTGATCGTCAGGTACAGCTGCGCGTCCTTGGCGAGGATCTCCGGATCGGCCTTGTCGAGCGTGTCGGCCGGCGTGTGCCACCACCAGCCGGCGCCGCAGCCGCCGACCGTCGCGCGGTCGGGGTGGTCGAGCGGCAGCATGCGGAACGCGCCGAACGACGGCAGGCCCACGCCCCAGAACGATTGGTCGCCGGCCTTGAACGGGCGGCGGATGTTCGCTTCCTGTCCCGTCACTTCCGGGACCGTGCGCCGCATGAGGTCCTCGACCTCGGCCATGTTGTAGCGGCAGTCGAAGATGGCCGTGTCGCGCACGCCCGGCGAGTCGATGTTCAAGTATCCGAGCGCGCGCCGGCGCAGGTCGTCGAACGCGTTGTCGGCGTACCACGTCGATCCGGAGTAGCGGCCGTGCGAGTGGCCCGGCCACCAGGCGATGCGCACGCCGCGCGCAAGGCCCTTGCGGTTCTTGTTCAGCACGCGCGCCATCTCGATGAGGCACGCGTCGCCGGTCGCGTTGTCGGTGACGCCCTCGTACCACGAGTCGATGTGCGCGCCGACGAGCAGGAACTCCGGATCGGCGCCGGGGATGTCGGCGACCGCGAGCGGCAGGGTGCGCCAGCCCGTCTCGGCGTGCGCGTGGATGCGCACGCGCACCGGTCCGGACTGCATCCGCTGGCGCAATCGCTCGCCGTCGGCGCGCTTAATCGACAGCGCCGGGATCTTCGGCAGCCGCGCGATCGACTCCGGCGTCGGCGTGCCCCAGATGCTCGTGACGATCATCTCGTGGATGGCGTCCTCGCCGGACGGCCACATGTGGATGTAGGCGATCGCGCCCGCTTCGTAGGCGCGCTTCACGCCGTCGGGGCCGCCGGCCGTTCCGACCACGATCTTGCCGCGCGCGTCGACGCCCTCAAAGTCGCGCTCCTCGCCCGTGCGCGCGAAGATCATCTTGCTCTTGTCGACTTCCAGCGAGCCCGCGAAGACGAGCTCGCCCTCGAGCCCTTGCGGCGGCGTGTTCGCGCCGAACGACCGCGGGCGGCACGGGATCGCTTCCGGCGACGGCGACAGCACCTGCAGCTTCGCGTCGCGCGGCAGGCTGACGAAGCTGCGGAACTCGTGCACCTTCACGTCGATGCCTTGCGTGCCGAGGTGATCGGCGATGTAGTCGACGGCCTTGCGCTCGTCGGGGCCGCCCGTCTCGCGGAACCACTTTGAGAACTTCTTCAAGTCGCCGGCGAGACGGCGCGCCGACACCGCCCCGCGCAGTTTCTCCTCGAAGCTCGCGGCTTTCTTGACTTCCACCATGGGGACGTTCCTCCTAGGGTGCGGCTGCCTGGTCGATTCCGGTTCCGGGCCACGCGGCGTGCGCTACGAGACGGTCACCTTGCCGGCGGCCAGGAACTCGTCGATGATGCGCGCCAGGATCGTGCGCGCGAGGATCACCGGCTTGCCCGTCACCTCTTGCACGACGCCGCGCATCGCTTCGTCCATACCGACGCACGTCATCCAGACCAAGTCGACGCCCGCGTCGCGCAGCGTCTCGGCGGCGGTGCGCACGTCGCGCAGCCGCTGCGCGCCCGTGTACGGCGAGGCGGCCGTGACAATCGCGTCGATGCCGCGGTCGGCGAACTGCTTCTTCGCCGCGTCGAGCTGCCCGGCCGACGGCTTGATGACGCCGATCTTCCAGCCCGTTGCCAGCGCCGAGATGATCGACGGGAACACACGCCCGGGGTTGACGATCAGCGTCGGCGACTTCAGCGCCGTCCAGTCGGCGCCGCAGAGGATGACGATGAGGCTCGCGTCCGCGGCCACGGCGTCGTTTACCAGCGACTGCACGCGCGGCAGGATCTTCTTGTGCGACAGCGTCGTGCTCGTGCCGTCGCGCAGCAGGGCCACGATCGGCGTCTCGCCGGGATCCGGCGCGAGATCGGCCATCGCTTCGCGGCTCAGGCCGTCGAGGACGCCGCCCTGCCAGATCGGCACCTTGCGCGTGAAAACCTCTTCCATATAAGGGACGAGATCGTCGCGCGGGGACTGGCCGACGGTGATCATGGCGAGCGGTCTCATGGGCCCTCCTTGGGTGGATCCAGACGTAGTACGTGGATTCGATGCGAGATCGGATGCGCCCTCCGAGGGAAATGCGGGCCGTTCGCCGCCGTCGTGACACCTCCAGAGGTTTGCGAAGGTCCAGAAACGAGACTCGCGTCTCGTGCGCTTAGCCCGAACAGCTGTACGGCTTTTCGATTTCAGATGGCGCCATCGTCATGTGGCCCAATTCTCGATCAGCCCTCGTTCTTAGCAACATGACGCAAGATCGAGACGCGAAGGCGCGTGCAATCGAGTACAGTGCTCACGCAAGGGACCAGATGGAGCAAAGAGGGATCTCCCAAAACGAACTTGGGGACGCGGTGCGTAATCCAACCGTACTCGAATCCGCGGGCACCAGAACATGGATCGCGTTCAAAAGACAAGACTGCCGGGTCGTGGCGGTTGTGTATGATAGTGAAACTGATACGACCGTTCTGAAGATCGTAACCGCGTGTTGGCGGGTGAGTTCGATGACTGAGATCGGTCTGAAGTACGACGCCGAGTCGGATTGCATCTACGTGAGGATTGCGCCCGGCAACGTGGCCCGGAGAAAGAAGCTCAGCGCTCACGTACTGGTGGATTTCGGAACGCTACAGCAAGTGCTCGCGGTGGAAGTGATTCATGCGTCGGAGTCGGGGGTCGATGTCGACGCGCTCATCATGAACGTCAAACTCGCGGTCGAGCGAAGCATCCAGCCTGCCGTTCCCAACTTGAACCTGGCATCCGCCTGAACGATCAAGCGGGCGGATCCCCGACTACAACGCCCGCGCGTCCCGCAGCAGCGTCTGCGTGTACGGATGCTGAGGGTTCTTGAACACCTCGCGCGTCGCGCCGCCTTCGACGATCTCGCCGCGGCGCAGCACGTGCGCGAAGTCGGTCCAATGCGCGACCAACCCGAGCACGTGCGTGATCAGCAGCAGCGACATGCCCCGGTTCTTCTGGATCTGCGCGATCAGCTCGATGATCTGCGCCTGCATGGTGACGTCGAGCGCGGCCGTCGGCTCGTCAGCGATGAGCAGCTCCGGCCCGGGCGCGATCGCCGAGGC
>VGFF01000101.1 GCA_016868955.1 Armatimonadota bacterium
CCGTCGGCGCGCCGGCGCGGCGTGAAGGGATTCGTCAACATCATCGACGGGTGCAACAGGTTCTGCACGTTTTGCATCGTGCCGTTCGTGCACGGGCGCGAGCGCAGCGTGCCGACGGAGCAAGTCATCGCGGAGGTCGCCGCGCTCGCCGCCGACGGCGTTCGCGAGATCACGTTGCTCGGTCAGAACGTCGACTCCTACGGCCACGATCTCACGCCGCGCCTCGACTTGGCGGCGTTGCTGAGCCGCGTGCACGACGTTCCGGGCATCGACCGCATTCGGTTCACGACGAGCCACCCGCGCGACATGACGCCGCAGCTCGTACGCGCGGTGGCTGCGCTGCCCAAGCTATGCGACCACATCCACCTGCCGGTGCGGCCCGGCAACGACGAGGTCCTGCGCCGCATCCACCGCGCGTACACGGGCGACGAATACCTGCGCATCGTGGACGAGATCCGGTGCTGGATGCCGGCCGCGAGCATCACGACGGACTTCATCATCGGCTTCCCGGGAGAAACCGACGCTCAGTTCGACAACAGGCTGCGCCTCGTCGAGCAGGGTGCGTTCGACGCGTGCAACACGGCGATCTACTCACCGCGCGACGTGACGAAAGTCGCCGCGTACGTGGACGTCGTCGACGAGCAGACCGGGAAGGACCGGCTGTCGGCGCTGAACCAGATCGCCGAGCGCGTCGCCGCGGCGTGGAACCGCCCGCTGATCGGGACGACTCAGGAGATCCTCGCGGACGAGGTCGGGCGGACGCGCACGAACAAGGTCGTCACGGTCGAGGGCGCGCCGTTGTCCATCGGCCAGCTGACCTCCGTGCGCATTACGGACGCCGGCTCGTGGGTCATGCGCGGGGAAGCGCTCGTGCCGGTGGACGACGCGGCCGCGCTAACGGCGTAGAAAGTACGCTTCCAACGCGCGCGCCGGCACGACCACCAGGGTCGGGCGACCGTGGAAGCACGTGTACGGGTCTTCGCAAGCCTCCAGATCGGCGATCAGCGCTTCCATTTCCGCGCGCGACAACACGTCTCCGGCCTTGACCGCGCTGCGGCAGGCGGTCAAGATCGTCAGCCGCTCGATAGCGGACTTCGGGCTGCGCAGCAACGTCGTCTGCTCCAGCTCCGCGATCCCTTCGCGGAGGATGCGCTCCGGGCTGACACGGGCGGTGACCGTCGGAACAGCGCGCAGCAGAAGCGTGTCGGCGCCGAATCGCTCGACTTCGAATCCGGCGCCGGCGAAGGTTGCGCGCATGTCGTCGGCAAGCTCCGCCTCGGACGTGCTGACCTCGATCGGGATCGGAACGGCGAGCGTCTGCGCCGTGTCCTGCCGGCCGCGGTCGCGCAGCAGGCGCTCGTAGAGCACGCGCTCGTGCGCGGCATGCTGATCGATGAGCGCCAAGCCTTCCGGGCAGGACGCAACGAGGTACGTGCGCCCCACCTGGCCGAGGAGGCGCAGCGGCGGCAGCCGGCGGTGGTCGCGATCAGTCGGGACGTCCGCGGCGGCCGCCTCGCCGAAGATCGCCGCCGCCTCAAGCGGCGACGGCTCGCGCGCGATCAGCGCCGGCTGGTCGGCGTGCCCGAAGTCGGCGTAGGACGCGGCGCCCGCCGGCGGCGCGGTCGTCGTTTGGACGTGACGGACGAGCGGCGCGGCGTGAAGCGCCGCGCGCGTGGCCCGTTCGACGAGCGCGAAGATCGCGCGATCGTCGGCGAAGCGGACCTCGAGCTTCCGAGGATGGACGTTTGGATCGACGCGGTCCGGCGGCGCGGTCACCGCGACCGCGCAAACGGGGAAGGTACCCGTGAACAGCAACGTGTGCGCGCCTTGTTCGACGGCGCGGCCGAGCAGCGCGCTCTGCACGGGACGGCCGTTGACGGCGAAGTGTTGCCCCTGGCGCGATCGCCGCGCGATCTCCGGCAGACCGACGAAGCCCGTGACCGACAGCGGTCCTTCCCGATCGTCGATCGGCAGCAGTTGCTTCGGCGTCGCGCCGAGGACGGTGGCCGCTCGCTCACGCGCCGCCGCCGGCGGCAGCCACAAGATCTCCTCGTCATCGCGGCGCAGGCGAAACGCGACGTCGGGGCGCGACAACGCGAGACGCTCGACCGCGTCGGTACACAGCGCGGATTCGCGCGCGATGGAGCGTAGGAAGCGGCGCCGGGCCGGCGTGTTGAAGTAGAGGTGCCGCACCGTGACGACGGTCCCCCGCGGGCCGGCGGCCGCTTCGACCCACGCTTCGCCGCCGCCCTCGACGCGGAGGCGCGTCCCTTCGGCGCCGTCGCTCGTTTGGATCTCCAGATGCGATACGGCGCCGATGCTCGGCAGCGCCTCGCCGCGGAACCCCAGCGTGCGGATCGCGGACAAGTCCGATTCGTGCCGGATCTTGCTCGTCGCGAACCGTTGGATCGCCAGGCGCGCGTCCTCGGACGACATGCCCTCGCCGTCGTCGGCGACGCGGATCGCCGTGAAGCCGCCGCTCTCGATGTCGACGACCACTTGCGTCGCGCCTGCGTCCAGCGCGTTCTCGACGAGCTCCTTCACGACCGACGCCGGGCGCTCGACGATTTCACCGGCGGCGATGCGGTCGGCGAGCCACTGCGCGAGCAGGACGACCTTCGCCATCGTCAGCTGCCGCCATCGTCGGCGCCGTCGGCGCGCGGACTGCGCTCGACCTTGCGCGTCGCGTCCGCCTGCGCGCACCGCATTTGCACGACCTTGCCGGATTGCGCCGATGACCGCGGCGCCGCCGACCGCGCGCGCGCCTGCAGGGCGGCCAACACGTTGAGTGCTTCCAGCGGCGTCATCGAAGTGAGGTTCAGCGACGCGATCTCGCTCTCGAGGGACGCCGGCGGGGCGAGCCCCAACGCGAGCTGCACGCTTTCCGGCGCTTCCAACGCGTCGGCGGCGTCCGATTTTTCCGCCTGCAGACGCGCCAGCACCGCGTCGGCGCGCTGGATCACGGCCGGCGGCAGTCCGGCGAGCTGCGCGACGTGGATTCCGTACGAGCGGTCGGCGGCGCCGTCGGCGACGCGGTGCGTGAAGACGATTCGGTCGCCCTCCTCCCGCACGAGCACGTTGACGTTGAATACGCCAGGAAGGTGGGCCGCGAGCTCGGTCAGCTCATGGTAGTGCGTCGCGAACAAAGTGCGGCACCCGGGCTCCTCTTGGAGGCGCTCAACGATCGCCCAGGAGAGGCTGAGGCCGTCATACGTCGCGGTGCCGCGACCGACCTCGTCGAGGATCACGAGGCTGCTCGCCGTCGCGTTGTGCAGGATGTTCGCGGTCTCCTGCATCTCGATGAGGAACGTGCTCCGCCCGCCGGCGATGTCGTCGTGCGCGCCGATGCGCGTGAAGATCCGGTCGACGATCCCGATCGTCGCGTGGTCCGCCGGCACGAACGCGCCCGCCTGCGCGAGGACGACCGCGAGCGCGACTTGGCGAAGAAACGTCGACTTTCCGCCGAAGTTCGGGCCGGTGACAAGCGCGATGCGGCGATCGGCGGACATCTCAACGTCGTTGGGCACGAACCGCTCGTCGCGCAAGACCTGCTCGACGACGGGGTGCCGCGAGCCGGCGAGGGAGAGGCCCGGCTCCTCGATCATCACCGGGCGCGTGTACCCGTGCTGCTCGGCGCCCTCCGCGAAGCCCGCGAGCACATCCAGCGTCGCCAGCGCGGCCGCGGTCCGCAGCAACGTCGGGCTGGCGGCGGCGACCCGGTCGCGCAAGGCGAGGAAGATCTCCCGCTCGCGGTCGGCGATCCGTTCTTGCGCCGAGAGGATCAGCGCTTCCCGGGCCTTCATCGCGGGCGTCACGTATCGCTCGGCCCCGACGAGCGTCTGGCGGCGCTCGTAGTCCGGCGGTACGCGCTCGCGGTTAGCGTGGCTGATCTCGAGGTAGTAGCCGAAGACCTTGTTGTATCCCACGCGTAAGGACTTGATCCCGGTGCGTGCGCGCTCGGCGACCTCTAGCTCCGCGATCCAGGTCTTGCCCGACTGCGCCGCGTCGCGCAGCTCATCCAGCGCGGGATCGAATCCGCGCCGAACGAGGCCGCCGTCGTGCACCGCGACCGGCGGATCTTCGACGAGCGCCGACGAGATCGCGCCCCGCAGCGCGGCGTGGGCGTCGAGCTCCGATGCCAGCTGCGCGAGCAGCGACGCCCCCAGCGTCCTCACGTCCCGTCGCAAGTCGTCGACCTCGGCGAGCGCGCGCGCGATCGCGACGAGGTCGCGGGCAGTCGCCGAGCCGTGCCCGGCGCGTCCGACGAGCCGCTCCAAGTCGCCGATGCGGGCCAGTCGCTCGCGCAGCGCCTGCCGAGACGCGCCAGGGGTGAGCGCCGCGACGGCGTCGTGCCGCGCGACGATCTCGTCGCGCCGCCGCGATGGCCCACGCAACCAACGCTGCAGGTGGCGTGCGCCCATCGCTGTGCACGTGCGGTCGACGGCCGCCGCCAGGGTCGCCCGGCGATCGCCGGCGAGCGACGCCGTGATCTCGAGACTGCGCAGCGCGATCGGGTCGATCGCCATCACGTCGCTCGCCTGGTCGGTCTGCAGCCGCCAGACGTGCAACAGCGCGCTGCGTTGCGTCTCGCGCAGATATTGGAGCAGGGCGCCGGCGGCCCGCGTCGCTGTCGGTGCGTCCCAGTGCCCGAAGCCGTCGAGCGTCGGGGCCCGGAAGTGCTCGCGCAGCGCGCGCTCGGCCGTCGCCGCGGCGAATCGCCAAGCGTCGTACGCGGTCACGAGCGCCGGCGCGAGCAGCGTCGACCACGCATCGTCGTCGTCGGGCACGACCACCTCGCGGGGCGCGCAGCGCGACAGCGCGCGCGCCAATTCCGACCGGCTTTCCGCTTCCATCATGCGAAACTCGCCCGTCGACAGATCGGCGAAGGCGAGGCCGTACCGCGAATCGCCGCCGCAGACCGCGGCGACGTACAAAGACTCCCCGGCGGCCAACATCGAAGGCGCGATCGCCGTGCCCGGCGTGACTATGCGGACGACCTCGCGTCGTACGATGCCGCGCGCGACCTTCGCGTCCTCGACCTGATCGCAGATCGCGACGCGATGCCCGGCGTCAAGCAGCTTCGCGACGTAGCCTTCCGCGGCATGGTGCGGCACGCCGCACATCGGGATGCGCTGGCCCTTCGCGACCGGCCGCGACGTGAGAACAAGATCGAGCGCGCGCGACGCGACCTCGGCGTCCTGCCCGAACAGCTCGTAGAAGTCGCCGAGGCGGAACATCAGCAACGTGCCCGGATGATCGCGCTTCAATGCTTCGTACTGCCGCATCATCGGCGTGTCCATTACGGACCGGTTCTCCGTCGTGCCGGCGAATCCCGCCTGCCGTAGACTGAGCGTGAATGACCATGTCCCGCGACGCCATACCCAGCGATTGCCCGCACCGGGATAACCCGCACGGCGAGGGGCTGTCGCCGCTGCCGATCATCGTGATCTGCGGCCCTACCGCCATCGGCAAGAGCGACGTCGCGGTCGCGCTCGCCGTGCACATCGAGGGGGAGATCGTCTGCGCGGATTCCCGCACCTTGTATCGCGGCATGGACATCGGCGCCGCCAAGCCGTCGTGCGACGCGCGCGCGCGCGTGCCGCATCATCTGCTCGACGTCGCCGATCCCGATGCGGCGTTCACCGTCTCCGACTTTCAGCGGCTGGCGCGGGAAGCCATCGTCGGCATCCGGGCCCGCCGCCGCTTCCCGCTGCTCGTCGGCGGCAGCGGCTTCTACATTCGCGCCGTCGTCGACGACGTGCGCTTTCCGGCCGTGCCGCCGGACTGGAGTCTGCGAGACGCGCTCGAGGCGCAAGAGGCGGCGACGCCCGGCACCTTGCACGAGTGCTTGGCGCACCTCGATCCGGTGACGGCGGCGGCGATCCACCCCGCGAACGTTCGCCGCGTCATCCGGGCGCTCGAGGTCATCGCCCACGCCGGCGTGCCGGTATCCGAGCAACGCCGTTCCGGCCGGCCGGAAGACGCGATCTGGTTCGGATTGACCATGGCGCAGGCGGCTTTGCACGCGCGCATCGAGGCGCGGGCCGCGGCGCAGGTCGCCGCCGGGCTCGTCGACGAAGTGCAGGCATTGTTGGCGCGGGGAGTTCCGCCCGAGGCGCCGGCGATGCAGGGGATCGGGTACAAGGAAATGATCGATGTGGCGCGCGGGCGGACGCCGTTGGATGAGGCGTTCGCACTTCTCGTTCGCAGCACGCGGCGGTACGCGAAACGGCAGTACACGTGGTTTCGCGCCGAGCGACGCGTCACGTGGATCGACGCCACCGCGGCGACCCCCGCCGAGATCGCGGACTGGATGGCGGCCCGCGTCGACGGCCGCGCGGCTTTTGCGCGGTAAAGCCCGATCGTCTATCCTCTGCAGTGGCCAGTACTCAAGAATCGGAGGTCTTCATGTCCGCTGCTCCCGCGAAGCCGATCGAGGCCCGTCGCCTCCAACAGATCCCGCCTTATTTGTTCGCTGAGCTCGACCGCAAGAAGGAGGCGCTGCAGAAGCGCGGCGTCGACGTCATCAGCCTCGCGGTCGGCGACCCCGATCTGCCGACGCCTTCCCACATCATCGAAGCGATGCAGGAAGCGGCCAGCGACGCCGCCACCCACCAGTACCCGCCCTACGCCGGCACCCAGGGTTTGCGCACGGCCGTCTCGGCGTGGTTCGCGAACCGGTTCGGTGTTCGCCTCGATCCCGATCGCGAGATCCTCTGCCTGATCGGCTCCAAGGAGGGCATTGCCCACCTGCCGTGGGCGACTGTGAACGCGGGCGAGGTCGTGCTCGTGCCGGATCCCGCGTACCCGGTCTATCACGCGGCCACGATCCTCGCCGAGGGCATCTCCCATCCGTTCGCGCTCGCGCCGGAGCGCAACTTCCTGCCCGATATCAGCGAGATCCCGACCGACGTCGCGCGCAAGGCAAGGCTGATGTTCCTGAACTATCCGAACAATCCCACCGGCGCAATCGTCGGGCCGACCACGTTCGCCGACGTCGTCCGGTTCGCCCGCGACCACGACATCATCGTCGCACACGACAACTCGTACTCGGAGGTCGCGTTCGACGGCTACCGGCCACCGTCGTTCCTCGAAACGGAGGGCGCCAAGGACGTCGGCGTCGAGTTCCACTCCCTGTCGAAGACGTATTGCATGACCGGCTGGCGGGTCGGCTACGCCGCCGGCAACGCCGACGTCCTGGCGGCGCTGGCAAAG
>VGFF01000102.1 GCA_016868955.1 Armatimonadota bacterium
TTCGGTGGCCGTGGTGACGGTCTGGGCTTGCCTCGCTGGTGTCGGTGCCGCCGACGCCGCGTGAAGCGGATACACGATGTCGGCGTTGACGTTGTGAGGCGCCAACCGGCGGAGCCTAGCGCGACAGCCGCGTCACCCGGCACTCCTTCACGCCGTGCCCTTCGACGGACGTCACCTCGAAGCGTACGTCCTGATAATCGATTGCGTCGCCGATGGCCGGCGGGCGATCCAATTCCGCCAGCACGAGACCGCTCACCGTGTCGACGTCGGGGGCGTCGATCACGATGCCGAGCGACTCTCCGACCTCGTCGAGGCGCGTGGCGCCGGCGACGAGCAGCTGTCCGTTCGGCAGCTGCCGCACGTCGGCGGCCCCCTCCGCGCCTTCCTCCACATCGCCGACGATCTCGGCGAAGAGATCCTCCATCGTCAGGACGCCCGCCGTGCCGCCGTGCTCGTCCATGACGATCGTCATCTGCGTGCGCGCGCTCCGCATCAGGCCCAGCACCCGGTCCAGCGCCGTCGTCTCCGGTACGTAAACGGCCTGGCGCAGGTGATGGCGGGCGAGCGACGTTCCCGCGCGCACGAGCCGCAGCACGTCCTTGATGTGGATGATGCCGGCGATGTGGTCGAGGTCGCCTTCGTAGACCGGGAACCGCGTGTGGGGCGCGTCGCGCAGGGCGGCGCGGAGATCCTCGGGCGATGCGCCCAGGCGCAAGCCGCGCACAAGCACGCGCGGGACCATCAGCTCGCCGGCGGTGCGATCGCCGAACGCGAACAGCTCTCGCAGAACCTCGCCTTGCTCCGCGCTCAGCATCCCGCCTTGCTGGCTCTCTTTGATGATGAACTTCAAGTCCTCCGATGTCGGCGCCGAGCCGATGGCCGCACGGCGGATGCCGAAGGCACGGAGGATGAGATTGCCCAGCTCATTCAGACCGACGACGAGCGGCAGCAGCATGGCCTTCACCGCGAGCATCAGCGGGCTGATGCTCAACACCGTGCGTTCGGCGTGCATCAGCGCTAGGCTCTTGGGCACCATCTCACCGATCACGATGTGGAAATAGGTGAGGATGGCCGCCGACACGACGCTGGCGAGCGTGTGGGCGGCGATCCAGCGGCTCGTGCCCAGGGCCGCCAACGGCCCCACCAGCCAGTGCGCCAGGACGTGCTCGCCGTACATGCCAAGCCCCAAGCTCGCGAACGTGATGCCGAGCTGCGCCGTCGCGATGTAGCGGTCCTGCTGCCGCGGATCCTGCAAGATGCGCGACAGGGTGCGCGCGATGCGATGACCGGCCGCGGCGCGGCGCTCGATCGCGGCGCGCGGCGCTCCGATGATGGCGAATTCGGCCGCGACGAAAACGCCGTTCAACACGACGAGACCGGCGATGATCGCGATCGGCAGGAGGAACTCGGACATCATTTGCCGTCCGCGGCGGGGGCCGGCGTCATCACGACGGTCACGATCGCCTGATCTTCCATGCGCTCGACCTCGAACCAGTGCCCCTCCACTTGCAGGCGCTGGCCGGGCTCGGGAATCTGGCCGAGCTTCTCCAGCACGAAGCCGGCAACCGTTTCCGCTTCCTCGGCCGCGAGCGGAACGTCCGCGAACTCGGCGGCTTCGTCCAGCCGCATGCGCCCGGGCAGGCGCAGCCGCCCATCGGGCAGCCGCTCCGGCGCAGGCTCGTCGCCTTGGATCTCGTCGCGGATCTCGCCGAGCAGCTCGGACAACACGTCTTCGAGCGTGACGATGCCTTCCATGCCGCCGAACTCGTCCAACAGAATCGCCATGCGGCTGTGTCGCTCGCGCAGCGTCCGCAGCAACTGAAACGCGGAGACCGTGCCGGGCACGAGCGTCGCCGGGCGGATGAGCGACGCCAGCGGCGGGCCGGCTTCGCGGCCGCAGCCGGACTCGGCGACGCGCGCCGCGACGTCCTTGGTGTGCAGGATCCCGATGATGTTGTCCAGCGACTCGCGATACACCGGCAGGCGCGTGAAGGGACTCTCGACCGCCGTCCGCAGCGCTTGCTCGACCGGCCGCTCGGCGTCGATCGCGAAGACGTCGCGCCGCGGCACCATCAGCTGTCGAGCGGTGATCTTCCCGAGGTGCAAGGCGTGATGCAGCCGTTTCTGCTCGTCGGGTTCCAGAAGGCCGCCGTCACGGCTCTCGGCGATGAGCAGCTCGATCTCCTCGGGGGAGTGCACGTGACGGTGCCCTTCGGCGGAGCCCATCCGCAGCATCCGCAAGATCGCCATCCCGCTGCCGTTGAGCAGCGCGATGAACGCCGCGTAGAGCGCCAGGGACCATCGCATCGGCAGTACGGTGTACAGCGCCGTCGGCGTCGGAAACTGCAGCGCCAGCGACTTCGGCACGAGCTCGCCGAAGACCACCTGCAGCGTCGTCAACGACACGAGCACGCCGACCGCCGCCACCCCGCGCCCCGCGCTCTCGCTCCAGCCCGCCGCTTCGGACAACAGGACGCCGACACTTGGCGCGACGACGGATTGCCCGAACGCGCCGAGCACAAGGCTCGACCAAGTAATGCCGATCTGACAGGCGGCGATGTAGCGATCCAACGTTTGCGCGTCTCGCAGATAGGGGAGGAGCCGTCGCGCCAGCGGGTGCCCGGCCTGTGCCAGCTGGTGGACTTGGCTGCGGCGTACGCTGACGGCGGAAAACTCCGCGACCACGTAGAGCGCGTTGACCGCGATCAGCAACAGAATGACGCCCCAGGCGAAGACCGGCACGATCAGATCGCCTGAGTTGGGACAGGGCGTCTACTTGGAGGTTCGGGCGCGGAAGATGATGTCATCGATCGTTTCGTTGCCAGCATACGACCGCCGGCGGCGACACGACAAGATTACCGCACGACGCGCGCCGATTCGCAAGCCCTTGGCTCCAGCGCCGCGCAGGATCGCCGAGACCACGACCAGAACACCGTCGCTCAAGTTCACACGGCCCGTCCACGCGAGATATGAGGAGGATCGCATGACCACGAAAGGGCGGGGTACGCGCGAAAAACCATGGACCTTGAAGACGCCGCCTGGTTCGTCGGAGTTCACGGCGTAACGCGACGAATCCGCCAATCCAGCGGCGCTCATCGTGCACGTGGGGAAGACGGAGCTGCGGTACCACCTGCGTTCCATCGAAGATCTGCACGCGATGCTGAAGAAGCACGGCGACTGGATGCTGCTCGGCAGCGCCGACGAGCAAAAGCCGGGCGCCGAGGGCACCGTCGAGGCGTGGGGGAGGTCCGACAAGAACCCGGTCAAGGTTTGCGACGCGACGACGCGAGTTAGATCAGTCGTACAGCCCCGGATCGATCCAGCCGCCGTCGACGCGCACGTCGACCACGACCGGGCGACCGCCGGCGCTCTCATCCAACGCGCGGCGCAGCGCGCCCGGCAGCTGATCGTCGCTGGTGACCGTCTCGCCGTGCGCCCCGAATAGTTTAGCGACCTTCGCGAAGTCTGGGTTCGTCAGCTTCGTGCCCGGATAGCGCCTTCGGTAGCGGCGCACCTGGTAGCCACGGATCGTTCCGTACTGGGCGTTGGACCAGACGAGCGCGATCACCGGGATCTCGTAGCGCACCGCGGTCTCCAGCTCGCCGATCGTCATCATCAATCCGCCGTCGCCGGTGATCGCCACGACCGGAAGATCCGGGCGAGCGAGCTTGATGCCCATCGCCGTCGGCAGCGCGTAGCCCATCGTCGACGACGCCGGACCATAGAACGAGCCTTGCTTCGGCCAGCGGAACTGCTGGATGAACCAGATGAAGAAGTTGCCGGTGTCGCCGGCCATCGCGAAGTCTGCCGGCAGCACCGACTGTATCGCTTCGACGACGGACGACGGATCGACGGTGCCGTCGGCGGGCGGGGCCTTCGTTTGCGGTCGCTCGTCGGCTTTCGATTTCCATGCGCGAATCCACGCGAGCCGCTCATTCTTCTCATCAGGCGACAAAGGCGCGCCATCGCGCGCTGCATCCGCCAGCGCGCGCGCGAAGGCCGCCGGGTCCGCGCAAATCGAAACGGTGGGAGGGTAGCTATTGCTGAGGAGCCGCGGCTCCACGTCCGCGTGAATCACCGGGCGCCCATCCATGAGCGAAAATCCGCTCGTCGAGCCTTCGTCGAGCCGGAGGCCGATTGCCACGGTCAGGTCTACGTCGGCGAATCCCTTGTGCAGCGCCGCGGTGCTGCCCGGCCCCATGCAGCCGATGTACTGCGGATGTCGGTTCGGGAATGCGGCGACGCGCCGGAACGCCGTCACCACCGGCATGGCGCACGCTTCTGCAAGAGCGACGAGGTCTGCCTCGGCCTGCGCCCACTCCGCGCCCCCGCCGACGAGCAGCAATGGACGCTTCGCGGCTCGCAGCAGCTGCACCGCGCGCGCGACCTCGTGCGGGTTCGGATGCGGGCGCGAGGCGACCGCCATGCCGTTCGCACTATTGAACTCAATGTCGCTATCGAGCAGGTCGGCAGGTAACCCCACCACGACGGGTCCTGGCCGTCCGGACATCGCGATGCCGAACGCGCGCGTCAGGATCTCCGGAATTCGCTCGGCCGTGGGCGCTTCGACGGTCCATTTGGTCATCGTCGTGAACGCCGCCGATAGATCGAGCTCTTGGTTCGCGGGCCGATTGCGCGTCGTCGTGTTCACCTGGCCAATGACGGCGACGAGCGGGGCGCCATCTTCGTACGCGGAGTAGATCGCGTTCGCCATGTTCGTCGCGCCAACGGCGCGCGTAGCGAACATCACGCCCGGGACGCGCGCCACGCGCGCGTAGGCCGCCGCCGCGAGGGCGGCGCCGGTTTCGTGGCGGCCGGAGATCAGCGCGATCTCTGGATCCTCCCAGAGCTCGTCCATCACGCCGACGAAGCTCTCGCCGGGCACGCAGAACACCTTGCGGACTCCGGCGGCGCGAATGCTGTCGACGACCGCTCGATAGGCGGGAACGCGGGTCATGTTTCTCGTGGCTCCTCTCGAGCGATCGAATTCACACCGGTACGCGTGGCGTACTCGCGACCCCCTCTTGCAGCAACATTTCGATCTCATCGGCGCTGTACCTCGCTTCCGCGAGCACTTCGCGCGTATGTTGGCCGAGCGGCGGCGGCGGGCGGCGTACCGTGGCTCCCGTCGCCTCGCACTTCACCGGCAGCCCCGGCAGATCCGCGGTGCCGCACCACGGATGTTCCACCGTCTGCCGTAAGCCGAGGTGCCGCACCTGCGGGTCGGCGAAGACCTGATCGAGCGTGTTCACCGGCGCGACCGGCACGCCTTCTTCGGTCATCGCCGGAAGCCACGCCGCTCGCGGGCGGCCGGGGAGGGTTTCGGCGATCCAGGGCACGAGCGTATCCCGATGACCAACGCGCTGTGGGTTCGTCGCGAACCGCGCATCCGACGCCCATTCAGACTTTCCGAGAACGCCGCAGAACTTCCTGAACTGCGCGTCGTTGCCGACCGCGACCATCATCAGGCCATCCTGCGCTTCGAAAACCTGATAAGGAACGATCGTCGGGTGCCCATTTCCGTGCCGCGGCGGGACCTTGCCCGAGACGAGGTAGTATCCCGCTTGGTTCGCGAGCGCGGCGACGCCGGATCCAGCAACGACAGATCGACGCACTGCCCGTGTCCGGTAATCGATCGCTCGCGCAGCGCCGCGGTGACCGCGTAGGACGTCCGGCACCCCGTCACGATGTCGATGATCGCGACGCCGACCTTCATCGGCTCGCCTTCCGGCTCGCCGGTGATGCTCATCAGTCCGCCCATCGCTTCGACGACGACGTCGTACCCGGGTTGCATTGCGTAAGGACCCGTGCGGCCGTACCCGGAGATCGACGCGTAGATGAGCCCGGGGTGTTGCGCGCGCAGCGTCTCCGCGTAGCCGAGCCCTCAGCGTTCCATCATGCCCGTCTTGAAGTTCTCGATGACGGCGTCCGCCGACGCGAGCAGCCGCTTCAGAACCGCGCGCCCCTCGGGCCGGCTGAGATCGAGCGCGAGGCTGCGCTTGTTGCGGTTCACCGACAGGAAATACGCGCTCTCGCCGCCGGCGAACGGCGGGCCCCAGTGCCGCGCGTCGTCCCGATCGGGCTCTCCACCTTGAGGACGTCGGCGCCGGCGTCTCCGAGCAGCATCGTCGCGAACGGCCCGGCGAGGATGCGCGTGAGGTCGATCACTTTCACGCCCGCGAGCGGGCCACCCGGCAGCGGTGTGCACGGTTCGGTCAAATCGGGAATCCCGCGTTCGCGAGATACGCCGTCGCCTGATCGAGCCACTGGTCTTGTTCCTTTCCCTGCGCGAACGGCTCCAACGCAAGGACTCCTTTGTAGTCGTTCGCGGCGAGACCACGCAGCAGGCCATAGGTGTTCAGCGCGCCCTGACCGGCAGGCACGCTCAGGTGCGGCCCGCGTCGATGATCCAGTAACGCGCGCCGGTAGCCCATCGGCCCATGCAGCGCGGGGTCGTAACGTGCGATGTCCTTGAGGTGCGCGTAGCGCACGTACGGCCACAGCGCCATGAACGCGCGCGGATACCCCTCTTCGCCGCCGATCGTGTAGTTTCCGGCGTCGAAGTTCAGACCGACGTTGCCGGCGGCGAGCGCCCGGAACACGGCGATTGTCTCCTCGAGGGTGTCGAGATCGCCGGGCGGTTGGCGGCTGAACACGTTCTCGAGCAGGAGCGTGATCCCAGCGTCCTCGGCGCGCCGCAGCAGCGGCCGCATGCGCGTCACGAGTCGATCGCGGGCCGCGTCGCGTTCGAGCGCCTGGTTGCCGCCGTACATCAATGTCGCGAACGGCGCTCCCAGCGCCGCGGCGGCCGTGATGCTGCTCTCGACGAGCGCGACGTGCGCGGCGAGATCGTCTTCGGTCTGATTGAGCTTCGCGAGGCTGGAGACGGAGACGACGCGCACCTCGTACCGTGCGCACAGCACGCGCGTGGTCGCGACGTCGTCGAGCGTGAGGTTCACGTTGTAGTACGGCTCGATCCACGGGCACCGGAGGGCGGGCGCCTTGACCTCCCGCCCGCCTTCAAGCTAGCCTTGCTTCGCACGCTGTATGCAATGCCAAACCTAAATACAAGGACAAAACAGGGATGACGCTGGTCGGCAAGAGAGTGCTTGTCACCGGAGGAAGCCGCAGCATCGGCCGCGCGATCGCCGTCGGGCTCGGCGCTGAAGGCGCCGCCGTCGGCGTCAACTACCGCGCCTCCGAGCAAGA
>VGFF01000103.1 GCA_016868955.1 Armatimonadota bacterium
GGAACAGGTTCTCGCGTCCGGTCAACTCGGGGTGGAATCCGGCGGCCAGATCGAGCAACGGCGCCACTCGGCCGGCGACGCGCACGCGGCCGATCGTGGGCCGCAATACGCGAGCGACGACTTTCAGCAAGGTGCTCTTGCCGGCGCCGTTGCGACCCATGATGCCCAATGACTCTCCATTGGCGATGTCGATCGAAACGTCGCGCAGTGCCCAGAACGTATCGTACGACACGCGGCGCGATACGCGGCGGATCGCATACTCCTTCAAGGAACCGGTCCTCTCTCGGGGGACGATGTATCGGACTCCGACCGATTCCAGACACACTACAGATCCGGCCGCATTGCGCTGGACGTTCGTCATCGTGGTATCAGAGACGATACGAAACTTCATCAGCCTTTCGCGCGAAAAACATCCAACCGCCGGCGAAAATCGCGCCGCTGAACGCCGCCGCCGCGATCAGAGTGGCCCACTCCGGCCACGTTCCGAAGTATAGCGCGTGTCGGAACAGCTTCACGAGATGATACAGCGGATTCAGATTGAACATCCACCAGCGGTACGCGGTCTGCACGATCTCCTCCGGATAGAAGATCGGAGTCAGGTAGAGCCAGGCCAAGAGCACGATCTGATACATCTCGGCGACGTCGGTGAAGTACATGTTGAGCGTCGACAGCGCAAGCGACAGCCCCACCGTGAAGAGGACGAGGAAGAGAACCGCGATCGGCAGCACGAAGACCGCCGGCCGCAGCGGCACGCCGAATACCAGCAGCAACAGGACGAGCGGCACGAGGGACAAGCAGAGGTTGACCAATCCGCTGCCGGTAGCCGATAAGGCGAAGGTCGTCCGCGGCAAATAGATGCGACGCAGGAGCGCGCCCCCCCACGATAGCTCCGCCATGGCTTGCGCCGTCACCTGCGAGACGAAATTGTAGACGATGAGGCCGGTGAGAAGGAAGACCGGAAACGCGCGCGTCGATGAGAAAAGCTGGGAGAACGCGAGTGTGACGACGACCATCAGGCCAAGCGGGTTCAGCATCGTCCAGGCAATGCCGAGGATGGAGCGCTTGTACCGCGTGACGACGTCTCGGCGCACCAATTGGCCCAACAAGGCGCGGTACCGGTAGACTTCGACGAGCTCCTCGATCGCCGGGGCTAGACGGCGTTCCGAGTCATAGACGGTCGGACCCGTTGCCACAGCGCAACCTCCTTGAACAGACATCTTATTTCGCCCCTTGAACAGCCCGAACGGAACTGTCGAACACGTTTCTGTCTTCGGTTGCAGCCCGGAAGTTACCTTTCCCTTCTGGGTTAGCTCAAACGAATGGTTCTTCGGAAGTTACCGGTCACCCGACAGTTCTCGGATCCGCTCCGCGAGCCCCTGTGCCGCGGACTCGGCCGTCTCGCGATCCTCGTGCTCGACCATCACGCGAATCAGAGGCTCGGTGCCGGATGGGCGAACCAGGAGTCTACCCCGCCCCCTCATCCGGTCGTCCGTGTCCCGGATGGCGGCGACGACCCCGGCATGCTTCATTGCTTCCTCGCGGCATCCTACGCGGACGTTCAACAGAACCTGCGGGATCCGGTGCACGCCGCCGACGAGCGCGCTCAAAGATCGGCCGGCGGCGATCAGCGCGTTGACGAGGTGGACGGCGGTCATCAATCCGTCGCCGGTCGCGCCCCACCGCGAGAAGATTATGTGACCGCTCTGCTCGCCGCCGAGAACCGCGCCGCCGGCCTCCATCTCATCGAGCACGTACCGGTCGCCGACGCATGCGCGGTCCATTTCGATGCCTTCCTCGAGCAGGGCGCGCTCGACGCCGAGATTCGTCATGACTGTCGCCACGATGCGCCTCGGCACGAGCTCGCCGCGATGCGCGAGGTGGCGTGCGCACAACGTCATGATCAGGTCCCCGTCGACGAGGGCGCCGCGCTCGTCGATCGCGATGACGCGGTCGGCGTCGCCGTCGTGGGCGAGCCCCAGATGCGCGCGGTGCCGCCGCACCGCTTCCTGAGCGCGCGCCGGCGCGGTCGAGCCGCAGTCAACGTTGATCCGCTCGCCGTCCGGCTCCGCGTGCAACGCGATGACCTCGGCGCCCAGACGGGACCACAACGCCGGGGCGAGGTGATACGCCGCCCCGTAGGCGCAATCCACGACGACGCGTAGACCCTCTGCGCCGGTCGACGCCGCCACCAGGTGGTCGAGGTAACGCCCCTGGCTATCTTCGATGCGCTCGATGCTCCCGATCGCCTTCCCAACGGGACGGTCCGCGGTCGCTTGCATCGCGGCTTCGATACGATCTTCGTCGCCATCGTTGAGCTTGCGGCCGGCCGGGCCGAAGAACTTGATGCCGTTGTCTTCGATGGGATTGTGGGACGCCGAGATCATGACGCCGGCGGACGCCCCCAAGACGGGAATCAAGTAAGCGACGGCGGGCGTCGGCAGGATGCCAGCGCGCAATACGCGCACGCCGGCGGAACAGAACGCGGCCGCCACCGCCGCTTCCAGCATCGGGCCGGACACGCGAGTGTCGGACCCGATCACGATCGCGCCACCGGCCGGAGCAAGCACGTGGGCCGCGGCCCGGCCGACCGTGAACGCGAGCTCGGGCGTCAGGTCGTCGTTGGCGACGCCCCGAATGCCGTCCGTGCCGAAGAGCCGAGCCATCGAACCTCCAAAGGTGTTTGTGGCTTAACGAGTTTGATCTGCAAGGTGACGTCGTGAGGCGAGACGCCGGCGACGTAGACGCCTCGCGGCAGGGGGACTTCCAACGAAACGGGCGTCGTACCGTCGTGCCTCGGCGAAACGTTCGCCAAGACGGCGATGTCGTCCGGCACCACTCGGTCGATCGCCTCGTGCCCACCGACAACACGCAAGGTAACCGCCGTGGGGTCCGCCGAGGCGGTGGCTCCCACCGGCACGCCCTCGATCCGCACGGGTATCCCGGTGAACGTGCGATCGGCCGGGGAAGCGACGACGACGAGCCGAACGACCACCGTTTGACCGCCGTCCGCGGTCACCCGATCCGGCAACCGCACGCGCACGTGCCTTTCCGCCTCCCCCTTGATGCCCCGGAGGTTCACCGGTTCGGTGGGGATCGACTGCAACTGCGACATCGCGTCGAGCCGTCCGTTCACCGAGATCACGGCCGGCGTGACCTCGATGAGCGCCAACCGCAGCCCGCCGGCTGGCTCACCGATCACCGTCGGGTTGACCGCGAACGAACGGGCCACCAATCCCTAGTTGATCGGTACGGTGACCACGACCTGCGCGGGCTGGATCGTCAGACCTTCGATCACCTCGCCGGTCGGTCCGAGGACGCGGACGCGAACGCTCGTCCTTTGATTCGCGCGCAGACCCGCCGCGTCGATGGTCGCAACGGCGCGGCGCGCCGCGTCAACGAGCACACGCGGACCTTGGATCGTCACCGCGGCCGGACGAACGTCCGGTACACCGGGCACCAACGCGGACGACGGCCCCCCTTGCAGGATCACTTCGACGGACAATGGCCGTTGCGCGACGTTGTCCAACACGACCAGGGCTTCTTCGGGTCGGGTCGAGAGGACGCGCAGGTCGGGCGGCGTGTTGACGCCCACGGGCAGGCGATGCTGCCCGGCATCCGCGCCGGCGACGCTGACGAACGCGTAGAACGACTCGGCCCCCGCCGCCGTCATCTCCGTTCGCGGGCCGCGGACACGGATATCGACCTTGGCGAGCGCCTGCACGACTTGAAGATCCGCCGCCACGCCGCGTACGCGCAGGTCCACCGCGAACGTGCGTTCGATTTCCGGATTCTGTCCGGCGACGACAATATACCAGATCAGGACGGCAACCAACACGGAGAGCCCGAAGAAGAGATTGCGCTCGCGGGCGACGTACGGCGCGCTCACGCCATACGTCGCCACGGCCAGGCCATGGAGGTCCGCGACGACGCGCGCAGCAACAGGCCGACGATCAGGTTCTTGAGCTCCTCCTCCGTGACGCCGCGCGTCAGCGCGCCTTCGCGCGCCACCGAGATCGTCCCTGTCTCCTCCGACACGACGATCGCCAACGCGTCCGTTTGCTCGGTGATTCCGATCGCGGCCCGGTGGCGCGTGCCGAGCGTGTGGCTGATCTGGCTACTCTCGGTCATCGGCAGCAGGCAGCCGGCGGCCATCACTCGGTTGCCCTGGACGATGACCGCGCCGTCGTGCAGCGGCGTGTTCGGAAAGAAGATGTTGATGATCAGCTGCGACGTCAGCACGGCGTCGATCGGCACACCGGTTTCGCTGAACTCCGTGAGCCCCGTCTCTCGCTCAAGGACGATGAGCGCCCCGATCGGCCGCTGCGCCAGGACGCCCGCCGTGCGCGCGAGGTCGCCCGCGAGCGTGGTGACGGCGTTACGGTCGAGCTGCGCCGACGGGATCTGGATGAACCGGGCGCGACCGATCTGCTGCAGGATGCGGCGCAGCTCCGGCTGGAACAAGACGAGCAGCGCGACCGGAACGAACGCCCCCAAGTAGCCGAGGATCGCCTGTAACGCGTGCAAACGAAAGTGCGCGGCCGCGCCGTAGACGAGGAACAACACGACCATGCCCTGCACGAGCTGAACCGCGCGCGTGCCGCGGATGAGCAAGAGGAGCCGGTAGACGATCCCCGCGACGATCGCGACGTCGACGAGATCCCAGATCCGCACAGGCACGCCAATGTTCATAACAGGAGCGCGAGCAACGCTTTCTGCGCGTGCAGCCGATTCTCGGCTTGATCGAGGACGGCCGAATGTGGCCCGTCGAGGACGTCGGAGGTGATCTCTTCCCCGCGGTGCGCCGGCAGGCAATGCAGCACGACGACCTCAGGGTCGGCGGCCGCGACGAGCTTCCCGTCCACTTGGAACGGCGCGAATGCGCGCGCCCGCGCCGCCTTCTCCGCCTCCTGCCCCATGCTAGTCCAGACGTCGGTATAGATGACCTTCGCGCCGGCGACCGCTTCGTAGGGCCCGTGCGTGAGGCGCACGACCGCGCCCGTCTGCTCGCCGGCCGTGCGCGCGGCCGCGACGACCGTCGGATCCGGCGCGTAGCCTTCCGGCGTCGCGACGTGCACCGACAATCCGAGCTTGGCCGCGCCGAGGAGGAAAGAGTGGCAAACGTTGTTCCCGTCTCCGACCCAGGCAGCGGCGCTTCCGGCGAAGTCTCCGATCTTCTCCTGCACGGTCAGCAGGTCGGCGAGCGCTTGGCACGGATGCTCGAGGCCCGAAAGGCCATTGATGACCGGCACGCGCGCGCCGGCGGCGAGCGCCTCGACCGTCGCGTGCTCGAACGTCCGCGCCATGATGCCGTCGACCCAGCGCTCGAGATTCGCCGCGACGTCGGCGACGCTCTCCCGCACACCCAATTGGATCTCCGCGCTCCCAAGGACGACGGCGTGGCCGCCGAGCTGCCGCATTCCCAACTCGAACGTAACGCGCGTGCGCAGCGACGGCTTCTCGAAGATCATTGCGAGCGACTTCCCGCGCAGCAGGCCGTGGTCGTGCCCGCTGCGTTGATCGCGCTTGAAGGTGACCGCCAGCGCGAGGATCTCGCGGATCTCCTCGCCAGAGAAATCGGCGAGCGACAGGTAGTCCCGGCCGCGGAGCGTTCTGCTCATCGAGATCCTCCGCCGGCGTCAGGACGCCGCGGACTTCTGGTCGCGCCGATCGAGGCCGTCGACCCAGGCGGCGATCGCCGCGCGCAACGGCGCGCCGCTGCGCTCCTCGACCTCATAGGTCACCCGCAACAGCGGCGTCGCCACACCGAGACCGCGAAGCTCCTCGCGCAGATCCGCGGGGGTGCTAACGACGACGACGTCGGGCGCGCTCGCCTGCACCGTATCGGCGATCTCCTGCAGCGCCGGCCTCGATAGGTTAGTGACCGGAATCACGCGCTGCCATTCGGGATGCGCCTCGTACTGCGCCTTCAGCGTGCCGACCGCGTGCGGCCGAGGATCGACGATCTCAGCCTTGCACGCGATCGCCGCGATCAAGCCGGCGCCGTAGCCGATTCCGCCGTGGATAAGCGTCGGCCCGTCCTCGAGGATGATGGCTCTCTTCCCCCGCAATGCCTCGGCGTTGACCATCACCGCGGAATCGGCGTCGACGATCGCGGCGGTCGGATTCAGCTCGGCCAACCGCGCTCGCAGCGCGCGCGTGTCGTCAGGCCGCGCCGTCGACACCTTGTTGATCACGAGCAGGTGCGCGAGGCGGACGTTCGCTTCGCCGGGGAAGTACTGCGTCTCTTGGCCGGCGCGCAACGGATCGCAGACGGTGATGTGCAAGTCGGGAACGAGGAACGGCGTATCGCTCGTCCCGCTCTCCCAAAGCAGCGTGTCAGCGTCTTCTTCGGCGGCGAACAACGCCTGCTCGACATCGACGCCGCTGAACACCGCGAACCCGCGATCGACGTGCGGCTCGAACTCCTCACGCTCGTCGAGGGATGCCGACGCGCGCAAGGCGTCGCCGTTGTCGAATCGCTCCGCGGCCTGGCGGTCCAGCGTCGCCGTCGGAACCGGATGGTGCACGATCGCGACCTGTCGCCCAAGCTCCTTGAGGACGCCGGCGACGTAGCGGGCCACCGAGCTCTTCCCCACCCCGGTTCGTACGCCGGAGACCGCAACAACCGGCCGCTCGCTGCGCAGCTGCGTCTGCCTCGGCCCCAAGAACCGGAATCCGGCCCCCGCCGCCGAGACAATCGACGCGCGGTGCATCAGTTCCGTGTACGGCACGTCTGCTACGGAGAAGACCACTTCCTCGACGCCTTGGGCGCGGATCAGCTCGCCCAGTCGACCATCGGTTTCGATGGGGATCCCGGCCGGATATTCCGCGCCGCACAGATCGGGCGGATACCGCTTCCCCTCGGTCGCCGTTCCCTTGGGGACCACGAACGCGAGGACCTCGTATTGCGGTCGGTTGCGGAAGTACGTGTTGAAGTCGTGGAATTCACGGCCGGCGCCGCCCATGATGATGACGCGAGTTCTCGCCAAATCGTTCCTCCAGAAAAGGAGAGTCCAGCAAGAGTTCTCCGTCACGCGGAGGAGTCCCTTGCCCGCAGGCGCGGCGGATGACGGTGGCTCGCGCCGACGACCGACCTTGACGTTCGTGGATTACTGAAGCAAGCGCCTGGCGCCGAGAAACGT
>VGFF01000104.1 GCA_016868955.1 Armatimonadota bacterium
GCCGCCGGCGGCATCATCGAGTACGTGAAGAAGCAAGTCGGGGCACGATGACCGATCGCGTCGAGATCTACGACACGACCCTGCGCGACGGCACGCAGGGCGCCGGTGTGGAGTTTTCGGCCGAGGACAAGCTGAAGTGTGCGCGCGCGCTGGACGAGCTCGGCGTCGATTATGTCGAGGGCGGCTGGCCGGGCAGCAACCCGCGCGACCTGGAGTTCTTCCGCCTGGCGAAGGACGTTCGATGGCGGCACGCGCGGCTGGCCGCGTTCGGCAGCACGCGCCGTCCCAGCCTCACTGCCGAGGCCGACCCGAACTTGGCGGCGCTGCTGGAAGCCGGGACCCAGGTCGTCACGATCTTCGGCAAGAGCTGGGACCTGCACGTCCGCCGCGCGCTGAACACGACGTTGGACGAGAACCTCAAGATGATTGAGGAGTCCGTGCGCTACCTGCGGCGGAAGGATCGCCGCGTCCTATACGACGCCGAGCACTTCTTCGACGGGTTCTTCGCCGATCCGGAATACGCGATCGCGACGCTGCAGGCCGCGGTTAGCGGCGGCGCCGAATGCGTGATCCTCTGCGACACGAACGGAGGGACCCTGCCGCAAGCGCTGGCGCCGGTCGTCCGCCGCCTGGTCGAGGCGCTGCCCGTGCGCGTCGGCATCCACACGCACAACGACGGCGAGTGCGCCGTCGCGAACACTCTGGCTGCGGTCGTCGAGGGCGCGACCCACGTGCAAGGCACCATAAACGGCTACGGCGAACGCTGCGGCAACGCGAACCTCTGCTCGATCCTGCCGAACCTCGCGCTCAAGATGGGGCGCGACGTTCTAACCCCCGGCGCGCTCGCGCAATTGACGCGCACGAGTCACCTGCTCTCGGAGATCGCGAACCTCTTGCCGAACGAGTACCAGCCGTTCGTCGGGCGCAACGCGTTCGCGCACAAGGGCGGCATCCACGTCAGCGCGGTCCTGGCGGCGCCGCAGACGTACGAGCACCTCGCGCCGGAGCGCGTCGGCAACACGCGGCGCGTCGTCGTCTCCGACCTGTCGGGGCACGCGAACATCCTCGCCAAAGCCGAGGAGCTGGGCCTGGATCTGGGGCGGGCCGATCCGCAGACGACGCGGATCCTCGAGCGTGTGAAGTGGCTCGAATACGAGGGATATCAGTTCGAGGGCGCGGAGGCGTCGTTCGAGCTGCTGGCGCGGCGCGCGATGGGCACGATCGAGCCTCTGTTCGAGACAGGCCCGTTCCGCGTCACGGTGACGCAGGCCGAGCAGGGCGCGACCACGGACGCAACCGTGCGCGTGCGCGTCGGCGGCGTCGAGGAGCACACCGCCGCCGACGGCAACGGCCCCGTGCACGCGCTGGACCGCGCCCTGCGCAAGGCGCTGGAGAGATTCTATCCGGAGATCGCGAAGATTCGGCTCGTCGACTACAAGGTCCGCGTGATCAACGCCAACGCGGCGACGGGTGCGCGCGTGCGCGTCTTGATCGAATCCACGGACGGCCACGACTCGTGGGGTACGGTGGGAGTCTCGGAGAACGTCGTCGAAGCGAGCTGGATCGCGCTCATCGACAGCTTGTCGTATGCGTTGTGGCGGGCGCGCCAGCGCGTCGCCAGCGTCCTTTCCCAGGGGTGAGTCCACGGTGAACGCGAAGATCCTGCTGTTGCCCGGAGACGGCATCGGCGCGGAGGTCGTGCGCGAGGGCGTGCGCGTCCTGGACGCGATTGCCGCCCGCTACGGGCACTCGTTCTGCTACGAAGAAGGGTTGGTCGGCGGCGCCGCGATCGACGCCGCCGGCACGCCGATTCCAGACGAGACGTTGCGCAAGCTGAAGACGGCGGACGCCGTGTTCTTCGGCGCCGTCGGCGGGCCGAAGTGGGACCATGCGCCGGTGAGGCCGGAAGCGGGCCTGCTGCGCATCCGCAAGGAACTGGGCGTCTACGCAAACCTCCGGCCGGCCGTGTTGTTCCCCGCGCTCGCGTCCGGGTCGCCGCTGCGCGCCGACGTCGTCGCCGGCACCGACCTGCTCATCGTGCGCGAGCTGACCGGCGGCTTGTATTTCGGCAAACCGAAGGCGCGCGACGCGACGAAGGCCGTCGATACGATGACGTATACGGCCGCCGAGGTCGACCGCATCGCGCGGTTCGCGTTCCGGGCGGCGCAAGGCCGCCGCAAGATCCTGCACTCCATAGACAAAGCGAACATCCTCGAGACATCGCGCTTGTGGCGCGAGGTCGTGACGCGCTTGGCGCCGGAGTACCGGGACGTCACCGTGCACCACATGCTCGTCGATACCGCATCGATGGCGCTCGTCCAGCGGCCGACACAGTTCGACGTTCTCGTCACCGAGAACACCTTCGGCGACATCCTCAGCGACGAGGCTGCCGCCGTCGTCGGATCGATCGGGCTGTTGCCGTCGGCGAGCCTCGGCGACGCGCCGCCGTACTTCTACGAGCCCGTGCACGGCACCGCGCCCGACATCGCAGGGCAGGGGATCGCGAACCCGCTCGGCTGCATCCTCAGCGCGGCGATGATGCTGCGCTACTCGTTCCAACTGGAGAGGGAGGCGGCGGCGATCGAGTCCGCCGTCGCGCGCGCGCTCGACGACGGCGTCCGCACGAAGGACCTGGCCGGCCAAAGCGGCGTTTCCACCGAGCGGATGACGAACGCGATCCTGGAGAGGTTGCCCCGTGGCTGAGACGAAAGCGAAGCGAACGTATCCTCGCCCCTACAGCAGCGTCGTCTACGACGGCCCGGTGCGCGCGCCGCACCGGGCGATGATGCGGGCGATGGGCTTCGGCGACGAGGATCTGCGCCGGCCGATCATCGGCGTGGCCAGCACCTGGAACGAGGTCACGCCCTGCAACTATCACCTGCACGAACTGGCCGAGCATGTGAAGGAAGGCATCCGCGAAGCCGGTGGCACGCCCATCGAGTTCACGACGATCGCGGTCAGCGACGGCATCGCGATGGGGCACGAAGGCATGAAGGCGTCGCTGATCTCGCGTGAGGTCATCGCTGACTCCATCGAGCTGACGGCGTTCGCGCAAGGCTTCGACGCGATCGTCGCGATCGCCGGCTGCGACAAGAGCCTGCCGGGATCGATGATGGCGCTGGCGCGGCTGAATCGGCCCGGCATCTTCCTGTATGGCGGCTCGATCGCGCCCGGTCGGTTCCAGGGCAAGGACGCGACGATCGTCACCGTCTTCGAGGCTGTCGGCGCGCACACGCGCGGCGAGCTGACCGACGCCGAGCTATACGACCTGGAGTGCCATGCCTGCCCCGGCGCCGGTTCCTGTGGCGGCATGTTCACGGCGAACACGATGGCGTCGATCTGCGAAGCGATCGGCATGGCGCTGCCGGGCAGCTCGTCGGTGCTCGCGGTCGATCCGAACCGCGGCGAAGTTTGCCGTCGCGTCGGGCACGCGGTCATGGACGCGTTGGCGAACGACGTCCGCCCGCGCGACATCCTCACGCGCGAAGCGTTCGAGGACGCCATCCGTATCTTGGTCGCCACCGGCGGGTCGACAAACGGCGTTCTGCACCTGCTGGCGATCGCGCGCGAGGCCGGAGTGCCGCTGTCGATCGACGACTTCAACCCGATCAGCAAGACGACGCCGCACGTCGCGGACATGACACCCGGCGGGAGGTACGTCATGGCCGACCTCGGCCGGGTCGGCGGCGTGCCGGCGGTGATGCGGGCGCTGTACGACGCCGGCTTGCTGCACGCGCAGCGCCGCATCGTCACAGGACAGACGGTCGAAGAGACGTTACGCGGTGTGACGATCCCGCCCGATCAGGACGTCTTGTTCCCGGCGTCGCGAGCGCTGGAGCCGGAGGGGACGCTGGCGATCCTCAAGGGCAACTTGGCGCCGGAGGGCTGCGTCATGAAGACCGCCGGCGTGAAGCGCACGTATCACAGTGGCCCGGCTCGCATCTTCGATCGTGAGGAGGACGCGTTCTCGGCCGTGCAAGCCGGCAAGATACAGCCCGGCGACGTCGTTGTCCTGCGCTATGAAGGACCGGTCGGCGGCCCCGGTATGCGGGAGATGCTGGCCTTGACCGGAGCGATCATGGGGCGGGGGCTCGGAGATACGGTGGCCTTGATCACCGACGGCCGGTTCTCCGGTGGCACGCGCGGCTTCTGCATCGGGCACGTCGCGCCGGAGGCGGCGGTCGGCGGCCCGATCGCGCTGGTCCGGGAAGGCGACGTCATCGACATCGATCTGGCGCCGCGGGAAGTACGCTTGCAGGTCGACGAAGCCGAGTTGTCGCGGCGCCGACACGCGTGGCGCGCGCCGGCGCCGCGGTACACTACCGGCGCGCTCGCGAAGTACGCCGCGCTCGTGGGATCGGCGAGCGACGGCGCCGTCGCGAAGCTCAACGGCGCCCCCTAGCGCAGCGGCGACCCGAATCAAAGAGGGGCGCACGCCGAGCCGCGCGTCCGCCGCGTTCTCCGCCTGCGGCTCCGGTCAGCGCCGTCCGGCGCGTCGACGCCGGCGCGTCACCGCGATTCCCGTGGCGATCGTGACCGGAAGGAACGCTCGTCGCCTCTGCGCTTTAGAACTCGCGAAGTACGTGTCGTTGGGATCGTCGGCCAGGTCGCCTAGCTCCATGCGCGAAAACGGCGTCGTGCTGTTCACGCCGACGAACGCGCGCTCGTCGTCTGGCAGATTGAACGTGAAGTCGCCGACGCGCGTCTTCCGGTCCCACAACGTCACCACGAAGATCGAATCCGAGGGCGTGCAGCCACGGCACGAGAACGACTTGTTGTGCTCGACGCCGTCGAACCCGAGCACGTGGACGAGGCGCGGCAACTCGACGGTCATGTGCGGCAAGCCGAAGATCTTCATCTCATGTCCCGGATTCAGCGCCGTCCAGTCGAAGTCCTCACCGAATTCGCGGCCGCCGACGTACAGCGTCGCGGTTTCGTCGACGAGCCGGAACGTCACGATGCCGATCGTCGCGAGCCCGCCGGAAACGCCCAGGTTCGGGATCGGGACGGTGATGCTCGTCGAGCGTGTCTCTGCCAGGAAGGTGTCGCGATGATCGTAGGTGATCATGCCGGCTTCGCCGCGATCGTGCGCGATCCCGACGACGACGAGGAGCAGGGCGGTGGACAAGAAGACACGGAGGACGGCATCGATGGGGCATGACATGCAGATGGCCTCCCTGAGACACGTGGTGCCAGTTGTTCCGGAATCCGTGCAACCCGGAATCTACCCGAACGTGCCGGAGCGCAACCGCCTTCTTGGGGAAGTCGATCGAGAAATCAGCGAAGATCGCGGACGGACGCGGCGCGCACGGATCAGCGTTGGTGCAGCATCCAATAGATCGCCCAGCCCGACGCGGCAACGTATAGCCAGACGGGCAGGGTGCGGCGCGCCAAGGTGCGGTGCATGTCGAATCGGCCGCGCAGCGCCCGCGCCAGCGTGACGAGGACCATCGGTCCCAGCGCGATCGCCAACACGATGTGCGTGCCCAGCAAGAACAGGTAGATCGCGCGAACCGTGCCCTCGCCGACGAACGGCTTCGATCCCAACAGCACCCAGCGCGCGACGTAGACGACGAGGAACAAGCCGGCGAAGACCGTCGCGACGAGCATCGACGCCCGATGTCGCGCGACGTCGCGGCGCTTGATGAACGCGTAGCCGCAGAGGACGGCCACGCCGCTAATGACGATGAGCGCGGTGTTGAGCGGCGGAAGCCAGGTCGCGATGTCCCCCATGCCGCGAACAGTATACCCTTACGAGGTGACCGCTCGAATCTCGAAGACCCGCCTCGCCGTCGTGATCGGCATCCTGACGTCATTCGGCCAGATGTCCATCGACATGTACCTGCCGGCCTTGCCGCGGACCGCGCGCGACTTCGGCGTCGCGACGGCGGCGGTGCAGCTGACGCTGTCCGTGTTCTTCATCGGATTGTCGGCGGCCCGCACGACGAGCGTGTCGCAAATGTTCTTCATGACGGCGTAGGAGCGGCGCGACCCGGTGGCGTGCGGATCGAGCGTGTCGGGCTCGGCTCGGATCGCCACGACCAACGCCGCGCGCGCCTTCGGCGCGGGGGCGGCCGCGCCGTCCCCGCCTCCGATCGTCAGCGCGCCCGCCAGCAGCGCGATCCCCGCGATGCGCGGCAACGATCCAAGAAACCGGTTCATGGAACCCTCCCGGAGGCTGACGGCAACGGCGGTCGAAACTTCGGCAGCGAACGCTCGCGGCGGTAATCGTCGTTCGCGCGTCATGGACAGAGGATGTTTTCGGTTCGTTTTTGAAATCGTAGCACAGCCGACATGACGGACCTGCGCCCAAATCGCTTTCAATCCCATCTCGTCGCCTCGATCCTGGCGAATGCGCTCGGGCCGGATGTCGCGGAGCAGGTCCTGGCCGGGGCCGGCGCCGCCGATCTGCCGGCGCTGTCGCCGTCGGCACCGCGCGATCTGGACGCGCTCGCCGGGGAGCTGCGGCCTTTCTCGTCCTTGTACCGGGCGCTGGAGGAGCGGCTGCCGAAGGCCGAGGCGCTCGCGCTCGTGCGGCTGGCGATCCTGCGCAGCAGCTCAGCGGCGCACTTGGCGATGGCGGAAGCGCAGATCGCCGCTGCCGACGAGATCGCCGCGCCGGCGCGGGGGCCGTCGGACGCCGCGTTCGATGAGCCGCCGCTCAATGTCGTCAGCCCGCCGGCCCCGTCCTTTCAGATGCCGCTCGAGAAGCAGGCCGCCCCGTTCGACCGCGCCATGGCGTACTCCGCGTGTCGTGGCACGTTGTTCCGCTACGACAGCGAGGAAGTGCGCTTCCACGTCACCGACTGCCATTGGTGCCGCGCCATGGAGCGGGAAGGCACGCCGGAGCTGATCGAGTTCTTCTGCGAGACGGACGCACGATTCATGGACGACCACCCGACGCATCGACTCCGGCTGTCGAGCACGATTGGCCGCGGCGGCGCGGTCTGCGACTTCCGATTCGTGCGCCGCGATGGCGCCCAGGAGGAGCGATGACAACGGATTCGGCGCTGCGGTTCTCCCCGGCGGCGTT
>VGFF01000105.1 GCA_016868955.1 Armatimonadota bacterium
GCCGGTTGCGCGACGTCGACGCCGCCGGTTGCCGCGTACCGGCGCGTGCCGAGGTTGCCGCTGACGCGCGGCGCGCGCAACGTCACGGTGCCGTCGGCCGCGTCGTATTCGAGGACGACCGCGCCGTCCGCGACGACGTCCTGCGATCGCAGATCGGCGCGCAATCGGTCCGCGCGCACGCGCTGCCCGGCCCGCGAGACACGCGCGTCGCCTTCCGCGGTCGCGACGCGATCGCGCGTGCTGTAGCGGATGCGCGCGGCGGACACCTCGGTTCCGTCGCGTCGCGCGCGAACCGGCGACCCCGTCGCGACCCAAGTCTCCGTTTGCGCGTCGTATTCGGCGACAGCGGCGGCGAGGATCTCGAGCGGCGGCGCGGGCGGCGTTTGCGCGCGCGCGGGCGCGCTCCCAGCGCTCGCGATCAGGAGCGCAGCCAAAACCGCGGCGGCACGGGCTTCCATCCTCATGGCGCGCGCCCCGCCCCGCCGCTGATGTCGATGCGGACGTCTCCGGTCATCCGTGAGCGCCGCAGACCCACGTCGCTCGTCAGTCGTGTCCCGACGGCGATGACGGTGCCGTTGCGCAGCCGAACGTTGCCGGTCGCGACGAGCTGCTCGGTCCGCGCGTCGTATTCGGCGCGGTCGGCGGTCAGCCAGCGGTCGGGGGCGGCGACGGCGCGCACGCGCCCCGTCAGGATCAGAAAACGTGCCTTGGTGTCGTAGCTGGCGGCATTCGCTTCGAAGCCGACGGGCGGGTCCTCTTCCGGGAAGAATCGACCGCGCACGCGATCGAACGTGATCCGTCCTTGCCGGTCGTCGACCGTCACGCCGGCGGCGCGGATATGCCACTGGCGCCGCCCGTCGGGCGTGGCGGCGACGATCTCGCTGCCGCCGATCTCCAACAGTGGGCGCCCCGTCGCGGTTGGCGAGGGGGCGGACGGAACCGGACTACTCGGCGCCGCCGCGGCGATTCCTTCGGCGCGCACGCTCAGGACGGCGAGCGAAAAAAGGGCGTAAGAAAAGGCGAGGGACACCCTCGCCCGGCGGTTGCGCGTCATGGATGCTCTCAGCCCATCGTAGCATCGTGCCATTCGACGCCGCAACGACGCAGCACCTCCGCGGTCGCGCGGCGGAGCGCGCCCGGCGGACCCAACGTGGCCACCGCCGCGCGCAGCGCGGCGCGCATGCGATCGGGCGTAGCCGTATCGAACAACAACGGCGACAAGTGCCTGGCGATCTCTTCCGCCGAGACGTCCCCTTGCAGGAGCTCGGGCACGATCGTCCGCCCGGCGAGGATGTTGGGCATCGCGATATGCGTGCCCGTGACGACCCGCCGGCCGATCTCATACGAGATCCGGGCGACGCGGTACACGACGACCATCGGGACCTCCAGAAGCGCGGCTTCCAACGTCGCCGTGCCGGACGCCACGATCGCGGCGTCGGCGGCACCGAGGAGATCATAGGTCCGTCGCTCGACGATCGGCACGTCCGCGCCCGACCGTTCGACCGCGGCCGCGATCAGATGGTGCAGCCGCTCCGCTGCTTGCGCGATGACCCCGCGCACGCGCGCGTCCCGGGCCCGCAGCGCCGCAACGGCGCCCAACATCGCGGGCAGGAGCTCCTTTACCTCCTGAGGTCGACTGCCCGGCAACAGGGCCACCAGCCGCGCGTCCGGCGGCACGCCGATCGTGGCGCGCACCGCGTCCCGCGAAGTTTCCCTTCGCACGAGGTCGACGGCGGGATGGCCGACGAAGACGGCGTCGGCGCCGGCCTCCCGATACTTGTCGACCTCGAACGCGAACGGCAGCAAGACCCGCACCGGCAGGGCGGCGAGCTTCGCGGCGCGGTTGCCCTTGCGGCCGTAGGCCATCGGCGGGAAGTAGTAGACGGTGGGAATTTCGTGGGCCACGCGACGCGCGATGCGGACGTTGAATCCCGGGAAATCGACGAGAACGATCCCGTCAGGGCGCCGGCGGGGGATCTCTGCCAGCACGTGACGCAGCCGCGACGCGAAGATCGGAACGCGGACGTAGGCTTCGAGGTAGCCGATGATGCCCCAATCCGAGGTGTCGATCACGACGTCGACGCCGGCTTCGGCCATGCGCGCGCCGCCGGCGCCCGAGATTCGCGCCCCCGGGCAAGCGGACCGTATCTCGCGGACGAGGCGTGCCGCCGCGAGATCGCCGGAGACCTCACCCGCCACGACGAAGATGCGCGGCTGGGCTTCGGACGCGGGCACGGCGAGCGCCAGGCTCATGCCGTCGTCAGATCGCGGCGTCGCGATATCCGACGACCGTAATACCGAAGCGCGCCGCGTCTTCCTGGAGCGCCGAGCGATCCAGCAACAGCGTTGCACCCGCTTGCACGGCGAGCGCCGTCGCGCCGGCCGCGTGCATCGTGCGCAGCGTCTCCCGTCCGACGGTCGGCAGATCGAATCGGGGATCCTGAATCGTCCATGCGACTTTCGCGACGACGTAGCCCGGTCCGAACGCGCCGGCTCGTTCGATCATCGCGTCCGTTCCTTCCGCCGCTTCGACGGCGAGGACGACGCCGTCGCGCATGGCCGCCGCCTGTCCGATGTTCAGGGTCGCGACGCCCCTCGCCACGCCGAACGTGCGCAGCAGGCGGCGCTCGACGTCCTCCGTCGGTGTCGGCCCGGCGATCGGCCCCTCCGGCGCCACAATCTCGGGGCAGAACGCGCCCTGTGGCAGGACCTCGAGGCCGGAGATCGTCAGGAAGCCGACGATGCGCTCGGCGACGGCCGTGACGGTGCGCTCGCCTTCGCCGCCGAGGAGCTGCCGCGCCAGGGGGTCCAGGGGGCTGTCGATCGCGCGCGCCGCGTCGACCTTTCCGGCGAACTGCACGCGGCGCACCCCGGCGTCACGGAGCGCGTTCAGCGCTTGCATCGGATCGCCGACATTGACCGCGAGGTGCGCGTCACAGAGTTCGACGAGGCCCACCGCCGGCTCGCCGGCGACTTGCAGGCAAATGACGCGGAGACCCCTCTCCCGCAGGGCGCGCGCGAGCACGAGCGGCAGCGTCCCCGCGCCGGCGATCAGCCCGACCGCGTCGCTCACTCCTCGCCCCCGCGCGCGCCGCTGATCAGCCCGCGCTTCGACGAGAAGCTCCCGCGGACGAACTCGAGAAACTCGCCGACCAGGCCCGACTCGCCGAGCTCGGCGGCGATCAACCGAATGGCATTCTTCGCAGACAGCCCGCGCTGGTACAGGAGGCGATAGGCGCGGCGCATTCGCTCGATCTCCTGTTGCGGAACGCCGGCGCGGCGCAATCCGATCCGGTTGATGCCGAAGACTTCGGCCGGATTTGAACCGGCGGCGAGCAAGAACGGCGGCACTTCCTGCGCCAGACCCGCTTGACCTCCGACCATCGCCAACCGGCCGACGCGCACGAACTGGTGCAATCCGGCCTGCCCGCCGAGCTGCGCACCGTCGTCGACCCGCACGTGGCCGGCGAGCCCGACCTGCGTCGCCATCACGACGTCGGACCCGATGCGGCAGTTGTGCCCGATGTGCGTGACCGACATCAGATGACAGCGGTCGCCGACGACCGTCGCGCTGTCTTGACCCGTTGAACGGGCGATCTGCACGTACTCTCGGATCAGGTTGTCGTCGCCGATGATGGTGTAGCTTCGTTCCCCTTTGAACGCATTGTCTTGCGGTTCGCAGGCGATGACCGCGCCCGTGTAGAGGTGGTTGCGGCGGCCGAGGCGGGTGCCGTTGTTGAGCACGCAGTGGGCTCCGAGGACCGTGTCCTCCCCCACCTCGACGTCCGCCTCGATGACGGCGTAGGGGCCGACGACGACCGACGGATGAATACGCGCGTCCGGATGAACGATCGCGGTTGCGTGAGCCCTCTCCAGAGACAACCCGCGAACCATCATTTGCCCCCGTCATCGCGCGCGTTCTGGAACGCGAACGTCAACGTTCCCTCCGAGACCACTTGGTCGTCGACGAGCGCTTTCCCGAGCGCGCGGACCAACCGGCCGCGGATCCACTCCAGCCGAACGTCGTAGACCAGCTGGTCACCGGGCGTGACAGTGCGGCGGAACCGGAAGCCGTCGATCGCGGCGAAGTACGCGAGATCGCGCCGTCCCGTCTTCATCAAGGTCAAGATGCCGCCGGCTTGCGCCAGTCCCTCGACGATAAGAACGCCGGGCATCACGGGGTGTCCAGGGACGTGACCGACGAAGTATTGCTCGTTCATGGTGACATTCTTCAACGCTACGATGTGCCCCGCGTCCAGGTCGACGTGGCGCACGCGATCGACCATCAGGAACGGGTAGCGGTGCGGCATCAACGCCATGATATCTTCGATGGAGAGCTGCACGCCAACCTCCCGTAGCGGTCCCATGATGACCTCCTGGATCGAGCCTAAGCTTCCCGGTTTCCCGGCGCGATCCTGCGGAGCGCGGCATCCGCGTCGCGCGCCGGCGTCACGGGAAAGCGCAGGGCAACGGCGCGCGCGAGCGCGAGGTGCAGAGCGTGGCCGCCCCGCGCGCACAAGACGTGGGCCACGAGCCGCGCGCCCAGCAACGACAAATCGCCGACGAGATCGAGGAGCTTGTGCCGCGCGGGCTCGTCCTCCCAACGCGGCGGATTATGGTAACGTCCGTTCGCGATCGCCAGCGTATTGTCCAACGACGCGCCGCGCGCCAATCCGGCGGCGCGCAACGCGTCGACCTCATCGAGGTATCCCCACGTCCGCGCCGACGCGATCTCTTCGCGAAACGCCGCCGGCCGCAACGCGAGGTCATAGACTTGGTCGGGGCCGTCCCGCAGCGTCACCTGATAGGTAAGACGCAGACCGTCGGGCCCTGCCGCCGGCTCCATCGCCGCGTGGAGCGGCAGAGCGGCCGCGAACTGATCACCGTCGTGGATCCAGACGGGGGCCGTGACGCGCAAGACCGGCTGATCGCCGGGAAGAGCGGCCGTGCCGCCGGCGGCGAGCGCGTCGAAGAACGGCGCCGCGCTGCCGTCGAGGATCGGCACTTCGGGACCGTCGATCTCGATCGTCATCGCCGACAAGCCCAGCGCGTACGCGGCAGCCAGCAGGTGCTCGACGGTGGCGATCCCACCCAGCGACGTGCGTCGCGCGTCGCCGCTGATCGCGTCGAGTGAAGCGGCGATCTCCGGATGCGCGCCGTCCGCGCGCCGCAGCCGAATGCCCGGCGTCTGGCGCGGCAAGATCCGCACTTGCGCCGGCGCGCCACAGTGGACGCCGATGCCCGATAACGTGACGGGGCAGGCAAGCGTCTTGTGACGCATCACCGCGCTCGCAAGAACAGCCGCACCGGGTACCACGATGCGGCCTCGGGGATCGTCAACAACTCGAGCGACTGCGTCTGCTGCGGCGCGAGCGTGATCGGCGCGACGGCCGCCTCGGCGCGCGGGCGCACGAAGGAGACGTCCCGAAACTCGCCGTTGACGATGAACGTCGCATAGGCGGGACCGCTGGCGGCACGGAACATCAAATCGCCGGTGAACGGCGTCGCGCCGCGGTTGACGAGCGTCAGACGCAGACGCGTCAGGACGCCGTAGTCTCCGTTGAGCACCTGGCCGGTGCGCAGATCGCGCAGCTTGCCCGACACGCCGAAGTCGACGCCCTCCTCGCCGCTGGCCGACAACGTGCCGGCCACGTCGACGACCGGAGCGCCAAACACGCCGCGCGGGTGCGGCACTTCGCCGCGGTCGAGCTGGCGCGTCACCGTCCGGTCGAGGAGGTACGTGGTACGAACGGAGACGATGATCTCGAGAGGGCCGCCTTCCAACACCTGCGACTGCAGGAGCCCGGAGACGACCGCGTTCGACGGCATCCGCTGCGCCGTGAACACGAACTGCCCGCCGGCGGGAATGTCGATGACGTAGCCGCGGCCGAACGCCAGCAGGTCGATGAACCGCCGCGTCGCCGCGTGGCCGACGGCCATCGTGTCGTGCCAAGCGCGCGGCGCCGCCACTTGCAGATGGAGGCGCGCCGCCCGCGGATTCGCGTTGTGGATGCGGACGGTGATGACCTTGTCGTGCGGCGCGCCGTTCTTATGGTGGTAGAGCATCCGGATCGGCAGGTCGGACTCGATCGGCTCGCGGAACAGCACGCCGTCGCGATCGAGGCGCTCCGGGTTGTTGCTGATGTACAGACGGCCGGCCTCGCGCAGCGTAACCGGCTCGTTGGCGACCTGCGCTTTCACGACGCTGGCCACGGACATCGCGAACGGACTGCGCAACCGCAGCTTCACGGGCACGACGGCGCTCTCGCCGCGCGCGACACGCTCGCCGTTCAACGCGTCCATCTCGAAGAACGCGCCCGGCGTCAGCTGCACTTCCTGCTCCACGCGTCGCGTGATCGCCTCTTGCACGACCTCCGGCGTCGCCGGGTCCCCGGTGACGATCACGCGCACCGACTCCGGTACGGTGCCGGCGACCGGCCGAACCGAAACCCAGAGGCTGCGGCGCGTGGCGCGGTGCGTCACCCAAACGCGCGTGCTGCCGAGCCTCGATCCGCGCAGCTCGATCCGGCGCGCACCGTCTTCGCCGACGCCGGCATGCGCCTGCAGGATCTGACGATCCTCGACGCGCACGATCAGTGGGCCTTGAACGGGGCCGCGCACATCGACGGTCGCATCACCGCCGATCGGAAGGGCGACCACGCTCGCGGCCAACGTGATCGGCGGTTCGGCGAGCGCGCGCCGCAGCGATTCCGCCCACAACGGCGCCAGGTCTTTCGGTAGGCTGCGATGCGCCCGCGCTTCCTCGGCGTCGACGACGAGGATTTCCCGGCCGGCGACGACGATCGCGACCGCACGCCGCCGCGCGCGCGTCTCGACGACGGGCGGAGCGCCCGCGGCGAGTGCATCGCCGAGACGGGTTGCCGCCGTCCGCGCCCGCCCCAGGTACCCGGCCGCGCGCAGACGGAGCACGACCGCATCGCCGACCAGGAGCGCCGCCGCGGCCGCTTCGGCGCGGATCCGCACGGACGGCGCGGGTTGCGCACGGGCTA
>VGFF01000106.1 GCA_016868955.1 Armatimonadota bacterium
GCCGAGCACAGCAAGCTGAAGCGAATGTACGCCGACCTGGCGATGGAGAACCGTGCTCTCAAGGATCTGATCGACCGAAAACTGTAACGCCGTCCGAGAAGCGAGACGCGGTGGCCTACCTGACGAAGGCGCATCAATTGCCGATCACGCGCGCCTGTGCGGGAGTCGGCCTGTCTCGGGCGGCGTATTATCGGCCGCGGATCGATCGTAGCGAGAAAGATGCTCCCGTCGTGGCGGTGCTCAATGAGGCAGTCAGCCGCAACGGTCGCTGGGGGTTTTGGCTGTCCTACGACTGGCTGCGCACCGCCGGCTACCCGTTCAACCACAAGCGCTGCTGGAGAGTGTACTGCCAGATGGGCCTGAACCTGCCGAGACGAAAGAAACGGCGGCTTCCACCGGTCGTCCGCCAGGCCTTAGAGGCGCCAGGGAGACCCAACGAGATCTGGGCGCTGGATTTCATGCAGGACGCGCTGTTTACGGGAAGAGCTTTTCGGATCCTGACCATCATCGACGAGAACAACCGCGAGGTGCTGGCGATCGAGCTGGACACTTCCCTGACTTCGGGACGGCTGATCCGGGTCTTGGAGCAGCTGCGCGATGAACGAGGGCTGCCGGGAGCGTTTCGCATCGACAATGGACCAGAGCTTAGATCGCAAGCGTTTGGCGACTGGTGCGCTGCGCACAACATCGCGCTGCGCTACATCCAGCCGAGAAAGCCGCAGCAAAATGCCTTCATCGAACGATTCAACCGGACGTACCGGCACGAAGTGCTCGACTACTACCTCTTCGACAACTTGCAGCAGGCACGCTTGATCTCTCAGGGGTGGATGCGTTTGTACAACGAGGAGCGCCCGCATCGGGCGCTGGGCAAGATGCCGCCGCTGCGATACATGCAGCAGCTTGCGATCCCAGACATCTCTAGTTATCCACTGTCTACTTGACGGGGAAGACTACAGAGACTGTCGGTTATCTTCGAACAAGGCGATTCCGAGCGGAAACGCGCGGTTGTTGGTTTGGTTGCTTTGAACGCCACGCTGGAAGACCGAAAAGCGCGTCTGAAGTTGTTCCGGCCCTTCACCGTGCTCCAAAAAGCCAAGAGGGGTTCGCGATGGTGGGCGCTAGAGGACTTGAACCTCTGACCTCTTCCGTGTCAAGGAAGCGCTCTACCCCTGAGCTAAGCGCCCTGCAGCCCCAAGATTGTAGCAGACACGGCCCCGGCGCTGCACGACGCTCCCGGCGCCGGTCCGGGCGCACCTCCGCGTATTGCGCGTGATCAATTTGCCGTGCTTACACCGATGACGTGACCCTCGCGGCGCCGCGGCCCTCGAGCAGCTCGATCAACCGAGCCGCGCTCCTCGCCATGCGCGGGAAGTTGTTGAACGACGCATAGATGCGGTTCGTCTTGCTCCCGATCTCGCGAAGACGCGCCGCCCACGCGCGCAATTCGTCGTCGCTGTATTCGTAATCGTTCATGTAGTCGCCTGTAGCCGGCGAATACCACTCGTCGTAGTTGCGGCCGTGGAGTCGCAGGACGGCCCAATCGGCGGTCACGTGGACCTCCGGCGGCATCGTCCATGCCAGCTGGGGCTCATCGGGCACGACGTAAGCGAATCCGAGGTCGCGCAGCGCGCCGAGGGTGTGCTCGCGCGCGCGATCCTCGACCCACGACCGGTGCCGGAATTCCACAGCCGCCCGGCGACCGGCGAGACGCTCGGCGATCTCGGCGACGACCGCGAGCTGCGCTCGCGCGTAGCGGAATCGCGCCGGGAATTGGAACAGCAGGTAGCCGAGCCGGCCGGCCGCAGCCAAGACGTCGACGAACGACAGCCACGCCGCCCAGCACGCGTCGATCGCCTCGGAAGGCACGTCACCGTGGTGGACGCGGGGCGCGTCCGAGAACTCGGCTGGCAGCATCGCGCGAATGCCGGGCGGCAACCGATTCGGGTCGGCGCCCTGCCCCGTGAAGAGCCCAAACGCCTTCACGCTGAACAGGAAGCCGGCTGGCGTGGCGTTCACCCACCGCGTCGCTTGCGCGGGCGACAACAGCGAGAAGAACGTCGCGTCGACCTCGACGGCGGGAAACTGGCTCGCCACATAACGCAAACGCGCGTCGGGCTTCGATCGAACCCCCCGCGGGTAGAAGTTGCCGTTCCGCACGAACTCGGCATCCGCCCAGCTGCAGATGCCCGTATAGACGTCTGCTTCGCCGATCCGCACGGGCGCGGCGGCCACCGGCTCGAAAAGGTCGTACGGATGTGACACACCCGGAGTGTACCCGACGCGCGCCGCCTCGAACCTACCCCCCCGGAGATTCCGCGGTCACCGAGCTTCCCGAAGTTCTCCGTGGACCGGCCTACATCGTGTTCTTGCGCACTTCCGACAGCCGCCGCACGGACTCGCGGATCGCCTCGGCATCCTCGCGGTGACCGTGCGCGCGCAAGCGGCGCTCGGCCCGCCGCGCGTCGGAGACGAGGGTATCGACGCGATCGAACAGCGCCTCCAAGCTTTCCAAGAGCGTCGGCGATCGATCGAGCTTCTCGGCGGCGGACGCGCGCCACGAATGCTCGCCGTCCGCCCAAGCGCGCGGCACGGGCAATCGCACGGCGACACGACGGCGCCGTTCGAGGTCCCCGGCCGAGCCCGGGGCGCCGCGGTCCAGAGGATCGTCCTCGCCCGGACCACGCAGATGCTGTGGCAGCGCGCCCAGCCGAATGCCCGTCTTCGGAGGGTCGGACGTCTGCGCGGTCGGGCGCGAGGCGAGCGGTTTTCGGGGTCGATCGATCACGTCGTGCCTCCCGTCGTTTCGATGGGTGGTGCTGCGCCGTCTTCACGCATCCGTCCGGAGGAGACGTTGGCGGCGTTCGGCGCGGCGCTCCTGCCGAACGGGAGACGACACCGCAACGCGCGCCCGCTATTTGCCGCGCAGCCGCGGATCGAGCGCCTCCCGCAAGCCTTCGCCAACGAAGTTGATGCTGGCGACGACGAGCGTGATGGCCAATCCGGGGAAGATCGCCAGCCACGGCGCCTCGCGATAATACAGCTGCGCGGCGTTGAGCATGCCGCCCCACGTCGCCGCCGGCGGCGGCACGCCGAATCCGAGGAAGCTCAGCGCCGACTCGACGAGGATCGCGTACGCGACGAGCAGAGTCCCCGACACGTAAACGGGGACGAGCGCGTTCGGCAGAACGTAGCGGAACAGGATCCGAGACTCGGCCGCACCCATCGCGCGCGCCTCTTCGACGAAGGGCCAGGCCCGCAGCGTCAGCACCTGCGCCCGCACCAGACGCGCCACGGTCGTCCACGACACGAGCGAGAGGATCACGACGAGGCGCCACGTGTTCAGCTGCAGGAACGCGCCGGAGACCATCGCGAGCACGATCGCGGGCAGGGTCAGCAACGCGTCGATGACCGCGCCGACGATCGCATCAGTGCGCCCGCCGAAGTAGCCGGTGACGGCACCCAACGTCGCGCCGATCCCGACCGCGAGAACGGCCACGCCGGCGCCGAGCGCGAGCGAGACGCGGCCCGCGTACAGCAGGCGGCTATACGTGTCGCGGCCGATGTCGTCGGTGCCCATCCAGTGGACGGCGCTGGGGCCTTGCAGCATGTTCAGAGGATCGACGGCGTCGGGGCGGTGCGTCGCGAGAAACGGCGCCGCGGCCGAGACGACGGCGAGGACGACGAGGACAACGGCCCCGCCGGCCGCCGGCCGATTGCGGCGAAACCGGCGCATGACCATGTTCGCTGTCTGCTCGTGCCGGACCGCTCTCACGGCCGCTACCCGAACCGCACGCGCGGATCGACGAGCGCGTAGGCGACGTCGGTGAGGATGTTGACGGCGACGACGGCGAACGCGAGCAGCATCAACACGCCCATCACGAGCGGGTAGTCGCGCTGCAGGAGGGCGCCGGTCAGCAAGCGGCCGACGCCCGGCCAGGCGAAGACGACCTCCGTGACGAGCGCGCCGGACAGCAGCCGCGGGATCTCCAGTCCGAGCAAGGTGATCAATGGCAGCACGGCGTTGCGCAGCGCATGGCGGACGAGGACGACGCGCCCCGCCAGGCCCTTCGCGCGCGCCGTGCGCACGTAATCCTCGCGCAGCACCTCCGAGAGGCCGGCTTGCAGGTATCGCGTCCACTGGGCAATGTAGATCGAGCCGAGCACGAGCGCCGGACCGACCAGGTGCAAGAGCCGGTCGCCGATCGAGAACGGCGCGCCGATCGTCGCCGCCCCGCCGGAGGGAATCCAGCGCAAGTTCGCCGAGAAGATCAGCAGCACGAGCGCGCCGCTCCAGAACGTCGGCACGCTGAGGCCGAGGACGGCCGCCCCCTGCACGCCCTCGCGCACGGCCCGCGACGGATGCGACGCGCCGAGCACGCCCAACAGCAGGCCGAAGACGAGCGAGATGGCGACCGCTGATGCGGTCAGCAGCACCGTATTCGGCAGCCGCTCGAGCACCGTCGCGAGCACGGGGCGGCGCTCGCTGAACGATTGCCCCCAGTCTCCGGAAATCGCGTTGCGCAGCCAGCGCCCATACTGCAGCGGCACCGGCTGATCGAGGCCCCACAGCTCCTTGATGCGCGCGACGTCGGCGGCCGTCGCCGAGGGGTCCGCGGCGTAGATGTCCGCGGGCCCGCCCGGCGGCGTGTGGATGAGCGCGAACAAGAAGATCGAGATCAGCGCCAGCCGCGGCAGCGCGCTCGCCAGCCGCAGCCCGAAGTACCGCGTCATCGGGTGCGTCGGAGTCGCATAATCTCGCTACGGCCGCGCGCGGTGCTCCGCACGCCTTGGCGCTACTTGACCTGCCAATTCTGCGCGCCCCACAAGCTCCCCGACAGCGTCGGTACATAGCCGTCGAGCCGCTGATGGGCGGCGTTGAGGAAGATGCGCGGCGCGACCATCAAGATCGGCATGTCCTCGGCGGCGACTGCCTGGAACTCCCGCACGAGCGAGACGCGCTGATCGCGGCGCACCGTCGTGAGCGCGCGGCGCAGTAGTCCCAGCGCGCGCTCGTTGCGATAGCGCTGCCAATTCGTGCCCAGCCACAGCGCGAACGCCGGATCGTGTCGCTCGCCGAACGACCCGTAGGCGATCTGGAAGTTGCCTTGTGCCATCGTCGGCGGGAACGCCGGCGCGTCGATCTCGCGGATCGTCGTGTCGATGCCGACACGGCGCCAGTTCTCCTGCGCGATCTGGATGACTTGCCGGCGCTCGACCTGACCGGCGATGTTGAGGATCTCCAGCCGCAGCGGCCGGCCGTCCTTGCGCCGGATGCCGTCGGCACCCGCGACCCAACCGGCGCGATCGAGCAGGCCGCGCGCCTGCTCCACGTTGTATGGATACTTCTTCACGCGGGCGTTGTGCATCGGGTGCGACGGGGGCAGCGCCGCGTCCATCGGCTCGACGGTGCCCCGCATCAGCGACTTCGTGATCGTGGCGCGGTCCAAGCCATAGGCGAGCGCTTGCCGTACGTTCTTGTCCGACAGGATCGGATCTTCATTGTGGAGCCAGAACTGCCACTGCGCGTGCGTAGGCGACTTCACGACGCGGTAGTCCGACAGCCGCTCGACGAAGGACAAGTCGGCGGTCGTCAGGTGCATCATCAAGTCGACCTCGCCGCGCTGCATCGCCGCGCGCTGCCCTTCCGTGCCGGGCAGGATGCGGACCTGCAGCTCGTCGAGCGCCGGCTTGCCCGCGACCCAATAGCTCGGGTTCTTCGTCAAGCGGATGAAGCTGCCCGCCGTCCACTCTTGGACCTGGAACGGACCGGAGCCGAGCGGCTTGCGGTGGAACGGAGCGTTCGAGAGGTCGGATCCAGCGAGCATGTGCTTGGGCATGATGAAGCAGCTGTCCGTCGCCATGACCGCGAGCACGCCGGAGTTCGGCTCCGCGAAGTGCAAACGCGCCGTCTGGGGGTTGACGACTTCGACGCGCTGCACGTCGGACCAGATGACACGGCTCGGGATCGGCAGGCTGCGGTTCGTGATGACCTGCCACGTGAACTCCACGTCCTCGGCGGTCACGGGACGGCCGTCGGCCCACTTGGCGCCGTTGCGAATCTTGAACGTGTACGTGCGTCCCTCGCCGCCGATGCCGTCGTTGCGCGTCGACGGTACCTCGGTGGCCAGGCGCGGCACGTAGTTGCCCTTCTCGTCGATCGCGAGCAGGCACTCGAACGCGAGGTTCTGGGTCTCGTGCGCGACCGACAGCAGATCGAAATGCGGCATCAACGTGCGCGGCTCCTGGACGAGCCCGATCGTGGCCCGCCGGCTTGCAGGTGCTGCCGCCGAGGGCGCGCTCGGGACCGCGGTCGACGCGATCGCCAGCGCAAGCGCGAGGATCACGATGACGAGCGAAGGACGTGACCGATCCGAGTTCTTCGTCATGGGTGAACTCCTTTCGAGCATCCGGACAGACACCAGCTTCGATGCACGCGCGGCAGATCGCCGGGGCGTCGATACAGAAACGTCATGGGAACGGGAGGTTCTTCGAATTTGAGGCGCGCAGACGAGCGCGCGGTTGCCGTCAGAGTGTGGCGGCGAACCGCGTCAACTGTCCGCGCCCCATACAGATGCAGCTTCGGGGAAGACGATGTATCGGTTCAAGTTTGTGCATCGGCGCCTATTCTCCAACAATAGTGCTCCGATTGCACGCACTTTCTGGAGGCCGCATCGTCGCGCCTACTCCCACAGCCGGCGCGGGATGTTCGCGGTGAGCACCTCATAGCCGTCGGCGGTCACGAGGATCTCCTCCTCGACACTGGCGCCGCCGCGATCCGGCAAGTAGGCGCCTGGCTCCACGCAGAGCACCATGCCGGCCTCGAGGACCGCTTCGCTGCCGGCGCGCAGATACGGCTGCTCGACTGTCTCCAGGCCGATGCCGTGGCCCATCGTGCGGCGCGCGTTGGCGCCGAGCCCGTGCGCCTCGTAGACGGCCAGCGCCGCCGCGACGACGTCGCCGGC
>VGFF01000107.1 GCA_016868955.1 Armatimonadota bacterium
GCGCGCCGGCGACATCTGCCTCGTAAGAGTCGCCGACGTGGACCGCTTGAGCAGGTTCGATGCCGAGCACCCGCAGCGCCGCATCGAAGATCCGAGGGTCCGGCTTGGCGGCCCGGACCACCCCGGAGGCGATGACGCACTCGAAGTAGTCTCCAATACCCACCTCGGCCAGCGTCTTCTCGAGGCCGGTCTCCCAATTGGAGACGACGCCGAGGCGCAAGCCGCGGGCGCGCAGGGCGTCGAGGACGGCGAGAACGTCGTCGAACGGCACGAATCGCGCCCGCACCGACGCGAACGAGGCGCCGACGCGCTCGGCGACCACTTCTCGGTCTGCACCGACGCCCAGCGCGTGGACCATCTCGAGGTTGAAGGCGTGCCACGTCTCGCGGGTGCTGGCGGCAGGTGGGCGATTCGCCATCGCCGCGGTGGCTCGCGTGTACGCGCGTTGCAGCGCTTCCCGGTGCGTGTCATGTCCGACGGCGGCGAGCGCGCCCGTCCAAACGTCGAACCAGGACGGCACGCCGAGCAGCAACGTGTGGCCGACGTCCAGCGTAACCGCGCGGATGCGGCGCCCGCTCAGCCTTCGGACCTCGCGGTGTGCGGGCAGATGGATTGGAACGCGCAGTAGCGGCAGGCGCGGAACCAGTCGGGCGTCGCGCGGAAGTCGCCGCGCCGGATCCCGGCCGCCGCGTCGCGCAGCGCTTTCCGCGCCGCGTCGATGCCCGCCTCGTCGGGCGCGGCCCGGCCGACGAGCACACCCTGGGGTCCCAGGAAGCGCATCTCCAGCCAATCGGGCGCGCGGCCGTACATCTCGCGATAGGCCAGCGCGTACACGTGCAGCTGCAGACTGTCGACGACGCGCTTGTCGGCGCGGTCCTGCTCCCTCACTTCCGAGGTCTTGAAGTCGATGAGCGTCGCGACGCCGTCGCGCAGGTCGACGCGATCCCAGCGGCCGCGCACGCGCGTGTTGTCGATGTGGAACGAGAACGGCGACTCCACCATCGTCGGAACGTCGCCGCCCCGCTCCTCGAACTCGTGGAAGCGCGCGAGCACCCGCCGCCCCTCGTCCAACCGGAGATCCTCGTGCTCGCGGCTGAGGAAGCCCTCGTTGACCCAGACGCGCTCGAAGTACGCGGTCAGCTCCACCAACGACATGGACTGCCGCCGCGCCCGCCGGCGATTATACTCCTGCACCGCCTCGTGGATCGCGCTGCCGTAGGCGACGCGGTGGTCGCGCCGCACCGGCACGCGGAGAACGTGCACGTACTTGTACTTCAGCGGGCAGGTTTCGTAGTCGTCGACCTGCCGGAACGAAAGGGAGATCGGCTGCTCGGCCGGGAGGATGCCGGGCAGGGCGCCGCCGTCGGCCGCGGGCGGCGCGTGCCGCTCGATCTGCGCCAGCGCCGAGGCGCGCGTCCGCTTGCCGTCGGGCTTCGGCAGTTCCAGCGCCTCGATGACGAAACGACTGACCTTGCGCGCCCGTAGACCGCCGTAGTCGTGCGCGCTCGTCAACCACAAGCGATGCTTGGCCCGCGTCATCGCGACGTAGAACAAACGCCGCTCCTCTTCGAGGTGATGGTCGCCCCGCGTCGGCACGTCGTGAGACAGCGTGATCGGCAGCTCGATCGCGTCGCGGCGCCGCGTCGTCGGGAATCGCTGATCGACGCAGGCAACGACGAACACGACGGGAAACTCCAACCCCTTCGCGCGATGCACGGTCATGACGCGGACGGCGTCAGCGTCCGGATCGTCGTCGGCGACGGACGGGTCGTCGCCGACGACGATGAGGTCGTCGAGGTGGGCGATGAACTCGGGCACGCGGTCGTAGCGGAGCAGCGACGCCGTGCGCGCGACGATGTCGAAGAAAACCGCCAGGTTGCGGACGCGATTCTCGTCGCTGGGCGCCTGCGACGTGGCCAGACGCCGAATGTACCCCGTGCGCTCGACGAGGTACGTATACAGCACGCGCCCCGTCGGCACGTCGGCGGCGATCGCGCGCATCGCGTCCAGGTCCTCGACGAGCCGGCCGACCGCCGCCTGCCCGTCCGTGCTGACCTCGGCGGCGAGATCGTCGAACGCCGTCAGGTGGCGCATGACGTGCTCGAGCGACCGGTTGCGCCGGTTCGCCGTCTCCAGGCAACGCGACAGATCGGAGGCCGGCGCCCCATACAGCGGCGACGTCCCGAGCACGAACAAGCTGAGGTTGTCGCGCGGGCGCGCCAGTGCCCGCAGGAACGCGAGCGCGAGGCGGACCTCCTCACGGTCGTACAAGCCGCGCGTACCGGTGAACTGGAACGGGATGCCGCGCAGGTTCAACGCGCGCAGGAACGCGTCGGCGTCGCGGTTCGCGCGCACGAGGATCGCGACGTCGCGGTAGCCACCTTCGCCACCGGCGACGTAGGACGCGATCCGATCAGCGACGGCGTCGGCTTCGGCGGCGAGCGTGTCGAAGTGCAGATGCTGCGGCGGCGCGCCGTCGCCGGCGTCGGCGACCAAGCGCTTGCTGACGCCTTCCACGACCTCGAGGCGGTCCGGATCGTTGTGCCGGATCAGCCGATAGGCGGCGTCGAGGATCGCTTGCGTCGAGCGGTAATTGCGGGACAACACGACGCGCTGGGCGCTCGGATACGTCTGCGAGAACGTCAGGATGTTGCTGATCGCCGCGCCGCGCCACTTGTAAATCGCTTGATCATCGTCGCCGACGACCGTGATGTTGCCGTGCCCGGCGGCGATCCGCTTGACGAGAGCGAACTGTGCGTGGTTCGTGTCCTGGAATTCGTCGACGAGCACGTAGCGATATTGCTCCTGCAAGGCCCGCAACACGGAGGGATGACCGTCGAGCAGCTCGACGGCACGCAGCAGCAAGTCGCCGAAGTCCGCGAATCCGCCTTCGCCGAGCAGCCGCTGGTACGCGTCGTAGACGGCGGCCAGCTCGCGTTGATCGGCGGCGCGCGCGGTCGCCTCATCGTCGCCGGGCGCGGCTTGGCGCGCCAAGTCTTCCGCATAGCGCAAGTAGTCCGCCGGCGTGACGGCTTCGTCCTTGGCGCGGCTGAACAGGCTGACGAGCGCCGAGACGTATCGTCCCGGATCGCCGAGCGGGCGAAACCGTTCGACGGGCAGGTCGAACAGCCGCTGTCGCAGGAACAACCCCTGCTCGGCCTGATTGAGCAGACGATAGTCCGGCGCCAGACCCAGGTGCAGGGCGTTCTCGCGCAGCAGGCGGTCGCCGAACGAGTGGAAGGTCGAGATCGCGACGTCGGTGAAGCCGTACGGCACGAGCAGGTCGACGCGCTCTTCCATCTCGTTCGCGGCTTTGTCGGTGAACGTCAGCGCGAGGATCTCCGAGGGGCGCGCGCGCTTGGTCGCGATGAGCCAGGCGATGCGCCGCGTGATCACCGACGTCTTGCCGGTGCCGGCGCCGGCGATGATCAGCAGCGGTCCGCCATCGGCGCTGACGGCGGCGCGTTGCTCGTCGTTGAGGCCGGCGAGGACTCGTTGTTCCGGCGTCGCGCCGCCGGCTTGCGCGTCCGAGGTCAGGTCCAAGTCGATCTGGCGGGTGTCGGCGGCGCGCGCTTGATTCCGGGACACGTCAGTCTCCTGGTTCGGATCGCGGCGGGTCGGAATCGTCGGAGATCGATCCCGCGAAGATGCCCTCCGCCCGCAACACGGCGATGATGGTACGCGTCGCGAAGCCGCGCCGCTGCAGCCACGCCGACACACGCCGCGCCACGGTCGCGGCTGGCAGACCGGCGTATCGTCGACGCCGCAGGCGCGCCGCCGCGAGCGCCGTTTCGTATTCGTCGCCGACGGCGGCGGTGATCGCGTCTTCGACGATGTCGGCGACGACGCCTTTCGCGCTGAGCTCGCGCCGAATGCGCGTCGCGCCGAATCCGCGGCCTTGGGCGCGTGACGCCGCCCACAGGCGGGCGAATCGCGCGTCGTCGACGAGCCCTTCTACACGCAGCCGCTCGCGCGTGGCGCGCGCGACCTCGGTCGGAAACTGGCGCGCCAGCACATCGTCCAGCTCCTGGGCCGATCGCGGTCGAACGGCGAGCGCGCGCAGCGCTCTCGCGTATGCCCGTCGCAAGATTCGCTCATCGTTCGTCGAATCGTCCATGCGAGAACAGTGTACCAAACAGGTGTTCGTCGGGGTGACGCATGGGCGAACGGGACACGTTCACCACGGCGATGTCCTCGCCTTGCCGTTTGCGGACGGTGCTTTCGACGTCGTCTGGTGCAGCCGTGTCCTGCACCACGTGCGGCGGCCCGTCGATGCGGCGCCCGAGCTGCTCCGCGTGACGCGCGCCGGCGGGACGCTCGCGATCCGTGAGGGCGGCGTGCGGCCGCGCATGCTGCCGTTCGACATCGGCATCGGCGAACCGGGCTTGGAAGATCGCATGGAAGCCGTCTGGGCGCGGTGGTTCGCGGCGATGCAGCGGGACACGCTGGGCGGCCTGCCGCACCCGCACGGATGGACGCGCTTGCTGCGCGAGGCCGGCGCCGCCAACGTTCGCGCCCGCACGTTCATCACTGACGCGCTGCCACCGTTTTCGGCGGAGGCCGAACGCTGGCTGGCGAAACAGTTGCGCCGCGCGCTGGACTGGGATCGCGGCCCGTACGGGCCGTTCCTCGACGACGCCGACCGTGCGACGCTGACAACGATCAGCGATCCCACGTCGCCGCACTACGCGCTGCGGCGCGACGATCTCCACGTCGTGCTCGGAGATTCCGTGTACGCGGGGCGTCGCCCGCCGCGCTGACGGCCGTGCTCAAGGCAAGACGAGCAGCTTTCCCGTCGTCTTCCGACTCTCGAGGTCCGCGAGCGCGTGCCCCGTCTCCTCGAGCGGGTACGTCCGCTCGACGCGCACTGTCAGCGAGCCGTCCGCGACCCACGCGAACACGTCGCGCGCGCGCGCCAGCAGCTCGTCCCGCGTCGCCGTGTAGTGGCCCATCGAAGGCCGCGTCAGGAACAATCCGCCCTTCTGATTGAGGACCTGGACGTCGAACGGTGGGACGGCGCCGCTTGCTTGCCCGAACAACACCAAGGTGCCCCGCGGCCGCAGCACGTTCAAACTGCGATCGAACGTGTCCTTGCCGACGGAGTCGTAAACGACGTGCACGCCGGCGCCGCCGGTGAGGCGCCTCACCTCGGGCTCGAAGTCGACCTGGCTGTACACGATTACGTCATCGGCGCCGGCCGCGCGCGACAAAGCGGCCTTCGCTTCCGTCGATACCGTCGTGATCACGCGGGCGCCGGCCCGTTTCGCGATCTGCGTCAGCAGCAATCCGACGCCGCCGGCGCCGGCGTGGATGAGCGCGACGCGTTCCGGCCGCAGCGGAAACGCGCCAAGCGCCATCGCGTGCGCGGTGATGCCCTGCGACATCAGCGCCGTCGCGGTCTTTGTGTCGAGATCGTCCGGCAGTGGTACGACGCGCGCCGCCGGCGCGATCGTGTACTCGCCGTACGTCCCGGGCGCCGACGCGCAGGCCACGCGATCGCCGGCGCGGAAGTCCGTCACGCCCGATCCGACGGCGTCGACGACGCCGCCCGCCTCCAACCCGAGCGCGTGCGGCAGCTTCACCTTGTACCAGCCGCGCAGCTGGTACAGATCGATGAAGTTCACACCGCTCGCTTCGACGCGCACGCGCACCTGGTTGGCGCCGGGTTCGGGAATGGGAACGTCTTCGACGCGCAGCGTCTCCGTGCCGCCGTATTCGTGGACGATGACCGCTCTCACGGCCGCGCCTCGCCGCGCGCCAGGAACTCGCCGACGACGTAGGACCAGCTCTCCGGGTGCTCCGTGTGCACGTGGTGCCCGGCGTGCGACCAGACGTGGACCTCGCCGTCGCGCAGGCGGCGGTAGAAGCGCAACGCGTCCTCGGGGCTGGCGCCGCGGTTCTCGCGGCTCCACGTCAGCAGCACCGGGCGGTTCAATGCGCCGGCGAACTCGCTGATGTGCTTTCCCTTATAGAGGAGGTTGCGGTTCCAGTCCGCCGGCAACGGCCCCGTCCACTTGCGGCGCGCCAGCGCGAAGTCGTAGTTGCGCAGCGACAACGCCAGCGTGCGCCCCACGCGCGCGTCCGTGACGAGCTTCGGGTCGACGTAGAACGAGAGCAAATCCTTGCGGACGTACGCCTCGTCGATCGTCTGCTCGACGTCGCGCGGCAGCGGGTAGTCGGCGGGGATCGGCGACGTGCCGTTCAGGCTGTTGATGATGACGACCTTGCGGACGAGATCCGGCGCCTCGTGCGCCATGTACTGCACGAGCCAGCCGCCGTGGGAATTGCCGGCGACGTGCGCGCGGCGGTCCAGCCGGCGGAGGAACTTCACGAGAAAATCGCCCTGCGCGACCGACGAGAAATCCTCGGGGCCGCGTCCCGGCGTCTCGCCGTAGCCGATGACGTCGACGGCGACGACGTTGAACCGGCGGCTCAACGGCTCGATGATCGAACCGTAGGTAAGCTCGGCGCTGCACCAGACGAGCGCGCCGTGCACGAGCACGATCGTATCGCCCTCACCGGCCTCCAGATAGTGCGCCCGGACGCCATCGACGTCCAGCGTTTTGCTTTGCCAGATGATCATCGCGTGGTGCGTTCCCCTTTCGTTCGATCGGTCCCGCCCGCGATCAACGACGAAGCCGTGGGTCCAGCGCGTCGCGCAAGCCGTCCCCCATCAGGTTAAACGAGAGGATCGTCACGGCGACGGCGAAGCACGGCCACAACATGTAATACGGTCTCTGGACCATGACCTGCCTCGCGCTCGGCGACGGATCGTTGAACATGGTCTCCAGCGCGCGGCACGCGGCGCTCGTCGCCGTCTTCGCGCGGGCCGTCCCCCCCCGGC
>VGFF01000108.1 GCA_016868955.1 Armatimonadota bacterium
AGCAGCCAGGACGACCGCGCGTCGATGGCGGGTGGAAACGCCGGACCCGAGAAACGAGGACGGAAATGAGCTCAGAACTGATCGCGTTGCTCGAGCGTGAATCCAAGGCCGAGCAGGACCGTGTCGTCGCCGAGGCGCGGGAGCGCGCCGCGACGATCGTCAACGAAGCGAAGGCCGAAGTCGAGCAGATGATCGCCGCGACGGCGCGGCAGCTCGCGCACGCCGCCGCAGCCGGTCGCACGCGCGCCGATGGCACGGGCAACCTGCGCGCCGCGTCCGTGCTCCTTCAGGTCAAGGACGAAGAGATCGCGCGCGTCTTCGACGAGGCGCTGAGGCGGCTCGAGGCGCTGCGCAACGACCCGGCGCGATACGAGAAGCTGCTGCGCGGCTTGCTGGCGGAAGCGGCGCGCGGATTTCAAGGGCCGGTCGAAGTCGAGTGCGCGGAGTCCGACGTCGCCCGCGTCGAGGCGGCGGTTCGCGCGGCCGGCGTGCACGGCGTCGTTCGGGCGGCGCGCGACGTCGCTTTGGGGGTTCGCGTGCGCGGCGGCGAGGGCCGCCGATTCGTCGTCGAGAACACGCTGCGGTCGCGGCTCGAGCGCGCGCGGCCGATGCTGACGAGCCAAGTCGCCGATCTGCTGTGGAAGTAACGCCCGCCGGCCCTTCGGGCAGGAGAGGAGCGGTTCGTGCCGTCTGATTTCGGATACATCAACGCCCGCGTGAAGGGCATGCGCTCCCGGTTGCTGGCGCCAGGACGCGTCGAGGAGCTGCTGTCGCTGCCGACGCTCGACGCCTTTCTGCAGGCCCTGAACAGCACGCCGTACGCGACCGATCTGCAGGAAGCGTTGTCGCGGTATCAGGGCCTGCGTGCGGTCGATGAAGCGCTGATGCAGCACTTCCAGAAGACCGTGCGCAAGCTGCTGTCGTTCGCGGAGGGAAAGTCGCGGGATCTCATCGAGGTCGTCCTGATGCGGTGGGATCTGCACAACCTGCTCGTGATCCTGCGGGCCAAACACGTCGGCCGCGGCGGCGACGACGTCGAATCCAACTTCGTGCCGGCCGGCACGCTCAGCGAGATCCGGCTAAAGGAACTCAGCCTGCAGCCCGACATCGCCGCTGTCGCGTCGACGCTGGCGACGTGGGACCACCCGCTGGCGCGCCCGCTCAGCGAAGGATTGTATCGGTACCTGCAGGACAAGGACCTGATGGCGCTCGAGCTGCACATCGGGCGGTACTACTACGAGTGGGCGCTGCGTGCGACGCGCGGCGCGGACGGAAGCGCGGCCTCCGTCCGGCGCAGCTTGGAAACGGACATCGACTACACGAACCTGGCCACAGCGTACAAGCTCCAGCTCGCGAAGGACATGCCGCGGGCCGAGCGGCAGAACTTCTACGTGCCGGGCGGGTTGTTGGCCTCTCACGTCTTCGTCAACCTGGCCGATCCCGAGACCGCGGAGGTCGGACAGCGTGAAATTCGCGCTCGGGGTCTGCATCCGGAAGGGGCGACGCCCGCAGACATCGAGCGCTGGGTCGCCCAACAGGTGTCCCGCCAGCACACCCAGCTGTATCTTGGGGATCCGCTCGGCATCGACGTGGTGCTTGGGTTCCTGGCGATGCTCTACGACGAATTGAAGAACCTGCGCCTGATCGCCCGAGCGAAGGTTCTCGGCATCCCCCGCGACGTCGTGAGGAGGGAGATGGCCCTTGCATAGGATTGCCGTCCTCGCCGATCAGGAGACCGCAACGGGGTTCCGCTTGGCCGGCGTCGAGGTGTTCGAGGCTGCCGACGCGCAAGAAGCGCTCGAAGTGCTGCGCCGGCTCGTGACGCAAGATTACGGGCTCATCGCGGTCAACGAAACGCTTTTGGAAGGCACCGAAGAAGAGCGGCAGCGCTTGCTCCGCGGCCGCGACTTGCCGATCCTCGTCCCGTATCCGGCGCCAAAACCGCAGCTGGAGTCGGGCGAGGCGTACATCCAACGGCTGGTCAAGGAAAACATCGGGTTTTACGTCAAGTTGAAGTAGGGAGGCACAGATGCCGGAAGCAGGGCGCATCGTCAAGATTTCCGGTCCCGCTTGCATTGCCGAGGGGATTCCCGGCGCGCGGATGTACGACATCGTGAAGGTCGGCAAGGAAGGGTTGCTCGGCGAGATCATCCGCCTCGACGGCGCGACGGCGTTCGTGCAGGTCTACGAGGACACCTCCGGGCTTTACGTCGACGAGCCGGTGGCGTCCACGGGCGGACCGCTGACCGTCGAGCTCGGGCCGGGCATGTTGAACGCCATCTATGACGGCATCCAGCGCCCGTTGAACCTCATCGAGGAGCGCGAGGGACCGTTCATCGGGCGCGGCGTCGTCGTCAACAGCATCGACCGCGAGCGCAAGTGGGACTTCGTGCCGACGGTTCAAGTCGGCGACACGGTGCAGCCGGGTGACGTGATCGGTGAGGTCAAGGAGTTCTCGTTCACGCACCGCATCCTGGTGCCGGCCGATGCGCGCGGCGCCAAGGTCGCCCATATTGCCCCGGGCTCGTTCAACGTCGTCGAGCCCGTCTGCCGGCTGGACAACGGCGCCGAGCTGGCGATGCTGCAGCGCTGGGCCGTGCGGATCCCGCGGCCGGCGAAGCGCAAGCTCGATCCCGGCGAGCCGTTCCTCACCGGTCAGCGCGTCTTCGACCTGCTCTTCCCGATTGCGATGGGCGGGGCGGCGGCGATTCCGGGGCCCTTCGGATCGGGCAAGACCGTCATGCAGCAGTCGCTGGCGAAGTGGGGCAACGCGCAGATCATCGTCTACGTCGGCTGCGGCGAGCGCGGCAACGAGATGACCGACGTGCTCGTCGAGTTTCCGGAGCTCGAAGACCCGCTCACGGGGCGACCCTTGATGGAGCGGACGATCCTCGTCGCGAACACGTCTAACATGCCCGTCGCCGCCCGCGAGGCGTCGATCTACGTCGGCGTCACCATGGCCGAGTACTTCCGCGACCAAGGCTACTCGGTCGCATTGATGGCCGACTCGACGAGCCGCTGGGCCGAGGCGCTGCGCGAGATCTCGTCCCGTCTCGAGGAGATGCCGGCCGAGGAAGGCTACCCGCCGTACTTGGCGGCGAAGCTGGCCGCGTTCTACGAGCGCGCTGGGCGCGCCGTCCTGCTCGGTTCCGGCGAGCGGGTCGGATCGGTCACGGTCATCGGCGCCGTCTCGCCGCCGGGCGGCGACATCTCCGAGCCGGTCACCCAGTCGACCCTGCGTATCGTCGGTGCGTTCTGGTCGTTGGAGAAGAGCCTGGCCGACCGCCGCCACTTCCCGGCCATTCACTGGACGCGTTCCTACAGTCTCTACGCGCCGGGATTGGAGCGCTGGTATCACGAGCACGTCGCGCCTGACTTTGTCGACGTCCGCAACGAGATCCAGAGCATCCTCTCGAAGGAAGCCGAGCTGCAGGAGATCGTGCAGCTCGTCGGCCCGGACGCGCTGCAGGATGAGCAACGGCTCGTCATCGAAGCCGGCAAGATGATCCGCGAGGACTTCCTGCAGCAGTCCGCGTTCTCGGAGGTCGACGCCTACTCGGCGCCGGAGAAGGTCTACGGCATGGCGAAGATCATCCTGGCCTTCTACAAGGCCTCGGTCGACGCCGTGCGGCGCGGCGCGATGACCATCGACGACGTGATCAACGTGCCGGTCATCGAGGAGATCGCCCGCATGAAGGAGATCAAGCGGGAGGACTGGGGCGCGCGCTACAAGGACCTCATGAACCGCATCCCGCAAGCGTTCCAGGGCACGTCACCGGTCGCGGCCGGCTAGGTCCGCGCGGAGGGAAACGATGGAGCTGGCAACCAAGCGGTACAACTCGCTGAACTACATCTCGGGCCCGCTGCTGTTCGTCGAGGGCGCGAAGGACCTGTCATACGGCGCGATCGTGAACATTCACGTCGCCGACGGGTCGTCGCGCGGCGGGCAGATCATCGAGGTCTCGGAGAAAAACGCCGTGGTGCAGGTGTTCGAGGAGACGCGCGGTCTGGACCTGGCGACGACGTCGATCAGTCTGCGCGAGGACGTCGCGCGGCTGGCCGTCAGCCGCGAGATGATCGGCCGCCGGTTCAACGGCCTCGGTGAACCGATCGACGATCTGCCGCCGATCATCCCCGACAAGCGCGTGCCGATCATCGGCTCGCCGATCAACCCCGTGTCGCGCGAGAAGCCGGCCGAGTTCATCCAGACCGGCATCAGCACGATCGACGGACTGAACACGCTCGTCCGCGGCCAGAAGCTGCCGATCTTCACCGGCACCGGGCTGCCGGGCAACGAGATCGCGGCTCAGATCGCGCGTCAAGCGAAGGTGCCCGGCAAGGACGAGGCGTTCGCCGTCGTCTTCGCGGCCATGGGGATCACGCAGCGCGAGGCCTCGTTCTTCATCGAGGAGTTCGAGTCCACGGGCGCCTTGAGCCGATCGGTCGTGTTCATGAACCTCGCGAACGACCCGACGATCGAGCGCTTGATGACGCCGCGCGTGGCGCTGACTACCGCCGAGTATCTGGCATTCGAGCACGACGTGCACGTGCTCGTCATCCTCACCGACATGACGAACTACTGCGAGGCGTTGCGCGAGATCGGCGCGGCGCGCGAGGAGATTCCCGGACGCCGCGGCTACCCCGGCTATATGTATACGGACCTGGCGCAGATCTACGAGCGGGCCGGCAAGATCCGCGGCAAGACCGGGTCGATCACCCAGATCCCGATCCTGTCGATGCCGGACGACGACATCACCCACCCGATTCCGGACCTGACCGGCTACATTACCGAAGGGCAGATCGTATTGAGCCGGCAGCTGCACCGGCAGGGCGTTTACCCGCCGATCACGCCGCCCGGCTCGCTGTCCCGGCTGATGGGCAACGGCATCGGCAAGGGCCGCACGCGCGAGGACCACAAGCAGGTCTCCGATCAGTTGTACTCAGCCTACGCGAACGGCCTGGACCTGCGCCGCCTCGTCGCGATCATCGGCGAAGAGGCGTTGACCGATCTCGACAAACTGTACCTCAACTTCGCCGCCGACTTCGAGAAGACGTTCATCGGTCAGGGTGACACTGACCGGTCCATCGACGAGACGCTGGCCGTCGGCTGGAGCCTGCTCAGCAAGTTCCCCAAGGGCGAGCTGAAGCGTCTGAGCAAGGACCACATCGAGAAGTACTACGGCGCACTCATGGACGACATCTGGGGAAAGAAGGGCGAACGCCTGCCGCAATCGTGACGGGGCCGTCGCGGCCGCGACGCGGCGCGGCATGAGCGAGGAGAATTCATGCAGACTCTGAGCCCGACTCGGATGAACCTGCTGCAGCGCAAGAACCAGTTGCGCATCGCGCGGCAAGGTGTCGATCTGCTCAAACGCAAGCGGGACGCGCTCGTCGCCGACTTCTTCAACATCGTGCGCCAGGCGTTGGCGGCGCGTGAGCGCCTGAATGAGGCGTGCGAGAATGCCTACGTCGTGCTCAGCCTGGCCAAGGCGGTCGAAGGCCGGCAGTCGCTGGAAGCGGCAGCGCTCGCCGACAAGCGCGAGCTTCTCGCCGAGGTCGAGATCGTCAACATCTGGGGCATCAAAGTGCCGACGGTGCAAGCCTCGAACATCCATCGCCCGTTGATGGAGCGCGGCCACAATCCGACGGCGGTCAGCGCCCGGACGATCGAGAGCGCGTCGAACTTCGAGGAAGTGTTGTCGGCGATCCTCGAGGTCGCCAGCACCGAGATCAAGCTGCGCAAGATCGGCGAGGAGATCAAGAAGACGACGCGGCGCGTGAACGCGCTCGAGCAGGTCGTCATTCCGCGGATCCACGCCGAGATCCGCTACATCAACGCCGTCCTCGAGCAACGCGCGCGTGAGGATGTCTTCCGCCTCAAGCGCATCAAGAAGAAGCTCGAGGCGAAGAAAGCTTAGTTGTCGCACGACTTCGGCCGGCGGTTTCCAGCGGCCGCGGACGGGAGGGGTGAGGACGTCGATTTGAGGCGACGGCTCGCTTTCCTCCCGTTCCTGTTTCTCGTCCTCGCCTTTGGGCCGGCCGGCGCGCAGACGCCGCAGACCCTCGAGTTGCGCTACCGGTTGTCCGCCAACGACGTCCTGCAATACCGGTTCAGCGAGGCCTCGCGCGTCGTCGTGCAGCGGGAGACCGGCGATTCGTGCAATGAGCTGCAGCGCGAGGGCATCGAAGAGTTTCGGGTTGCCGAGGTGGATGCCGCGGGCGTGATGACGCTGGAGTGGCCGCGCCAGACCCAGCGCCTCGTCGTCGACTGATTGTCCCACAACGAACCGACGCCGCCGGCTGTGCGCGGGCGCATGAGGCCGTTGGGCTCGCTGCTCGATCTCCGAACCGGAGAGCCAACGACCCAAGAGTTATTCGTGCTGCTGCCGGATCGTCCCGTGCGCCCTGGTGAATCGTGGTCGCGCAGCTACGAGCGCGAGCAGGGGCGCTCGCGAATCTCCACGCAAGAGAACTACGTCTTGACGTCCGTGGGGTCGACGCCGGCAGGCACCGTCGCGCGTATTCGCGCCACGCACGAGTTCAGCGGCAGCGGCGGGCGCGTCTCGGGATTGCCTGAAACCATCGAAGCCGTGCAAGTGACAAGATTCACCGGCGAATACGCTCTGCACGTGGAGCGGGGCCGGCTGTTGCGCGAGGCCGAGGAGACGCGAGAGGAGGTCCGGTTCCGCGGCACGATCGAAAACCGCCCGGTACAAGCCTTGCAAGCACGGACGAGCACGCGTCGGATCGAGCTGAGCACCCCCTCGCGTCGGTCCCCATCGGAACGATTCCGAAGGAGACAGGAAATGAGAACGGTAACGTTCCAACAGCCTGCCGTC
>VGFF01000109.1 GCA_016868955.1 Armatimonadota bacterium
CAACGCGCGTGTGTTGATGCAGAGCCCGGGGACGCGTGGACCGCTGTCGGCGCCGCTGGCCGGGGCCGGGAAGGGAACCGCCGCCGAATTCCGTGCGACGAACGCGCGCGGGCGCATCGCGCTCGTCGAGCGCGGGGGGCTGCGCTTCGGCGAGAAGGTGGAGAACGCGGCCGACACGGGCGCTATCGGCGTGCTCATCTACAACAACGCGCCGGGGTTGACGAGCGGAACGCTCGGAGGCGCGGGCCGAATTCCGGCCGCTATGATCTCGCAGGAGGACGGTCATCAGCTGCTCTCATTGCTGCGCTCGGGAGCGGTAACGGCGTCGATGAACTTGGACGTCGTCAGCGAGACGCGCATGACCAACAACGTGATCGCGACGCTCGGCGGGCGGACGCCGCGCCGTCTCGTGATTGGCGCCCACTTCGATTCGGTGCCGGGGAGCCCCGGCGCCAACGACAACGCATCCGGCGTCGCCGCGATGCTGGAGGCGGCGCATCAGCTGCGCGGCATCGTGCCCGAGTTGACGGTCGAGTTCCTCGCGTTCGGCGCCGAAGAGCTCGGGCTGCTCGGGTCCGAGCACTACGTCCGGAGCGAGCGGGCGGGCACGATCGCCGGCATGATCAACGCCGACATGGTCGGCGTCGGCGATCGGTTCCTGCTCGGCAACAGCGGTGGCGACCTGCGCCTGTTTGACTTTGCCACCGAGCGAGCGCGAGCAATCGGTTTATCCTTTTCGACGACGCGGACCGGCGCGAGCGACCACGAGGCGTTCGAACGGATCGGCATCCCGGCCGTGTTCCTCCACTGGTCGCCGGATCCGGCCTACCACACCCCGCAGGACATCGCCGACCGCGTGCTGGCGGACCGGCTCGACGCCGCGATCCAGGTGATCGTGCAGGTCGCTCGCAGCCGTATTCCCAGCCTCTAGCGAACGATGACGCGATCGCCATTCGGCACGTCAGGCCCCGACACGCACTGTTATTCCGTCCGCGGCGCCGCACGCGAGCAGGGCGCCGCCCATCCCCCCCGAAGTATCCTCCTTGAATAGGATTTCAAGCTCGGAGGTGGCTCGTGACCTATCATGCGCTCGCGCACCGTCAAAGCGATCACGTGGCAGTGGCGGTTCGCGATCTATCGCCCGGCGACGCGATCATCGTGCGCGTGCTCGAGGGAGGTCCCGACGTTACGATCGCGGTGCGGGACCTGATCCCGCTCGGCCACAAGGTCGCGCTGGAAGACGTGCCGGCGGGTGCCGACGTCATCGAGTACGGCGAGCGGATCGGCCGCGCGTCGGGGGCGATCGCGCGGGGCGCTCACGTCCACACGCACAACGTCAAGACGGTGAGGTGGTCAGTATGAAGCTCACTGGCTACCGCCGCTCCAACGGCGCGGTCGGCGTCCGGAATCATGTCGTCGTTCTGCCGCTGGACGACATCTCTAACGCCGCGGCCGAGGGCGCGGCACGGCTGATCCCGGGGTCGCTGCCGCTGCCGCATCCGTACGGCCGCCTGCAGTTCGGCGAAGATCTGGCGTTGACGTTCGACACGTTGATTGGCACCGGCGCTAATCCCAACGTCGCCGCCTGCGTCGTCGTCGGCATCGAGCCGAAGTGGACGCAACGCGTCGCCGACGGCATCGCCGCGACGGGCAAGCCGGTGGACGCGTTCGAGATCGAGCGCTACGGCGACCTGAGCACGATCGAGCGGGCGGCGCGCGCGCTCAAGACGATGATGCAGGACGCGAGCGAGATCGAGCGCGTCCCGATCGAGGTCAGGGAGCTCGTGCTGTCGATCAAGTGCGGAGAGTCCGACACGACGCTCGGCGTCGCCGGCAATCCGGCGCTCGGCCGCGCGATCGACCGGCTGATCGACCAGGGCGCGACGGTGATCTTCGGCGAGACGTCGGAGCTGACGGGCGGCGAGCATCTGATCGCGGCGCGCTGCGAGACAGACGCCGTGCGGGCGGCTTTCCTGAAGACTTACAACGAATACGTCGCCTTCATCCAGGGGACCGGCGCCGACCTGCTCGGGTCGCAGCCGACGGAGGGCAACATCCGCGGCGGCCTGACGACGATCGAGGAGAAGGCGCTCGGCAACATCCAGAAGACGGGCACGAATCCGGTGAAGTCGGTGCTGGCGCCTGCGCAGCGGCCGATCGGTCGCGGCCTGCATTTCATGGACTCGTCGAGCGCGGCGGCGGAGCAGATCACGTTGTGCGCGGCCGGCGGCGCGGTCTTGCACTTCTTCACGACGGGGCAGGGCAACGTCGTCGGCAATCCGATCGAGCCGGTGATCAAGATCTCGCCGAATCCGATCACGACGACGACGATGTCGGAGCACATCGACGTCGACTTGTCGCCGCTGCTGCTCGGCGACATCGCCCTGGAAGACGCGGCGAACAGGATCCTCGATTCCTTCGCGCGCACCGTGCGCGGCCGCCTGACGAACGCGGAAGCGCTCGGACATCGCGAGTTCGTCCTGACGAAGCTGTATCGGAGCGCGTAGGCGCGGACGTGATCGTCGTCACGGAGCTGATTGATGCAGCGGACATCGCCGCGCTCGAGCGCGGCGATGTCCCGTTCGAGATCGATCCCGCGCTGTGGTCGTGGCCGGCGGCGCTGGCGGGGGCGCTCCGCGGCGGCCGGCTCGCCGGGGCGATGCTCGACGTCATCCCGACGGAGCCGCTGACGGCGGACGATCCGCTGCGATCGGCGCTCCGGCTGATGATCACGCCGCACGTCGCCGATCTCACTGAGGAAGCGCAGGCGCGGATCTCGGCCGACATCGCCGCCGGGGTTCTGTCGATTGTGGCCGGAAGTGGGCATGCGCGTCGCGGCTGACCTCGCCCGTGCCGAGGTCGCCCGCGCACTGCGCGGCTTGGGCGTGCCGGACGCCGACGCGCTGGGCACGGCGGAGGTGCTCATCGAAGCGGAGCTGGACGGCGTCGGCAGCCATGGCCTCGCCCGCATGCCGCAATACGTTCAGCAGCTCCGCACCGGGGCGCTGAACGCGCGCCCGGCGTTTCGCTGGGAGGCGCTGCGACCCGGTGTCGCCACGTTGTATGCCGATCATGCGCTCGGCCCGGTCGCGGCGCTGGCGGCGACGGACGCGGCGGTCGCGCGTGCTCGCGAATGCGGCGTCGGCGCCGTCGCGGTGCGGGGTTCCGGGCACGTCGGACCGCTGTCCGCGTACGTGATCCGCGCGGCGCTCAGCGGCGCCGTCGCGCTCGCGTTCGCGAATACCCCGCCGGCAATGGCGGCCTGGGGCGCGGCTTCGCCGGTGTTGGGAACGAATCCGATCGCCATCGCCGCACCGGGGATGCCGCATCCGATCGTCGTCGACTCATCCTTGACTGTCGCGGCGCGCGGCAAGATCCTGTCGGCTGCAAAGACCGGCGCGCCGATCCCCGCGGGTTGGGCCGTCGACGCGCATGGGCGCCCGACGACGGACGCGAAGGCGGCGCTCAACGGGGCATTGCTTCCCGCCGGGGACGCCAAGGGGTACGCGCTTTCGGTCCTCGTCGAGATCTTGGCTGGCGTGTTGGCGGGGGATGTCCTGAGTGCCGAGCTGCCGATGCCGTGGGTCGATCCCGACAAGACGTCGGCGCCGGGGTTTCTCCTCGTCGCGTTCGCAGTCGATGCGTTCGGCGACGGGGCGGCGTTCGCGCGTCGCGCCGCCGCGTTGCGCGAGACGATCGTCGCCACCGGGGGCCGGGTCCCCGGCGATCGTCGCTGGGCGTCGCGGGCCGACCGGGCGGCGCAAGGCATCGAGGTCGGCGACGCGTTGGCGGGCGAATTGGAGAGACTTGACATCCGGTTGGCGCCGCCGGCAGCGGCGGATAGGCTACCGGGCTAAGGGACGGCGGGAACAGCACGTTGTGAGATCCTCAAGAGGCCGAACTTTCATGAAGTCGCGCATGCTCGTCCTCGGGACGATGCTCGCGGTCGCGCTGGCGATCTTGCCGGCGCACTCGCAAGGTCCGACCACGATCACCTGGTCCACGCTGGCGACCGGTGGACCGGTGGTGGCGAAGGTCTACCGCGCGCTAGCGCAGCAGTTCGAGCGACAGAATCCGAACGTCCGCGTCAACGTGCAGATCCAGCCGGGCAAGTCGGAGGAGCAGCTGAACCGCTACGTCACGTTATTCGCTGCGCGCGATCCGTCGGTCGATATCATCTCGATTGACATCATCTGGCCGGCGCAGATGGCGGCCGCGGGCTGGCTGGCGCCCCTCGACCAATGGTTCACGCCGGCTGCCCGCGACGGATTCCTGCCCGGCGCCATTCGCGCGAACACGATCGGCGGGCGAATCTACGGGATGCCGTGGTACACCGACGCTGGTTTGTTCTACGCGCGCGCGGACTTGCTCCAGAAGTACAACGCGCGGATGCCGCAGACGTGGGATGAGCTCATCCAGACGGCGCAGCGCATCACGGCCGGGGAGGCGAACCCGAATATCGCTGGCTTCCTGTTCCAGGGCGCGCGCATCGAAGCGCTGGCGAGCTTCTTCTTCGAGGTGTTGTGGAGCAACGGCGGCGACATCCTCGACGCGAACGGAAAGGTCATCGTCGACAACGGCGGCGGCCAGGCGGCGCTGAACTTCATGCTCGATCTGGTTCGCCGGCACCGCATCACGCCGCCCGGCGTGACGACGCTGACGACCGACGACACGCGCGTCGCGTTCCAGAACGGCCGCGTCGCGTTCATGCGCAACTGGACCGACGCCTACGGCTTTTTCCAGGGCGAAGGCTCGGCCGTCAAAGACAAGGTCGCGATCGCGCCGCTGCCGCGCGGGTCGGTGCGCAGCGCCTCGACGCTCGGCGGGTGGCAGCTGGCGATCAGCAACTTCTCGCGCAACAAGGAGATCGCTTGGCGGTTCCTCGAGTTTATGAGCGGCCGCGTCGGCCAGAAGAGCATGGCGATGCAGGTCAGCACCGTACCGACGCGCAAGGACATCTTCGAGGACGCGCAGGGCAAGCGCGTGCAGCCGCACTTCCCGGACATGCTGCGCATCGCGCTGAACGCGCGGCCGCGGCCGCAGATCGCCGACTACCCGCGGTTGTCGACGATCGTGCAGACGAACGTGCAAGCGGCGCTGACGAACCAGATCACCGCCGATGAGGCGGTCACGCGCATGGCGCGCGAGATCTGCGCGCTGCTGAACCAGTAGCCGACGCGAGCGAGGGCGGGAGGAGACGATAACGGCACCGGCGGCGTCGGCACGCCGTTCAGCATGGCGACCGAGAACGTCTGTTCCTCGGCGCCGTAGACGGACGGTGGTGTTGTCCTGATTTAGGATGTGCGCTTGCATGCCGGCGACGAATTGTGTCACGTCATCGACGACGATCGTCGTGCCGTCGGCGCTGAACGAGGTCGTCACGGTCGCGGACGCGCAGCACGCGTTGAGGCGGATCGTGATCGCGTCGCTCGTCTCGCCCTTCGTTCCGCCGAGCGGGCGGATGTTCAACGGGCCCGACTCTCGCGACAGGCAGGCGCCAGGAGACGCAACGGCTGCGCGACAGCATCTGCCCTGCATCGCGCAGCCGTTGCGTCTCCTGGCGCTCGTTCCCCTCCAGCCAGCGCAAGGTGAGGCCGGAGGCGCCGCTGACCGCCGCCATCACGACGACGGCGGAAACCATGATCGAAACGATCATATCCAGCAGCGTGAAGCCGCGCTCGTTCACGAGCGGCGGCCATCGGAGGCTGCTTGAGCTTCGTGAAGATTGTTTCCACCACATATTGCTTCGGCGCCCCCGCTGGTTACAGCTCGTGACGACTCGGATGCGCTTCATGTTCGGCTGCGGATCCGCGTTCGTGATCGTTCGCGTGATCGCAAATACGGTGTTGCTCGCCATGTGCGTCGACGTGGCGACGCCGACGGGGATGTGGTCGTAGCGCAGGTCGCGAAGCGCGTGCAGCTGCGCCTGCAACACGGCGACGACCGCGGTCGCTTGCACGCTCGTCGCGTCATGCACCGCTGCCGCGCCGAACAGGGACGCCGTGCCCGAGATCGACAGCGTCAACAGGGTCAGCGACACCAGGCCTTCGACGACCGAGAAGCCGCCCTCGCCGACCGCCGCTCGCAAACGGAGCTTCAACGAACACCCGGCGTTCATCGGCGATCGATGATTCCGGTGCGGTAGACCACGACGTCGCGCGTCTCTGATCGTGACGAATCTTGCATCGTGAACGTGACGCTCGATCCAACGAGCCAGCCGCGCGTGTCGAATTCGGCGCTGCGGCCGACGTTGTCGAACGCGAACTCGACGTCGCCGCGCAGATCCACGGTCCGGTCGGTCACGGGAAACTCCCACGTGCCGAGGGATGGGTTGTAGTGACCGCGATCGACGACGTAGCAACGTTGCGAGACGATGCGCACGCGGTAGGCCGACGTGCGGCTCTGGGCATATTCTCGTGCGACGCGAAAATTGGCGGCCATCTCCATGTGATCGGCGGTTAGAAAGTAGGGCCTGGCGGAGAGCCGAGAGACCGAGAAAGTGAGCGCAAGTGCGGTGACGGTCAGGGATACGACGAGCTCGACGAGCGTAACGCTATGGTTGTCCCGTATCGGGGCACCGGGTGAGGTTCGAACCATGCTTCCCTCACACTCCCGGCGCTGTCCAAAAGAAAAGGAACCCCCATCATTGTTTCCTTGCTGTGGCCTCTGGCGGCCACTTCGGCAACCCGGCTAGCTCGGATCCCAGAGCCCCGTGGCTTTGCGTCCCCGCCTCGCGGCGGGTTTGCCTTTTTCGGTGGCCGATCCGGATTGTCCGCCGGACCAGCGTTCCGT
>VGFF01000110.1 GCA_016868955.1 Armatimonadota bacterium
GTTCGGGTCGCCCGTCTGCACATCGAGCACGTCGGCGACAAGATCGCGCGCCTGAACGTCGTCGCCGCCGCGCGGACCCACGATCGCGTGATCTTGATGGATGTGGAGTGCGGGTCGTTGACCGGAGATCCGCGGCGCGCCGGACCGGTCCTCGCCCGTGCCGACGCGCTGAAGGCGCAGATCGAGCAGCTCTGCCTGCAACTTGGTTTGCGGACTTGTCCGGGCGTGATCGCCGCGTAGAGGCGATGCGCGGCGCAGCGGAACGGCCCGCTTCAATCTAACGCTTGAGCCTCGGATCAAGCGCGTCGCGCAGGCCATCTCCGACGAAGTTGATCGCGATCACCGAGATGAAGATCGCGAACCCGGGCGGCACCCAGAGGAACGGTCTCTGCTCGAGGATGCTCAAGGACTGCGCGGACGTCAGCATGTTGCCCCAGCTCGCTGTCGGCGGTTGAACGCCCAACCCCAAGAAGCTCAGCGCCGCCTCGGTCAAGATCGCCGTCGCCACGCCGAACGTCGCGTTCACCAGGATCGGTCCCATCGCGTTCGGCAGGACGTGTCGGAAGATGATGCGGCTATCCACCGCGCCCGATGCCCGCGCGGCGTGCACGTAGTCGCGCTCGCGCAGCGACAGGAACTCGCCCCGGACCAAGCGGCACGTCGGCGGCCAGCCAAGCAGGCCGAGGACCAGCATCACATTCCAGATTCTCGGTCCGACCAAGCTGACGACGACGAGGATCAACATGAGCGTCGGAAACGACAAGAACGTATCCGTCAGTCGTGTGATGAGGATGTCGACCGCGCCGCCGAAGTAACCTGCCAGCGCGCCGAGCACCGTGCCGATGACGATGTAGATAGAGACCGCGACGAGGCCGACGGACAACGAGATCCGCGCGGCGTGGATGAGCCGGCTCAGATTGTCGCGGCCGACTTGGTCCAATCCCAGCGGATATATGGCCGATGGGCGATCGTCGATCTGCGTGACGACGATCGCGTTTGGATCGTGGGGAGACACCTGATTCGCGAAGACTGCGGCGAACACCAGGATCAGCACGATGATTAGACCCGCGACCGCGAGCCGATGGCGCAAGAACCGCCGGATCGAGGTTTGAATCGCCGAGCGTTCACGCTCGGCGCCGACGGCGCCGAGCGTGCGGCGGACCGCTTTCACGTCTAGGGCGGGCGTGGCCATCGGTCGCGGCTCCTAAGCGTAGCGAATGCGCGGGTCGACGACGACGTACAAGACGTCGGAGAACAAGCCGCCGCCGACGACCATCACGGCGGTGACGAGGTTCAGCGCCATCAACACCGGATAGTCGCGCTGGGTGATCGCTTCGATGGTCAGTCGTCCCATGCCCGGCCACCCGAAGACCTGCTCGGTGATGATGGCGCCGCCGAACAGGACCGGCAGCTGGATGCCCAGCAGCGTGATGACGGGGATCAAGGCGTTGCGCAGCGCGTGCTTGTAGATGACGGTGCGTCCGGTTACGCCCTTCGCCCGCGCCGTCCGCACGAAATCCTGCCGCATGACCTCGAGCATCGACGACCGCGCGTACCGCATGACCGCGCCGAGGATCGACATTCCCAAGACCAGCGCCGGCAGGGTGAGGTGGACGATGAAGTCGTTCGGCGTCGGGGTCGCTCCGATCGTGGACATGCCGCCCGTCGGGAACCAGCGAACGCGCACCGAGAACAGGTAAATGAAGCTAAGCCCGAGGAAGAACGTCGGCAACGAGTTGCCGATGAGCGCAAATCCGGTCGAGACGTAGTCGGCCGCGGAGTACTGGCGCGTGGCGGAGATTACGCCGACGGGCAAGGCGACGAGGTACGCGACGAAGATCGCCGCGAAAGCAAGCGACAACGTAGGGGACAATCGTTCGCTGATCCGCTCGGCGACGGGCCGCCGCGTGAGGAACGAGTACCCGAGGTTGCCGCGCGCCAACTCGCCGAGCCACTTCGCATAGCGCACGGGGATCGGTTGATTGAGTCCGAGCTCCTCGCGCAGGCGCTGGGCCTGACCGGGTGTCTGGTTGGGATCGATCAAGATGTCGACGGCGTTGCCGGGCGCGAGCGAGATGATCAGATAGGAGATCGCGGTGACGCCCACGAGGACCGGGAGCGCGACGAGGATTCTCTTGAGCAGGTATTGCAACAACCCCTACGCGCCTCCCACGGCACCGTTCGGACGACGACGCTATTAACACTGTACATTACTGTGAACTGTTGCCAGCGAGTATTAGAATCGGGGGACAGCTATTCCCGTATTCCGGAAATCCGAAACTGCCGCGTGGCCGCTTCACGAGGGCGAGTCTCACAAGCAACCTCATTAAGGAGGGCGATCCTATGGCAAGAACCTTTCGGGGGGCGAGCGCTATCATCGGCCTGCTTATCGCGCTCACGCTGATCGTGGGTCAAGGCGGCCCAGCCCCGGCGGCTCCCGCAGGCAAGCAGGTCACCGTGGCGATGTGGAGCGCGCCGGACAGCTTCAATCCGATCGCGAGCACGAGCTGGTACGGCATCCTCCCCGCGAACCTCGCGTTCGACACGCTCGTCAAGCTGGACGATAAGTATCAGATCCGCCCCCGTCTGGCCGAGAAGTGGGAAATCTCCTCGGATGCCACGACGTATACGTTCACGATCAACGGCAAGGCGAAGTGGACGGATGGGCGCCCCGTGACGTCGCAGGACGTCCAGTTCACAATCAACACGATCAGCCATCCGCAAGTCACGACGAGCCGCGGCGGTACGATCAACGACATCGTTGGCACCGACGACAACGGCAAGACGCAGACGGGCACGGTCGACGGCGTTCAGATCGTCAGCGACCGCGTCTTCCGTATCCGTCTGAAGGCGCCGTATGAGGCCTCGGGATTTCTCGAGAAGTTCGGCACGGGTTTCTGGGTCGTGCCGCGGCACGTGCTGCAGAACGTGCGCCCCGCGGACTTCGCGCGCCACGAATTCTGGACGCGCCTCCCGGTCAGCAGCGGGTCGTTCAAGTTCGTCCGCTACGCGACGGACCAATTCGTCGAGATGGAGCGCAACCCCGACTTCTTCCTCGGCGCGCCGAAACTGGATCGCATCTTCTTCCGCATCGTGCAGCCGTCGGTGATGGTCGCGGCGCTGGAGCGCGGCGAGATCGACTACACGACCGGCTCCGGCACGGGCGACATCCCGCTCGCCGACTGGGAGCGCGTGCGCCAGATGTCTAACATCACCGCGTATAGCTTCGTCAACCGCGGCTACCAGTACATCATCATCAACCACGAGAATCCGCGGTTCAAAGATCGCCGCGTGCGCCAAGGGTTGCTCGCCGGCATCAATCGGAAGCTTATCGTCGACCGTCTGCTCCGCGGCGAGGGCGAAGTCCTCGACGTGCCGTACACGTCGATCTTCCCGTACCGCGATAAGACGCTGCGTCCAGTCGACTTCAACGCGGAGCGCGCCCGCGCGCTGCTGCGCGAGGGCGGATGGGACTTCAACACGCCGCTCGTGCTCTCGGTGCCGACCGGCAACCTCGTGCGCGAGCAGTCCGCCGAGATCGTTCAGCAGAACTACCAGGCGCTCGGCATGCAGGTGCGCCTCGAGAAGTTCGACTTCCCGACCCTGATCGCGAACTTGCGTGAGCAACGGTTCGCGTTGTCCTTCCTCGGCTGGTCGGGCAACTTCGAGCCCGACGTCAGCTCCCAATACCGTACCGGTGGCGGGTTCAACTTCGGCAAGCACAGCAATCCGCGCATGGATTCGCTGCTCGACCGTGGCCGGCGCCGGCCGAACTTCGACGGCCGCAAGGAGATCTACGACGAATTCCAGCGGATGTTCCAGAGCGACCCGCCGGTCATCATGCTCTACTCGCCGATGGCGCTCACGGCCGTGAACAAGCGCCTCATCAATGCGGCGCCGACGGCGAACATCCACCTGTGGAACATCCACGAGTGGGATACCCGCTAGGCGGGCAGGTCGGCGGCGTCACCGAAGACCTTTAGTAGTCGCGCGATCTCGAGCGGGGGGGGGCAGTTGGCCCCCCGCTCCGGACGTCCGCCGAAGGTGGGGGATGCAGGCGGCGCGGCTCGCGTCGTGGAATCCCCGTCTCGCGGGAGGCAAAATGACTGAGGCGATCGAGCGCGTCTTCGATCACATCGATGCGCACCTCGAGGCCCACGTCGCGGCCTGCCAGCGGCTGATCCGACAGCCGAGCATCTCGCCGCAGAACGTCGGCGTTCGCGAGTGCGCCGAGATGCTCCGAAATGCTCTTCTCAAGCTCGGCTGCCAGCACGCGGCGCTCGCGGAAACGCCCGGACAGCCGGTCGTCTACGGGGAGCTGTGGCAGGACGCTCCGAAGACGCTCCTCATCTACGGCATGTACGACACGCAGCCGGTCGACGATCTCGCTGGCTGGTCCTTGCCACCGTTGGAAGCCCGACTCGTGGAGAAGCCGCCGTGGGGACGCTGCATCGTCGCGCGGGGCTCGGTCAACAGCAAAGCGCCGCTGCAAGGATTCCTGAACGCTGTGGCGTCGATTCGCGCCGTGGAAGGGAAGCTGCCGGTCAACCTCCTCTTCGTCCTCGAGGGCGAGGAGGAGCTGAGCAGCCGCCACCTGCCCTACTTCATCGACCGCTATCAGGAGAAGCTCCGCCGCGCCGACGCGGTTCTGTTTCCGTTCGCGCTGCAAGACGCCGACGGCAAGGCGCTGATCTGGCCCGGCACGAAGGGGATCCTGTACTTCGAGCTGGAGTGCTCGGGCGCCCGCTGGGGGCGGGGCCCGAAGGCGTACGACGTGCACTCCAGCTGGAAGGTCATCCTGGACAGTCCGGCATGGCGGCTCACGCACGCGCTCTCGACGATGACCACGCCAGATGGCAACACCGTGACCATCGACGGCTTCTACGATAACGTGCGGCCGCCACGGGAGGACGAGGTCGCGCTGGCGCGCCAGCTCGCGGCGACATGGAACCCGGAAGCCTACACAAAGCTCTGGCAGGTCGACCGGTTCGTCGATCATGAGTCCGTCGAGGCGCTCGTTCGGCGTTACTACTATGAGCCGACGTTGAACATCGACGGCATCTGGAGCGGCTACACGGGCGAAGGATCGAAGACCGTGCTGCCGCACAAGATCACCGCGAAGTTGGATTGCCGGCTGGTTCCCGACCAGACGCCGGAAGAAATCGAGGGAAAGATCCGGGCCCACCTCGACCGCCGTGGCTATGAGGACATCGAGCTGCGGCGCATCGGCCGGGGCATGTGGTCGCAGACGGGGTTCGACGAGCCGATCGTACAAGCTGCCATGCGGGCCTATCGGCGGCTCGGCGTCGAGCCGGAGCTGCAGCCGCGCAACGTGGGGTTCTTCCCCGCTTACCTGTTCAACGGTCCGCCGCTGCGCCTGCCGATGGTCGTCGCCGGATTGGGGCACGGCGGCCGCCCGCACTCTCCCGACGAATATTTCGTGATCGACGGCGGCGACGGCGTGGCCGGCCTCGCCGGCTGCGAGAAAAGCCACGCCGCGACCTTGTACGAGTACGCCGATCTGACAAGATAGTGGAAACGAAACGGCATCGAATGCGATCTCGGTCCGAGGAGGTTCTCATGAAGCGATTCCGGCTTTTGCTGCTCGTCGTCGCGATGGGGGCGGCGGCCATGGCGCCGGCTGGTGCCGCGCCGCCCGCCGGCGGCGCGGTCATTTATCCGATCCTCGCGGACCCGACGTTCAACCCCTGGCACCCGCGGGCGTTCGTCGAGTCGGTATTTCCGAACCGTGTCATCTTCCCAGGGTTGACGCGTCCGGGCCGCGATCTGCGCCCCGCACCCGATCTCGCGGAGCGCTGGGAACTCAGCCGCGACGGGTTGACGTGGACGTTCTTCCTGCGGCGCGGCGTGAAGTGGCACGATGGCCGCGACTTCACCGCCGAGGACGTGAAGTTCACGTTCGATCTCGTGCTCAATCCGAGGCTCGGCGCCCAGAACCGCGGCGTTTACAGTGCCCTCCGCGAGGTCCAAGTCGTCAACCCGACGACGGTGCGTTTCCTGCTGCGGGCGCCGCAGGCGAGCCTCGCGACGGTGCTCGGCATCAACTCCGGCATTATTCCCAAGCACGCGTTCGACGGCGTCGCCGACCCATGGACGCTCGACGCGTTCAACAAGCGCGCCCCGATCGGCACCGGGCCGTACCGCGTGCAGACCTACGTGCCCGGGTCCTCCGTGACTTTGACGCGCAACGATGCGTACTTCGGCGGCCGGCCGAACCTCGACAGCGTGACGTTCAAGGTCCTGCCCGATCCGAACACGCAGGTCGCGCAGCTGCTCAGCGGCGAGCTGACGCTGGCGATCGTCGACAACCCCGCGCTCGTCGCCGGCCTGCAAGGACGTCCGGAGATCGAGATCACACAGATCCCGCAGGTGCAGTTCTACTGGCTGGCGGTGAATCACGCGAATCCGATCCTCAACGACAAGCGGCTCAAGCAAGCGATGATGCACGCAGTCGATCGTCCGGCGATGGTGCGCGGCTTCCTGCAAGGCTACGCGCGGCCGGCGACCGGCATGATCTCGCCGGCTCTTAGCTACTACTACCGCGCCAACGTCAAGGATTACCCGTTCGATCGCGAGCAGGCGCGCAAGCTGTTGTCGGAGGCCGGATGGCGTCCCGGGCCGGACCGCGTCCTCGTCAAGGATGGCCGCCGCGCCTCGTTCACGATGGCGTTCCCCACGGTTCAGATGTTCCCCGGTCTCGCAGCGCTCGTGCAGCAATACTTCCGTGAGAT
>VGFF01000111.1 GCA_016868955.1 Armatimonadota bacterium
GCGACGCCGGAACGAGGCCGACGTAGGACGCGATGTACCGTCCGGCGGCATAGCCGCCGGACGGGCCCGGCTTCTGGGCCGTGCCCGTCTTACCGGCGACGGTGTAGCCGTCGATGGCCGCGGCTTGCCCCGTCCCGTCGACCGTGCCGCGCACGAGCATCGAGACGACGGACCGCGCCACCTCCGGTCGCAATACCTGCGCCGCCGGCGTTTCCTCAGCCACGCGCCGCACGCGGCCGTTTGCGTCGCGCAGCTGGGCGACGACGTACGGGCGCATGCGCTTGCCGTCGTTGCCGATCGCGGCGATCGCGGCCGCCATCTGCAGCGGGGTCGTGGCGACGCCTTGACCGAACGCGTGCGTGTAGACGTCTGCCGCCGACCAGGACGACGTCGGTCGCAGGATGCCCGGCGATTCGCCGGGCAGATCGACGCCGGTCGGCGTGCCGATCCCGAAAGCCGACAAGTAGCGGGCCATGGCCGTCGCGCCCATCTTGGCCCCGATCTGCGCCGCCCCGACGTTGCACGATAGGCGCAGGACATCGACCGGCCGCACGGTGCCGTGAGCCTCCCCGTGCGCTTCGCGAATGACGTGGTTGCCGGGGATGCGCAGCGTTCCCGGACAGAAGAACGTCGAGCGCGGCGTGATCACGCCGGCGTCGAGCGCGGCCGCGGTGACGAGCACCTTGAACGTCGAGCCGGGCTCGTAGACGCTCGCGATCGCGCGGTTCGCCCAGGCGCGCGCGTTGACTTTCTGGTACGAGTTCGGATCGAACCGCGGCGCGTTCGCGAGCGCCAGGATCTCGCCGCTGCGTACGTCTAGCACGACGGCGACGCCGCCGACGGCGCGGTGCGCCGTGACCGCTTGCGCCAGCTCGCGCTCGGCGATGTGCTGGATCACCTCGTCGATGGTCAAAAGCACGTCGGCCCCGTCGCGCGCCGGCGTCACGACGCGGCGCCCTTCGAGGATCTCGCGGCCGATCGCGTCGCGCGGCTGGATCGCCTCGCCGGGACGGCCGCGCAGCGTTTCGTCGAGGCTGAGCTCCAGCCCGGCGAGCCCTTGGCTGTCGATGCCGACGAAGCCGAGCAGGTGCGCCGCCAACACGCCCTTCGGATAACGCCGCGCGTCCTCGGCGAGAAAGCCGATCTGGTCGCCGAGCGAAAGCGCTTCCAGCCGTTCGCGTTGCTGCGCCGTGATGCGGCGCCCCAGCCACTGGAAGTAGCGCGACGGATCGAGACGGTCGGCGAGCGCGCCGGGCCCGATGCCGAGGATGGGTCCGACCGCCGCGGCGAAGGCGTCGCGATCGGCGATGCGTCGCGGCACCGCGAAGACGGAGTCGACGGTCATCGTCGTCGCCAGCTCTCGGCCGTGCCGATCGAAGATGCGGCCGCGGCTCGCGGATAGCGGCACGGTCGCGCTCTGCTGCCGCACCGCCATCTGAGACAACGCGTCCGACCGAACCGTCTGTAAGTAGGCGATGCGAGCGAGCACCGCGACGAGGCAGACGACCCAGAACGCGAGGAGCGCGCGGAGCCGCGCGCGGGGGAAGGCGACGAAGCGAGGGCCACCGGCGGCGACGTGGCGCCCCGCCGGCCGCCGACCGCGGTTCTTCGTCACGGCGTCTGTTCCTGCGCAGCGGCGGCGCGGTTGCCGAGCCAGCCGCGCAGGCGCTCGATCCAGCCTTCGCGCGGCGCGAGGGCGGCGCGCGAAGGCACGCGCACCGTGACCGCCGCGAGTTGCGCGCTCTTCGGCGGCTGCATGCCGAGGCGTTCGATGGCGATGCGCTCGATGCGCGCCGGCGCCCGCAGCGTCGCCGACTGCGCGTCGAGCCCCCCGCGCGCGCGCTCCAATTGTGCGATCTCGGCGCGCAGTATGCGCATCTGGACGCCCGCCTTCGCGACACCGGCTTGCAAAGCGACGTGGCCGAGCAGCGCCACCATCACGACGGCGGCGAGGAGGAGCCCGCCGATCGCCGGGCGGGTGCGGCTCGCGCGGGCCGCCCGCGCCGGCGCACGCGACTCCCGCGGCAGCAGCACGGGATAGGACTGCGTTCGCCGCTGCGGCGCGATCACGCTGACGCTCCGATCTCCGGCGCGATGCGTTCGGCGGCGCGCAGACGGGCGCTGCGCGCGCGGGGATTCCCGTGCGTTTCGGCCTCAGTCGGCCGCACGGGGCGCCGCGTCAATGTGCGCAGCGTCTTCCCCTCGGCATCCGCGAACGCGCGCTTGACGCGCCGGTCCTCGAGCGAGTGGAACGACAACGCAACGAGACGACCGCCGACGCGCAACGCGCGGATCGCGGCCGCGAGCGCCGCGTCCAGCGACGCCAGCTCGTCGTTCGTGGCGATCCGCACCGCTTGGAAGGTCCGCGTCGCGACGTCGATGTCGCGCGGCCAGGCCGCGCGCGGCACGGCAGCGCGTACGGCGTCGCGCAGATCCGTCGTCGTCCGCAAAGGACGGCGGCGCACGATCTCGCGCGCGACGCGGCCGGCGAAGCGCTCCTCGCCGTAGTCGCGTAGGATCCGTTCGAGGTCCCGAGCGGGCAGCCGGTTCACAACGTCGCCGGCGGTCTGCGATTGTTCGGGATCCATGCGCATGTCCAAAGGCCCCTCGAAACGAAAGCTGAACCCGCGCTCGGGCTCGTCGAGCTGCATCGACGATACGCCGAGGTCCATCAACACGCCGTCCACAGCCGGAACGTTCTCGGCCACCAGCACTTCCGTAAGATCGGCGGCGTTGGCGCCGTACAACGACACCATCGATCCGAACGGTGCGAGCCGCCGCTTCGCGATCGCCAGCGCGCGCGCATCGCGATCGATGCCGACCAGCCGGCCGCCGGGCGCCAACCGTTTCGCGATCGCTTCCGCGTGGCCGCCCAAACCGACCGTCGCGTCGACGACCGTCGCCCCCGGCCGGGGCCAGAGCAGCGCCATCACCTCGTCCACGAGGACCGGTGCATGCGCGGCGTTCTCAGATTGGTGCATGACCCAGCGGGTGGCAGCGGCTTGCTCAGGCCTGCGGCCGCGCCTGCCCGTCCTTCTCTTCGCCGATGTGCAGAAGACGGGGCCCGGTCGAGGAACGGCTGTGGTTCGTTCGTCGCATCGGGCAGAGGGGGGAAGACAACCGGTGCTGCGTGTGCGCTGCGTATAGGCTGCGTATCAGGTGCACCGGGCCCCGTCTTCCGAACATCGGCTCGTTATAGATTCAACTCCTTCATGCGGTCGATGAGGTCGGCCTCGTCGGTGACGGCCTGGGCCAGGTAGTCGGCCCAGCGTTCCTTGCTCCAGACCTCCAGCTTGTTGATCACTCCAACGATGACGACGTCGCGTTGCATCGACGCGTACTCGCGCAGCGATTGCGGAACAAGAAACCGTCCTTGGCGATCGAGCTCGGCTTCGTTCGCCGAGCCGAGGAGGTAGCGGACGAACTGGCGGTTCGCCAACGGCTCGGCGCGCAGCTTCTGCTCGACGACGGCCCACTCCGCGGCGGGATAGATCGCGATGCAGCCGTCGAATCCGCGCGTGAGCGTGAACCGCTCGCCGATCGCCTGGCGAAATCGCGGCGGGAGGACGACTCTTCCCTTGTCATCAAGGGTGTACTCGAATTCGCCCTTGAACATACCGCGACTGACACCTGCTCCCCACTGTCTCCCACGTTTTCCCACAGTTTCTCACCAGTAATGCAACTTTCCTGCCGCAGATGCAACAAAGTTCGGGGGTTTTTTGGGGGTTTCGAATGAGTCGCAATTGCCAGAACGAATCGGAATCAAGCTCATGAACCACGCTAATGATGGAACACGTGCGAGACTGCGATCCGTGGTCGGACGTCCTTGGTCTCGAGAAGGGGAGCAGGTCTATAAGCCGGATTCTGTACCGTCCGAGGACGGCGACGATCATCTCTCTGGGGTCGCCGTCGCCGGCGACCTCGTGCAGCCTACCCGGGGATCGGCGGGCCGCCTCATCTCCCCCTAGTTGGCCTTGCTCCGGGTGGGGTTTACCTGGCCGGCGCGTCACCGCGCCGCCGGTGCGCTCTTACCGCACCGTTTCACCCTTGCCGCACGCTTGCGGTGCGGCGGTATGTTTCTGTGGCACTCTCCCTGAGGTCGCCCTCGGTGGGCGTTACCCACCACCCCGCCCTGCGGAGTCCGGACTTTCCTCTCCCGCGCTGACGCGACGAGAGCGATCGTCCGACCTGCTCCCTCCTTCAGTATCTCACGTCCTCTCACGGGTGCTTGGCAGCGTCCGCGTCGCGGACCCGCCGAACGACCGCCAGCAACGCGTCGCGTACGATGGCCGGAGCCGCCGTTCGCAGCGCGTCGCGCAGCGCGTCGACGTCGCCGGCGAGCGCAAGTTCCGCGAGCGTGTCGACGGTCGCCGCGGCCCGCGCCGGCTGGCGCCCCCCCCCGTCGAGCGCGCGGTTCGCGAGCGCGTCGGCGCGGCGGTTCTCCGCGCGCGGCACCGCCTTGATCTCGACGCGCGGAAAGTCGCGCAGTCGCCGCGTGACTTCTGCGTGCAGCGGGATCAGCGCCCCGTTGCGCACGCGGTACGTGCCACGAATCTGGTGCACGAGCAGCTCGCTGTCCAGCCGAATCTCCAACGCTGAGATGCCGAGATCCGACGCTTCGCGCAGGCCGCGCAACAACGCCTGATACTCGGCGACGTTGTTGGTCGCGACACCGATGGTCTCGCCGAGCTCCCGCAGCGTCCGCCCTGCATCATCCGCGATCACGATCCCGATCGCGGCCGGTCCGGGATTGCCGCGGGAGGCGCCGTCGGTGCGCAGGACGGCGCGCTTGCCGGCGCTCACGGCGTACCGACCGCCGTCGCCGGCCTGACCGCGACCATGCCACGGCGGCGGACCGCGACGACGAGAACGAGGACCTCGACGGCCTGCGCGCCGATCGTAGCGACGCTGGCGACGAGGATGCCCGGCAGGGCAAGCGTCGCGCCGGCGGCCATCATCGCGGCGATGGCCGCGAGGTGCGCCGCCATGGCGTTCTGGACCACGCGCGACGCCCGGGCGTCGATGAGGATGCCGCGGTACAGATTACGGGCCGCGAGGATCAGCGGATAGATGGCGAGGATGCGCAGCGCCAGGCGGGCCGCGTCGCGTAGCCGCTCCGGCGTGTGCACGACGTCCTGCAGATACCAGTCCACGGCCGGCGTGTTCGCGATGATCGCGGTCAAGGCGGAGAACGCGAAGCCCAGCCCGATCACAAATCGGACGACCGTCCGATCGACGACGCCGTCGCGGGCGACGGCGACGACGGACTCCTGGAGCGCCGAGATCCCGGCGCTGAGCAGCGAATTGAGGCCGAGAGCGACGGGCCAAGCGGCGAGCGATATCTCCGGCGCCGCCGCCCGCGCGATACCGGCGGCCATGACCGGCCGCGACACCATCCGCATGAAGTCGGTCGCGGCCAACGGCGCGTAGAAACGCACGATCTGCGCCGTCGTCATCAGGTCGCCCTCATGCTTCGCCGGCAGCGCCGCGATGTCGCGGCGCGCCCAGCGGCTCGAGATCCAAGCCTCGGCGACGACGCTGACGGACAATGCCAGCCCGCCGAGTTGCGCCCCCGTCAGCATCGGCCACCGCACGCCGGCCCACAAGACGATCATCATCGCGCCGATGCGCACGATCGTCCCAGCCCAGACGAGCCCGGTCCGCCCGGCGATGATCGTCGGCGCCTGATGAAACCGCCGCCAGGCGATCGCCGCCGTCCAGGGCAGGACCCAGCCGAGCGCCGCCGCGCCGACGTTGGCGATCTGCGGCGGCGCGCCGAGCAGATCGCCGTAGACGACGCGCGACAGCGGCGTGAACGCGATCGCCGAGAACAGCAGCGTCAGCGCCGCGCTCATCGCCAGCATGAACCGGCGCATGATCGCGTACGTCTCCCGGTCGCGGCCGAGCGCGATGGTCGCCGCCAGGATCATGACGATGGGGCTTTCGTAGAGCAGCGCGAGGTCGTAGGTGATGCCGTAGGCCGCCAGGTTGTTCTGCACGTCCGGCAGCCGGCTGATCGTCGCTTGCACGAGCGGCTGGGCGACGCTCATCATCGCCCAGCTCAGTCCCAACGGTGCCCAGAACTTGAAGAGCGCGCGCGTCGTCCGCGGCGGGTCAGCCGGCACGGCGCGCGCTCCGCCGAGCCTCGATCACAGGTCCCTCTTGCGGATCGCGTCGAAGCGGGTGACCGGCGCGATCGCCATCTTGTCGATGATCGCGTCGATGACCACGGGGCCGTCGGCGCGCAGCGCGCCGCGCAACGCGTCACGCAGCGCTTCAGGCGTTTCGGCGCGCATGCCTTGCGCGCCGAACGCGCGCGCGATCGCCGCGTGATCGACGTTCGCGTAGTCGTCGACCTCGGTGATCGCCTCGCCGTGCAGCATCTCTTGCAGCTGGTACTCGAGCGCCAGCGACTGGTTGTTCAACACGATCGTCACGGACGGAATGCGCAGGCGGACCGACGTCTCCAGCTCGCCGACGTGGTATCCGAAGCCGCCGTCGCCGGTCACGACGACGACAGGGCGCTCCGGCGCGGCGAGCTTCGCGCCGAGCCCCGCCGGGAACGCCCAGCCCAAAGAGCCGTCGGAGCGGATC
>VGFF01000112.1 GCA_016868955.1 Armatimonadota bacterium
GTTGCTCGGTCACCGCAGCCTGCAGACGACCCAGGTCTACACGCACCTCACCCGCGCCCGGTTGAAGGAGGTCTACGACCGGGCGCACCCACGCGCGTGACGACGATCCTCGCGGCACGGCGCGACTGGCGGGCGGCCATCGTCGGCGATGGCCAGGTCACGGTGAACAACACCGTCTTCAAGCAGGGCGCGCGCAAGGTCCGGCGCGTGGGCGAACACGTTCTTGCCGGCTTCGCCGGCAGCGCCGCCGACGGCCTGACCTTGTTCGAGCGGTTCGAAGCGAAGCTGGAGGCGCATCGTGGGAACCTGCCGCGTGCCGCCGTCGAGCTCGCGAAGGAGTGGCGCGCCGATCGGATCCTGCGGCGCTTGGAAGCGATGTTGATCGTCTGCGACCGATCGCACCTGCTCGTGCTGTCGGGGACGGGCGACATCATCGAGCCGGACGACGGCATCGCCGCCATCGGCTCGGGCGGGCCGTATGCGCTGGCCGCGGCGCGGGCGCTGATCCGCCACACGGATCTTCCCGTCGACGTCGTCGTCCGCAGGGCCATGGAGATCGCCGGCGGCATCTGCGTCTTCACCAACGATCAGATCGTGCTCGAAGTCTTGTCCTGAGGGATGTCTCTCGTGCTCGACCGCATCGCCGATCTCACGCCGCGCCGCGTCGTCGAAGAGCTCGACAAGTACATCGTCGGACAGGCGGCGGCGAAACGCGCCGTCGCGCTGGCGATGCGCAATCGGTACCGCCGCGGACGCCTCCCCGACGAAATGCGCCGCGACGTCGTTCCCAAGAACATCCTCATGATCGGCCCGACCGGGGTCGGCAAAACGGAGATCGCGCGCCGCTTGGCGCGCCTGAGCGGCGCCCCGTTCGTCAAGGTCGAAGCCACGAAGTTCACCGAGGTCGGCTACGTCGGTCGCGACGTCGATGCGATGGTGCGCGAGCTCGCCGACTCGTCCGTTCAGATGGTGCGCGCGGAGCGCGTTGCGGCGGTTCACGCCCAAGCGGAACGCAACGCGCACGAGCGCATGGTGCAGATCCTCGTGCCCGATCCGCCGCGCGCCACCGGCTTCACGAATCCCCTGGAAGCGATCTTCGGCCGCGTCGCCACGCCGACCCAGGCGGAAGATCCTTCCGCCTGGCGGCAGACCGAAGAGCTGCGTACACGCCGGGAATCGACCCGCGTGCAGTTGCAGCAAGGCCATCTGCGCGACGAGACCGTCGAGATCGAGGTCGAAGAGTCGGGCACGCCGCTCGTCGAAGTGTTCTCCGGCCAGGGCGCCGAGGAGATGGGCGTAAACCTGCAGGACATGCTAGGCGGTCTATTGCCGAAACGCCGCAAACGGCGGCGGGTGACCGTCGAAAAGGGCCTGCGAATCCTCGCGAACGAAGAAGCGCAGAAGCTCATCGATCAGGAGGACGCGCAGCGCGAGGGCGTGCGGCGCGCGGAGGAGCTCGGCATCATCTTCATCGACGAGATCGACAAGATCGCCGGCCACAGCGCGTCCGGCGGCCCCGGCGTGTCGCGGGAGGGCGTTCAGCGCGACCTGTTGCCGATCATCGAAGGCTCCACGGTGAACACGAAATATGGGCCCGTGCGAACCGATCACGTGCTGTTTATCTGCGCCGGCGCGTTCCACATGAGCAAGCCGGCAGACCTAATCCCGGAGCTCCAGGGGCGCCTGCCAATCCGTGTGGAGCTCGACCGTCTCGGCGAATCGGACTTCGTGCGGGTCCTGACCGAGCCCGAGAACGCGTTGACGAAGCAATATCGCGCGCTGCTCGCGACCGAGGGCGTCGACGTCGAGTTCACGCCGGACGGCATCGAGGAGATCGCCCGCATGGCGTCGGTGATCAACGAAAGCTCCGAGGACATCGGCGCCAGGCGCCTGCACACGGTCCTCGAGCGGGTCACGGAGGAGATTTCCTTCGCGGCCCCGGAGGGGCCCAAGGCCGCGCGCATCGACGCGGCCTACGTCCGCGACCGGTTGGCAGGGGTCCTGCGGGATCGGGATCTGAGCCGGTACATCCTTTGAGCCTCCCGCGCCGCGGCCCCGGGGGCCCGGAATCGACCGATTGGGTACGGCAAATCGTGTATATTCGGGCGTTCCAAGGCCGAGGTCGAGGGCTACAATCGAGAAACTGATAGAAATATCAATTGAGTTCAATTGTTACAAAATGTGATACAGTTCCGAGTATGTTGTTTGTGCTGACTCCTGCTCAAGCCGACAGCGGTGGGTGGGAATGTTACGGGGTGTGATGGCGGATCACGGTGCGAGGCGGCCAGAAACTAGCTCGGCGATCGGGCGTCGCTCTGGCACGCCGGAGTCGAGAAGCGGGGCTGGGGCAGAAATGATCAACTTGCTCGACCGGATCCGCCTCATCGGAGATGCGGTTGGCGCCGAAGGGCGCATGGGGATCGACGAGATCGTCCAGGCGGTCGCGGAGGCGACGGAAACCAGCGCGCTGGTCGCGAAGAGCGATGGGCGCGCCGTGTTCGTCGTCGAGCGGCCGATCCGCTTCCGTAATGTCACGCCAGGGTCGGCGCTGCCGCCCGCCACGGCCAACTCGTTGAGTACCCTGGCCGCCCGAACGGCGAATTCGCGAAACGACGACCTCTTGGCCTTGCTCGATCGCCCATCGCCGGCGGCGGTCCTCGTCGTGGTGCCGCTCAAGTCATCGGGCCGGCGCCTCGGCAGCCTCGTGTTGTCCCGAGAGAAAGTGTTCGACGAGCGCGACCTCGTGGTTGTCGAATACGCGGCCACGGTGATCGCGCTGGAGATGCGCGCGGCTACCGGCGAGAGCGCGGCCGACGTCGCGCGCCGTCAAACCGATCACGCGCGCACCGCGTTGTCGGCGTTGTCCTACTCCGAGATCGAAGCGGTCGCCCATATCCTTGGCGAGATGAAGGGGCCAGAGAGCATCGTCGTGGCTAGCCGCGTCGCCGACCGCGTTCGCATCACCCGATCCGTGATCGTCAACGCGTTGCGCAAGCTCGAAAGCGGCCTGATCATCCAGTCGCGCTCCCTGGGGATGAAGGGCACCTACATCAAGGTCATCAACCCGCACATCTACGAAGAGCTGGAGAAACTTCGCACCGGTTAGTCGACCTGTTATACTGCCTTGGGCGCGCCGCGACCAAGGCGCGTACTTCATCACGCCTGCTTTCAGCCGGTCGGTGCCCGTGTACGGGTTTCCGGTGACGTTCGGGTGGGCGGAGGCAAACCGGGAGGCCATCCTTGCCCGTTGTCAGCATGAAGCAACTTCTAGAAGCGGGCGTCCACTTCGGACACCAGACGCGGCGCTGGTGTCCGAAGATGGCGCGTTTCATCTTCACCGAGCGGAACGGCATCCACATCATCGACCTGCAGAAGTCCGTGCCATTGTTGGAGGAGGCGTACCGCTTCCTGCACCGGACAGCCGCCGAAGGCGGGCTGGTGTTGTTCGTTGGCACGAAGAAGCAGGCGCAAGACGCGATTCGCGAAGAGTCTGATCGCGCGAGCCAGCCTCACGTCAATCAGCGGTGGCTCGGCGGCATGTTGACGAACTTCCAGACGATTCGCCGTCGCGTCGATCGGCTGCACGAGATCACGAGTCTGCGCGAGATGGGCCAGATCGAGCTGCTGCCGAAGAAAGAACAGGCCAAGCTCGTCGACGAGCAGTCGCGCTTGGAGAAGTACCTTGGCGGCATCAAGACGATGAACCGCCTTCCCAGCGCCGTCTACGTCGTCGACACGCGCAAGGAGAACATCGCCGTCCTAGAAGCCCGAAAGTTGGGGATCCCGATCGTCGCGATCGTCGACACGAACAGCGATCCCGATGAGGTCGACTACCCGATTCCCGGGAACGACGACGCAATTCGGGCCGTGCGCTTGATCACGAACCGGATGGCGAACGCCTGCGCCGAAGGCGCCGAGGAGCGCAAGAAGACGGCGATCGACGAGGCCGCGGGCGGCGGGCCGGAAGCCGGGGTCGAGGGCGAGGTCGTGGCGGCCGAGAGCTAATCGCGGCGCGGCCACGGGCGCCCCGTGGATAAAGTGGAAGGGAAGGGCGAGAGGAGAGACACATGGCGATTACTGCTGACCTGGTCAAGGACCTGCGCGCCAAGACCGGCGTCGGTATGATGGATTGCAAAGAGGCGCTGCAGGCGTCCAACGGCGATATCGAGAAGGCGATCGAGTGGCTGCGCAAGAAGGGCTTGGCGTCCGCCGGCAAGCGCGCCGGGCGCACCGCCAGCCAGGGCGTCGTCGACGCGTACATTCACGGCGGCGGTACCCTGGGCGTGCTCGTCGAAGTGAACAGCGAAACCGACTTCGTGGCGCGCAACGAGGAATTTCGCAAGCTCGTGCACGACGTCGCGATCCACATCGCGGCCGCCGACCCGCAGTACGTCACCCGCGAGGACGTGCCGGCCGAGGTCGTCGCGCGAGAGCGGGAGATCGCCCGCGAGCAGCTCGCGAAGCAGATGGCCGGCAAGCCGGCGATCGCGATCGATAAGGCGTTGGAAGGCAAGCTGAACAAGTGGTTCGAGGGGGTCGTCCTCCTCGAGCAGCCCTTCGTGCGCGACGACAAGAAGAAGGTCGGCGACATCATCATGGAAGCGATCTCCAAGATGGGCGAGAACATCGTCGTGCGTCGCTTCGTCCGGTTCAAGCTCGGCGACAGCCCCTAGGCACCGGCGGACGCCGACTTCGTCCGCAAGCGGGGGTTGAAGGCCGAACCTGCCTTCAACCCCTTTTTCTAGGCGACGATCGTGAGCAAGGAGCAGCCTCGCATGAATCCGATTCGGTATCGTCGCGTCGTCCTCAAGTTCAGCGGAGAAGAGCTGAGCGGAAGCGGCGGTGGCACGCTCGATCCTGACGTCTTGGCGCTCGTCGCGCGCGAAGTGCGTCGTGTCATCGACCTTCAGGCTCAAGTCGCGATCGTCGTCGGCGGCGGCAACATCGTGCGCGGCGCGGAGTTCAGCAAACGACTCGGCATCGACAAGGTAACCGCCGACTACATGGGGATGCTCGGCACGGTCATCAACGCCATGGCGTTGCAGGAAGTGCTCGAGAACCATCAGCTCGAGACGCGTGTGCAGTCGGCGATCGCGATGCATCAAATCGCCGAGCCGTTCATCCGCCGCCGCGCGATCCGGCACCTCGAGAAAGGCCGCGTCGTGATCTTCGCGGCCGGGACCGGCAGCCCGTACTTCACGACTGACACGACGGCGGCGCTGCGGGCGGTGGAGATCGAAGCCGGCGCCGTCCTGATGGCGAAGAACCGCGTCAGCGGCGTCTACGACAAGGACCCCAACAAGTTCGCCGATGCCACGCAGTTCCCTGAGCTCTCGTATCTCGATTTCCTCAACCGCGGTTTGGGCGTCATCGACTCGACCGCGGTCTCACTCTGCATGGAGAACGGCATGGACATCTGGGTCTTCTCGCTCGGGGAATCCGGAAACCTGGAACGGATCGTCCGCGGGGAGCACGTCGGAACGCGCATCGGAGGTGCACCGTGATCGAGGCGGTTCTCAAGGACACGCGCGCGCACATGCAGAAGACGATTGACGCCGTCTCACGAGAGTTCGCGTCGATCCGCACGGGACGCGCCAGCCCGGCCCTGCTCGAGCACGTCCGCGTCGACTACTATGGGACGTCGACTCCGCTGAATCAGCTGGCGACGATCAACGCGCCGGAGCCGCGCCTGCTCACCGTGCAGCCGTGGGACAAGACGCAGCTGAGGGTGATCGAGAAGGCGATCCTCCAGAGCGACCTCGGGTTGCACCCGGCGACCGACGGTGCGCTCATCCGCTTGCCGATTCCGCCGCTCACCGAGGAGCGCCGCCGCGACTTCGTGAAGCTCGCGAAGAAGTACGCCGAGGAAGCGAAGGTCGGCATCCGCAACATCAGGCGGGAGTCGAAGGAGCACATCGATCGCGAGAAGACGCAGGGACATGCTCCGGAAGACGCGGTGCACCGGGCCCACGACGAGCTGCAAAAGATCACGGACAAGTTCATCGAAGAGATCGATGCCCTTCTGAAGAATAAGGAATCGGACATCATGGAGGTCTGACCTCGGTCGTATGACGACCTTGCCGCCCCCCGAAGTCGTTGTCCTTCCGCTCGACGAAGCGCTGGCGCTTCTCGACGCCGGCGGCTGGCGCGTGACGATCGTCGAAACCGGACCGCCGAACGCTGTCCCCGAGGACGACCGGTGCCGCGTGATTCGTCAACGGACCATCGCCGACGGCGGCGTGGGACTGACGGTCGCGGCCGAGACAGTCCTGCGGAAGCCGCGCGGCGCCGCGCGGCCCGGCCCCTGAGGTGGCGGACACGGGCACGCAGACCGACGGCATCAGCCGGGCCGAGGCCGCGGCGGCGATCGCCCGCTCGGTCGACCTCGACCCGCAACGCATTCCCGTGCACGTCGCCATCATCATGGACGGCAACGGCCGCTGGGCGAGCAGCCGCCGTCTGCCGCGCATCGAAGGTCACCG
>VGFF01000113.1 GCA_016868955.1 Armatimonadota bacterium
GCCCCGGAGCTCATCTATCTCGAAAGCCTTCCCATTTTCACATCCTGACGGTCGGCACGGGGGCCCGGTTCCGTTTTACGCGCTTGGCGCTCTTGGCGCGGCATTGCTGGCCCAGACGCTCAATCTGTGGATCTTTCCGTTCTATGCCAGCGAAACGGGCGAGCGGATCCTCGATCCCGCGGCCGTCGGAGTCGCGCTGAGCATCGGCCGCATCGTGAACGGTCTCGTCGACCCGTTCATCGCGTTCGCGAGCGACCGGCTTCGGTCGCCCTGGGGTCGCCGCCGTCCGTTCGTGTTTGCTGCGGCGCCGCTGCTCGGGATCGCGTTCGCGCTGCTGTGGCAGCCGCCGCCAGCGAACGCGTTTCTCTATCTGACGATCGCGCTATCCGTGTACTACGCGCTGATCTCGACGGTGATGAACCCTTATCTCGCGCTGCTGCCCGAGATCGCCAGCGGCCCGCAAGGCCGCATCGCGGCCGGTGCATGGCAAGCGGTCGGAAACTTGGCCGGAACAGCCTTCGTGGCCGTCGGTTCCGGGTGGCTGAGCCTTCGCCTTGGATTCGGGACGATGGGGGCAATCCTCGCCGCGATCGCGGTCGGGCTGTTATACGTCGCCGTGTCGCCATTCCGGGAGCGTCCGGCCCCGCCTTCCCTCGGCGGCGCCCCCTTGTGGTCAACCGCGCTGACTCTGTTGCGTACCCGCAAGCTTCGCGCCTATCTCGGTGGCATGACCTTGGCGTGGATCGGCCTGGGGATGGTCATCCTCGTGCTCGCCTTTTTCGTGTCGGTTACGATGGGGCTGCCCCGGGTGTCCGTCGGACACGTCCTGGGCGTCGCGCTGGCTGTGACGCTGGCGTGTTTTCCCATAGTGACGGCGCTGGCGCGACGTTACGGTGCGTTTGCGGCCCTGGTCAGTGCGCTGTCGCTGGGCTGCATCCTCCTCCCCTTGATGGCGGCCATCGGGAGGCTTCCCTTCCTCACGCCCGTCCAACAGGGCTACCTGTTCATTGGCCTTTCCGGCATCCCCATCGCCGCCTTGTACGCACTACCCAATGCCCTCCTCGCCGACATCGCGGCCGAGAATGCCGAACGGTCGGGCAGTCGCCAGGAGGCCATGCATTACGCGCTCCAAGGAGTCCTGTTGAACTTGGCGAGCGCGATCGCCGCAGCGGCAGTGGGGGGATTGCTTCGAATCGGCTACGGACCGGAAAATGACATAGGACTGCGGCTCGTGCCGCTTTGCGGAGCCGTCTTCATCGCGCTCGCCCTGGTCGCGTTTCGGAGGCTCGGACCGACCGGCGGAAGACGAATTCGAGTCCACCAAACGGAAGGAGGGCAAACCTCTGCCGGGTAGCGAATACCCCGGATTGGTTCGGATCACGGCCCCAGCCGTACCGACGGACGCGCAAGGAACCACCGAAATCGAACGAGTGATCGGCACAACGAAATCACGGGGATAAGGGGTGTGATTCGGCATGACGAGTCGTCTTCGGGCATTACGCCTCGCGGCGACGGTTGTTCTGATGGGGACGTTGGTCTTGACGGGATATCAGGCGGGCGGTGCCGCCCCGGCACCGGCGCCGCAGCCGGTGCGGGGGGGAACGTTGACGTTGTCCATCCTCAACGCCCTGCCGCACCTGGACACGAACTCCGTATCGCAGACGGCGATGACGGAGGTGACGCAGAACGTCTACGAGCGCCTGTACGAGCGCGACGCGACGGGCAAGGTGCAGCCCCTGCTCGTGAAAGAGTCGTCGCTTTCCCCGGACGGCTTGACCCTGACGTGGAAGCTGCACCCGAATATCAAGTTCCATGACGGGACGCCGTTCAACGCCCAGGCCGTCAAGTGGAACTTCGACCGCAAGATCTCAAAGCGTCAGATCCAGTTCAATTTGCTGCCGTTCCAGAGCATCGACGTCGTCGATGACCTGACCGTGCGCGTGCGCCTGACCCGACCTGCGCCGCACCTTCCCTCGATCCTAAGCCTCGGCAACCTCGCGATGTACAGCCCGCGATGGGTCGAGCGCGTCGGCGACGACGCCGTTCGTCAGGGCGCCGTCGGAACCGGGCCGTTCATTCTCGATGAGTTCCGCCCGCAGCAGATCGTCCGGCTGAAGCGGAATCCGAACTACTGGCGCCAAGGGCTTCCCCACCTCGACGAGATCGTCTACCGCGTCGCCGACGACATCAACACGCGCGCGACGATGCTCGCCGCCGGCGACGTCGACCTCGCCCGCGACGTGTCGATTCCCGACGTCCATCGGTTCCGGACGACGCGCGGCATCAAGGTGGTCGAGGGCATCGGCTCCCGGCAGTACACGATCTACATCAATACGCGCCGGCCGATCATGAGCGACGTCCGCGTGCGGCAAGCGGTCAACTACGCGGTCGACAAGGAGAACATCATTCGGACGGCCATGCTCGGCAACGGCGTGCCGTCCACGGCATTCCTCTTCGGGCCGCGTGTCAACGGCTGGAGCGACGGCGGCGCCTACAAGTTCGACCAGGCGCGGGCGCGCGCGTTGCTCGACGAAGCCGGGTGGCGCGTCGGCGCCGGCGGCATCCGCCAGCGCGACGGACAGCCCCTGCGCATGGAGTTCGTGACCCGCCGCGGCGCGGCCGCCGGCGACATCGAGATCGCCGAGCTGGTCCGCGGCATGCTGCGCGACGTCGGCGTCGACGTTCGCCTCAATGTGCACGACACCGCGACGCTGCTGACGCGCATGAACGCGCCCGGCGGCCCGCAGGTCGAATACGATCTGCTGAACCTCGGCAACAACACGTTCACGGCGGACGCCGAGTACATCATGCTCGGCTTCTACCGCTGCCAAGACGCGCCGCCGAACGGGTTCAACTACTCCCTGTACTGCAGCCCGGGGATCGACCGCCTGATCGAATCGTCCTTGAAGGCCCGCAACATCGAGGGCCGCAACTCCATCTATTACCCGCAGATCATCCGTGCCGTCATGCGCGACGCGCCGGCGATCATCTTGTTCGAGGTGACGATGCACGCCCCGATGAAGGAAAACGTGCACGGCGTGTACCTCGATCCCGCGTACAACTCCTGGACCGTGAAGTACGCTTTCAAGACACGGTAAGAAGACGCCCCGCGGAAAACGAAGAGCCCGACCTCTCCCGAGGTCGGGCTCTTCGTTTTCCGCTATGGACCCAGCGTCTACTGTCCGACGTTGGCGCCGCGAGCGCTCGCGTGCTGCCGGAGGCGAGGATCGAGCACGTCGCGCAAGCCGTCGCCGAACAGATTGAAGCCGAGCACGACCAGCATGAGCGCTAGTCCCGGCACGATCATGATGTGCGGCGCCAGCACCGACCACTGCAGGCTGTTCTGCAGCATCGCCCCCCACTCCGCGGTCGGCGGGGTCACGCCGAGACCGAGGAAGCTCATCGTCGCCGCCGTCATGATCGCGCCGGGAATGAGCAGCGTCGTCTGCACGATCATCGGCGCGATCGTATTCGGCAGGATGTAGCGCCCGAGGATACGCCGATCCGCGGCGCCGATCGCGACGGCCGCTTCCACGTAGACGCGGTCACGGATGGCCAGCGTCAGCCCGTGGGCGAGCCGCGCGTACTGCGGGATCTGCACGATCGCGATCGCCGCGATCAGGTTCTCCAGGCCGCGACCGAGGATCGCGATCGCCGTCAGCGCGACGACGATGCCGGGGAACGCGAGCAGCACCTCGTTGAGGCGCATGAGCGGGGCGTCCAGCCGCCGGTAGAATCCGGCGAGGGTGCCCATGGCGATACCGATCGCGCCGCCGACGCCGACGGCCACGAAGGAGATGTACAGGGACATCCGGCCGCCGTAGATGACGCGGCTGAGCAAGTCTCGGCCGAGGTGGTCCGTCCCCAGCCAATGTTTCGCGTTCGGCAGCGCCAGCGTCGCTTGGACGTCGTTCTGATCCGGATCGAACGGAGAAACGACCGGCGCCAGCGCGCCGGCGAGGACGAACAGCGCGACGATGAGGCCGCCGGCCGCCGCCAGGCGGTGGTGGCGGAAGAAGAAGCCGATCGTGCCGACTTTGCGGCGGCGCGCGGCGCACGCGTCGGGCGCCACCGCGGCGCCGCTAACGGTAACGGATCTGGGGGTCGAGGAATCCATAGAAGAGGTCCACGATCATATTGACGACCACGAAGGAGCCCGCGAACAACAACAAGATGCCCTGAATCAGGGGGATGTCACGTTGGTTCACGGCAGAGATGAGCAAACGGCCGAGACCCGGCCACGCGAAGACCTGCTCCGCGACAACGGCACCCCCCAGCATATATCCGAACCGCAGCCCCACGACGATCAGCACCGGGACGAGGGCATTCCGCAACGCATGGTATCCGACGACCACGCGTTCCGGCAGACCCTTCGCGCGGGCGGTGCGCACGTAGTCCTGACGGATGACCTCGAGCAACGACGACCGCGTCATGCGCGCGATGAACGCGAGCGAGAACGTCGCCAGCGTGATCGTCGGCATGATGTAGTGCGCCGCGGTCTGATTGCCCGTACTGGGAAGCCACTTCAGCTGCACGCTGAACAGGTACATCATCAACAACGCCAGCCAAAACACGGGGATGGAGATCCCGAGCAGCGCGAAGACGCTGGCGAGGTGGTCCCACAGCGTTCCCTGCTTCACCGCCGCGATCGTCCCGAGCACGATGCCGGGGATCGTGGCCGCGATGATCGCGGCGATCGCCAGATAGAACGTGTTGACGAACGGCGCGGCCATCTCGACGACGACCGTTCGCCGCGTGAAGATCGACTTCCCGAGATCGCCCTGCACGAGACGCTGCAGGTAGTTTACGTACTGCACAAGGACGGGTTTGTCCAGCCCCAGCTCCTGCCGCATCCGATCCACCGTCTCCTGCGTTGCCTCCGGCCCGAGCAGCATTCGGGCGGGATCTCCGGGGATCAGCTGAAACGCGAAGAAAACGAGGGTCACGACGAGGAACAGCACCGGGATGCTGCCCACGATACGCTGCCAAATGAACGATCCCAAGCGTGCTCCTTTCGTCCGCTAGATGAGCCGGGCGTGGTCCGACAAGGAACCCGCGGACCCCTGATTCCGCGTTCGCGACGCGAATCCTTCGCGGTCTCGGTGATCCTAACCGCTGGCTTGGGATCGGGACAAGATGCGCGCGATGAGCGCTGGCTCTTCTGGCAGGCGGCCGGCGCGGACCATTCGGGGAACGAGGCCCGCCCAGTGCGGCTCCGCCGCGAAGACATCTCGGAACAGCGTCATCGCCCGTTCCGTCCGGCCGGCGGCGACATGCGCGACCGCCACCCAAAAGCGCGTTTGCATTTCATCGGGCGCGATCGCGAGTGCGCGGTCCAGGTGGATCTCCGCTTCCTCGAAGTGGCCTTCGTTCGTCAGTTGTTGCCCCCGCGCCAGCGCGAGCGCGGCCTTGCGGAGCTCGATGACGCGCGCGAGCTCATCGATCGGCAATGGGTGGTTCTCCACCCGGAGCTCGAAGATCCGACCGGTCCACGGCTTCTCGAGTCGCCGTCCCTCCACGACGAGGATCGCCGCCGACTGGACGCCGCGCGCGTCCCCGCCCGCGGCTTGGGCCGCGACGAGCGCGGCGACGAGACGATCGACCAGCGGCCCGCCGGTGCGAAGGAACGCCTGGTGCATGGCTTCCCAAACCCGAGGGCTCGCGAGGATATTGCCTTGCACGGAGAGGTTCGGCTGCGTCAAGTGACCCGCCGCCGGCAGCGTGCGCGAGCCCGTATGTGCGGCTGCCCGGCCGCTGGCGTCGAGCATCGCGACCTGCCGGACGTCGCGCCCGTCGTCCTCCGCGATGAGGCGCGCGAGCGCGTCGGGGGCGCTGATGCCGTCGCGCATCGACGCGACGCCGCGCGGCCCGTAGTCCATCAACGACATCGCCTGGGTGGCGACGACGCCGACGCCGCTCTCGCCCCAGGGCACGATGTAGCCGACCGAAAACGCGTGCGACTGGACTGCGACGCCCATCTCCCCGGTGTGCGGATCGCGGGCGACGATCGAGAACGTGTGCGCCAGGGGGTCCGCGTGTTGGCTCATCCGCTCACTCCTGCCCGACGACCGCGGGATCAACCGATGGAGTCTTCAAGAACGACGTGTCGTTGACGACGAGCACGTGGGGCCCCAGGGCAAGGCGCTCGCCCGGACGCGGAAATTCGATCAAGTTCACCGCGCCATTGCTCTGGGCGACGCGCCAATAGCCGGCGAGCGGCGCGTCCAACAACGAGAGGAGGAGGATTTTGTTGATGCCGCCGTGGGCGACGATCGCGATCGCTTCGCCGGGGTGCCGATCGACGACGCGCAGTAGCGCCGGCAGCGCACGCTCCTTTCCTTCCTGCAGCGTCTCGCCGCGGGCAGGCGGCAGACGCTCGGGGTCGTCCACCACTGGCGCGC
>VGFF01000114.1 GCA_016868955.1 Armatimonadota bacterium
GCGTATCTATTCATGGGCGGCCAGGGCGCGACGCTCGTCTCCGACGGCCACAGCACGTTGACGATGCCGGACAACTGCTCGAACGTGCCGATCGAGGTCATGGAGAATCGCGCGCCCGTCGTCTACGAGCAGAAGGAGTTCCTGCCCGACTCCGGCGGACCGGGCCGGTTCCGCGGCGGGCTCGGGCAGCGCGTGACCGCGCGGGTGCTCGCCGACTGGCCGATCTTGTTCGTGCCGTCGTCGCTCGGCCGCATCATGCACCCGTGCGTCGGCATCCGCGGCGGCGGGACGGGCGGGCGCGGCCGGCTGTTCTTCCCCGACATGGGCGAGGATCTGCACCCGCGCAAAACGGTTCAAGTCGCCCCGGGCACGCGCATCACCGTGCACGCCCCGGGCGGCGGCGGCGCCGGCGATCCATTCGAGCGCGATCCGGCGCGCGTCAGCCGCGACGTGGCACTTGGATTCGTGACGCCCGACGCGGCGCGGCGCGATTACGGCGTCGCCTGCGACGCCGCCGGCAACGTCGACGCGGCCGCGACGCAAGCGCTGCGCGCGCGCCAGTAGGCACGAAGCCAACAGGGGGGCTGCGGTTGTCCAGCGCACAAGTCGGCACGCGGTACGATCCGATCACGCTGGAGGTGTTGTGGAGCCGTCTCGTCGCGATCGTCGAGGAGGCGGAAGCGACGCTCGTGCGCACGTCGTACTCGACCACGGTCGGCGAGGCGGACGACCACTCGGCCGCGATCCTCGACGCGCGCGGTCGCATCCTGGCGCAGTCGCCGCACGGCATGCCGGGCTTCATCGCGATCCTCGGCAACACGGCGCGGGCCGTGCTCAAGGAGATCCCCCCGGAGACGCTGCACCCCGGCGACACGATCGTCACGAACGATCCGTGGATCTGCGCCGGCCACCTGCACGACTTCAACCTGCTGCGGCCGATTTTCTACCAGGGCAAGATCGTCGCGTACACGGCGAACACCGCCCACCTGTCGGACATCGGTGGACGCATGTCGTCGGAGACGCCGGATCTGTTCGAGGAAGGGCTGCAGCTGCCGGTCATCAAGCTATTCGAGCGCGGCCGCCCGAACGACACGGCGATGGCGTTCATCCGCAAGAACAGCCGCACGCCGAAGCAGATCATCGGCGATCTCAACGCGCAGCTCGCGGCGAACCAGATCGCCGATCGCCGCATCCAGGAGATGCTGCAGGAGTACGGGCTCGAGGATCTGGAGGCGCTTTCGGACGAGATTCAGACCCGCACCGAGGCGGCGATGCGGTCCGCGATCGAGAAGCTTCCCGACGGCGAATATCATGGCCAGGTCTATTCCGACGGCTACGACGAGACGCTGACGATCAAGGTCAAGGTCACCGTGCGCGGCAGCGAACTGTACATCGACTACGCCGGCACCTCGGCGCAGGTGCCGCGCGCGATCAATTGCCCGTTCAACCCCGTCTACGCCGAGTCCGTCTTCCCGATCCGCACGGCGCTGACGCCGTCCCTGCCGATGGCCGACGGCGGCCTGCGACCGATCCACATCACGGCGCCGGAAGGGTCGATCCTCAACCCGCGCCGGCCGGCGGCGGTGTTCCATCGCACGGTCGTCGTCCACAACTGCCAGGCCGCGATCTTCCAGGCGCTGTCGCAAATGGTGCCGCACGGCTTGGCGCCGAACCGCGTGCACGGTCACTCCGGCTGTATCTGGGCGTTCCGGTTCCGCGGGCTGTGGCATCCCGAAGACCGGCGGCCGCAGTCGGCGGTCGACGACTTCTTCGTGCAGGCGTACCTCGCGAACGGCGGACAGGGCGCGGCCGGCGGCTACGACGGCAAAAGCGCGCTGTCGATGCCGGACAACTGCGCGAACATCCCGATCGAGGTCTACGAGAACAAGGCGCCCGTGTTGTGGCTCCGCAAGGAGCTGACGACGGACTCCGGCGGCGCCGGCACGCAGCGCGGCGGCTTGGGGCAGAGCTTCGAAATCCGCGTGCTCGGCAAGGGCGACATCGCCTTCGCGCTCGGCGCCGGCGACAAGATCGTCAACGCCGGCCCCGGTATCCTCGGCGGCGGACCCGGCGGGCGCGCCTACGTCGCGATCAACGGCGAGCCGGTGTTCGCGCGCCGCTGGATCTCGGCGAAGGAAGGCGACCTGTTCTCGATTCGCAATCCGGGCGGCGGCGGATTCGGCGATCCCAAGCGGCGCGATCCGGCGGCGGTGGCCGAGGACGTGCGATTGGGATTCGTCAGCGCCCAGCGCGCACGCGACGACTACGGCGTCGCGTTGGGCGCGGACTTTTCGGTCGACGCGGCCGAGGCGGCGCGGCTGCGCGGCGGCGCGTAGACGGCGAGGATAGGGGAGGACATGGCACAAGCGTCGATTCGCGCGTTCGATCCGGTGCAGCTGGAAATCCTGTGGAGCCGGCTGATCTCGATCGTCGAAGAAGCCGAGACCACGCTCGTCCGGACGTCGTACTCGACGACCGTCGGCGAGGCCGATGACCACGCGGCGGCGCTGCTCGACGCGCGCGGCCAGATCCTCGCGCAGTCGCCGAAGGGCATGCCGGCGTTCATCGCGATCCTGGGGCGCACGACGCGGGCCGTGCTGGAGGAGATCCCGCTCGAGCACCTCTATCCCGGCGACGTCATCGTCACGAACGACCCCTGGAAGTGCGCCGGCCACTTGCACGACTTCAATCTGCTGCGGCCGATCTTCCACAAGGGCCGCGTCATCGGCTTCGCCGCGAACACGGCGCACTTGTCGGACATCGGCGGCCGCGTGTCGGCGGAATCGGTCGACCTCTACGAGGAAGGCTTGCAGCTGCCGACGCTCAAGCTGTACGAGCGCGGCCGCCCGAACGAGCTGGCGATGGCCTTCATCCGGCTCAACAGCCGCACGCCGAAGCAGATCATCGGCGATCTCAACGCGCAGCTGGCCGCGAACCTCATCGCCGAGCGCCGCGTGCTCGAGATGATCGAGGAATATGGGCTCGACGATCTCGAGTCGCTGTCGGACGCGATCCAGGTGCGCACGGAAGCGGCGATGCGCGCCGCGATCGAGAAACTCCCGGACGGCACCTATCACGGCAAGGTCTTCTCCGACGGCTTCGACGAGCCGCTGACGATCCAAGCGAAGGTCACCGTCCGCGGCAGCGAGATCGCGATCGACTACGACGGCACGTCCGCGCAGGTCAACAAGGCGATCAACTGCCCGTTCAACCTCACGTACGCCGAGTCCATCTTCCCGATCCGCGCGTCGCTGACGCCGTACCTGCCGACAACCGACGGCGCGCTGCGCCCGATCCACGTCTCGGCGCCGCCGGGCACGATCCTCAACCCGCGGCGTCCGGCGGCGGTGTTCTCGCGCACCGTCGTCGTGCACAACGTGCACGCCGCGATCTTCCAAGCGCTGTCGCAGATGGTGCCGCAGGCCTTGCCCGCAAGCCGCGTGCACGCGCACTCTGGATGCATCTGGGGATTCCGGTTCCGCGGCCAGTGGAGCGCCGCCGACCGCAAGCCGCAGTGGGCGGTCGATGATTTCTACATGCAGTCGTACATCTCCAACGGCGGGCAGGGCGCGGCCGGCGGGCACGACGGGCACAGCACGCTGTCGATGCCGGACAACTGCGCGAACATCCCGATCGAGGTCTTCGAGAACAAGCTGCCGGTGATGTGGATGCGCAAGGAGCTGCGCCCCGATTCCGGCGGCCCCGGCGAGGCCCGCGGCGGGCTCGGTCAGACGATGGAGCTGCGCGTGCTCGGCAAGGGCCCCGTGTGGTTCACGACGGGATCGGGCGACAAGATCGTCAACCCGCCGCCGGGCATCCTCGGCGGCGAGCCCGGGGGACGCGCGGCCGTGCTGCTCAACGGCGAGACGACGTTCGCGCGCCGCTGGGTGCCCGTGGAGGACGGCGACGTCGTCACGATGCACAACCCCGGCGGCGGCGGCGCCGGCGATCCCCGCCGGCGGGCGCCGGAGCGCGTGGCGACCGACGTGCGCGCCGGCTACGTCAGCGCGGAGGCGGCACGCGGCGCCTATCGCGTCGCCGTCCGGAACGATGGGACGGTCGACGAGGCGCGGACGCGCGCGCTGCGGGAGGAGAGCTGAGCTTTGGCGCAATCGCCGGTTCGCGCGTTCGACCCGATCCAGCTCGAGATCCTCTGGAGCCGGTTGGTCTCCATCGTCGAGGAGGCGGAGACGACGCTGGTGCGCACGTCGTTTTCGTCGACGGTCGGCGAAGCCGACGATCACGGCGCCGCGCTGCTCGACGCGCGCGGGCAGATCCTGGCCCAGACGCCGTCCGGCATGCCGGCGTTCATCGCGATCCTCGGCCGCACGACGCGCAAGATGTTGGAGTACTTCCCGGCCGAGACGCTGCGCCCCGGTGACGTGCTGATCACGAATGATCCCTGGATCTGCGCCGGCCACCTGCCGGACATCAACCTGCTGCGTCCGATCTTCTACAAAGACAAGCTCGTCGCGTTCGCGGCCAACACGGCGCACCTGTCCGACGTCGGCGGCCGCGGATCCGGCGAGTCCGTCGACCTGTTCGAGGAAGGGCTGCGCATCCCGCCGAGCAGGCTGTACCGCGCCGGGCGGCCGAACGTGGACGTCTTCAACTTCATCCGCGCGAACAGCCGCACGCCGGTGCAGATCATCGGCGACCTCAACGCGCAACTGGCGGCGAATGCCGTCGCCGACAAGCGCATCGTCGAGATGATGGGGGAGTACGGACTCGACGATCTGCAGCCGCTGTCGGACACGATCCAAGAGCGGACGGAGCAGGCGATGCGCGCCGTGCTCGAAAAGTTGCCGGACGGCGTCTACGTCGGGGAAGTGAATTCCGACGGCTACGACCAGCCGCTGCGGATCCGCGCCACCGTCACGATCAAGGGATCGGACGTGACGGTCGACTACGAAGGCACCTCGCCCCAGGTGAACCGCGCGATCAACTGCCCGTTCAACCTGACGTACGCGGAGACGATGTTCCCGTTCCGCTGCATCGCGCCGCACGTGCCGATGGCCGAAGGCGCGCTGCGGCCGATCCAAGTGATCGCGCCGGACGGATGCGTCGTGAACCCGAAGTTCCCGGCGTCTGTGCTGTTGCGGACGGTCGTCATCCACAACGCGCACGCGGCCGTCTTCAAGGCGCTGTCGGCGATCCCGGCCGACTTGCTGCCGCCGGGCCGCGTCGCCGCGCACTCCGGCTGCATCTGGGGATTCCGGTTCCGCGGCGCTTGGGACGAGATGCCGTCCGCGTACAGGAACGGCTTCGTCCCGATCGAGCCGCGGTTCTTCCAGCTCTACCTGTTCATGGGCGGGCAGGGCGCGAACGCGGTCACGGACGGGATCAGCGCGATGACGATGCCGGACAACTGCTCGAACGTGCCGGTCGAGGTCGCGGAGTACCGCGCGCCCGTGATGTTCGAGCGCAAGGAGTTCGTGCCGGACACCGGCGGCGCCGGCACGCGGCGCGGCGGCCTCGGACAACGCGTGGTCATTCGCGTCTTGGCCGACTCGCCGATCCTGTTCATCCCGTCGAGCATGGACCGTATCATCAACCCGCCGATCGGGCTCGCCGGCGGTCATCCCGGCGGCACGGGCGGCGTCAGCTTAAATGACGGGGGGTTCCTGCATTCCCGGAACGTCACCGTCGTCTCGCCCGGCGATCGCGTGCTCGTGCAGGCGCCGGGAGGCGGCGGATTCGGCGCGCCAGACGGGCGCGAGCCTCACCTCGTGGCGACCGACGTTGCGCACGGTCTGGTCACGCGCGATCGCGCCGCGGACGTGTACCGTGTCGCGCTGGCGCCCGACGGGTCCGTGGACGACGCCGGCACGCGCGCGCTGCGCTTCGACGGTCGGAAAGGATAATCATGGAACGTTCACCCGGCGGCCTGGCCGCGCGCTCGGCCGCCGCGACGGCCGCCGTGCCCGCGGCGGGTCACCGTGCGCTCACGCGATTCCAGATGTGGGGCATCGGCCTTTTGTCGGCGGGCCACTTCCTGCTCGACGGGTACCTCGGCTTCCTGCCGGCGCTGTGGCCGTTGCTCATCGAGAAGTACTCGCTGTCGTTGACCGAGGTCGGACTCGTCGCCACGATGATGCCGCTGTTGCTGTTCCCAACGCAGCCGCTGTTCGGCGCCGCCGACGACCGCGGGCACGGTCGCATCCTCTTGTTGGTCGGCCCGTTGATGTGCGCCATCGGTCTGTGCTCGATTGGCGTCGCGCCGTCGTTGTGGGCGTTCGTCGCGTTCGTCCTAGTGGGGCGTATCGGCAACGCGATGTACCATCCGGTGTCGGCCCGCCTCGTCACCGCGTCGATCGAAAGCCGCGCTGGCCTG
>VGFF01000115.1 GCA_016868955.1 Armatimonadota bacterium
TGGGCCCGCCGGACTTCGAGCGACCGAACCGTCAGCGCCGGATCCTCGACTTGTACTATGCGTCGTTGGGATTGAACGTCGAATACGACGCAAGCGAGAACGTGTCTTCGGTGATGGTCGGCACCGGTATCGTTTGGGACTAGGAGCCGTCGGCGTGGACGGAGGCGCTGCGGTCCTGGTGCGCGACGGAGGAAGGAATCGGTCTCGGTGACTCCGTCCGCCGCGTCATCGCCGCGCATGGCCGCCCGCGCCGCGTCGATACGAATCGCAACGGGTTCACGTTCATGATCTACACGGAGTTGCTGTTCATCATCGGCGATGACGACGAGACCGTGATGTTCATTGTCGTGTTGCCGAACTAGAGGCTGACATCGGTATGATCGACGAGAAATCGAAGCGCCTTGCGTCCACCGGGTTCAACACGCGCGCCGTGCACGCCGGGCGGAATCCCGATCCGAACGGCTCGGTCGTGCCGCCGATCTATCAAACCTCGACGTTCGCGTTCGATACCGTCGCCGAGGGCGCTGATCGGGCGACGAGGATCTCGCCGGCGTTCTACACGCGATGGTCGAATCCGACGACGAAGATGGCCGAAGAGCGCGTCGCGTCGCTCGAGGGGGCGGCAGCGGCCTTGTTGACCGCCTCGGGGATGTCAGCGATCACCAAGGCGGTGATGACGGCGGTCGCCGCCGGCGATCACGTGGTCTGCGCCGACGGCGTATATTCTGGGACGTACGAGCTGTTCTCAAAGTCCCTTCCGCGATTCGGCGTCGACGCGACGTTCGTCGAGCCGACCGACCCCGAGAACTTCGCGCGGGCTCTGCGGCCCAACACCAAATTGATCTACGTCGAGACACCGGCGAATCCCGTTATGAAGATCACCGATCTGGCCGCGGTCAGCCGCGTCGCCCGGCGGGCCGGCGTGTTGACGATCGCGGACAACACGTTCGCGAGCCCGTACAACACGCGCCCGCTGGAGCATGGCATCGACGTCGTCGTCCACAGCGCGACGAAGTTCCTCGGCGGGCACCATCACGTGGTGCTCGGCGCCGTCGCCGCGAGCGAGGAGTGGATCCGACGCTGCTGGGACCAGATGCGCATCTACGGGGGCGCGCCGGATCCGTTCGCGTCTTGGTTGCTCCTGTCCGGCGTGCAGACGTTGGGTTTGCGCGTCGAGCGCGTGAACGCGACGACACAGCGCGTGGCGGCGTTCCTCGCCGGGCACCCGCGTGTCGAGCGCGTCTTCTACCCGGGTCTCCCCGATCATCCCGGCCATGACGTCGCCCGGCGCCAGATGCGCGGATTCGGCGGCATGCTCGCGTTCGAGGCGCACGGCGGCATCGCCGGCGGCGCGCGCGTCGTCGAGCGCATGAAGATCATGAAGCTCGCCGTCAGCCTCGGCGGCATCTGCTCGCTCGCGACCCACGCGGCCTCGACGACGCACTTGCACGTGGCGCGCGAGGAGCGGCTTCGCCAGGGGATCACCGACGGGCTCATCCGGGTGTCGATCGGGATCGAGGACGCCGACGACTTGATCGCGGACTTGGACGCCGCGCTGGACTGAACCGCGGCCGAGGGGGTCGCCTTGCCTGCCGAGAACGTCCCGCAAACCCTCGCGCCGGCGGTTGCCGCGGTCCTCGCGCGGGCGCGCGCCGTCGTCGAGCCGGAACCGTTCGTCGTCGTGACGTTGTCCCGGCACGACGGCCCGGTCCTGCAGCGGCGCGCCGATCGCCTCCATTCGCCGTTCCTGTTGCACATCGAGTCGAGCGGGGTGTCCCTCGTGTGCCGGGAGACAGAGTGGCAGGTCGTGGGCGGCGGCCTGCATCCCGCGGCGTATCAAGGCGGCTTTCGCATGGTCACGCTTGACGCCACGGTCGGCCCGGATGCCGCGGCGGTCGGCCGCGTCGTGCGGGAACACTTGTCGCGGCTCGGCGTCGAGGCCGGCTCCGTTCCGACGTTTCATCGCGAGCACTTCCTCGTCCGCGAAGCCGATCTCGATCGGTGCCTCGCGGCGCTGGACGCCATGCTCGCGGAGGCGAATCGCCGTTGACCTTCCTCGTCCCCGCGGCGCTGTGGTTGTTGTTGGCCCTGCCATTGCTGGCGTGGGCGTACGTGGCGGAGCTCGCGCGTCGCGGCGCCGTCTCGCGGGTTTCGCACCCGCGTTCCGATCTACTCGCGATCGCGCAAGCGGCGGCGCCGCGAAGCCACCTGCCGGCCATTCTCTTCGGCATGTCCTGCCTCGCCTGGATGCTCGCATTGACCCGCCCGGTCGCGACGGTGCCGACGCCGGCGAGCTGGCCGGTCGTGCTTGCGATCGACGTCATCCGCAGCATGGATGAGACCGACATCGCGCCGATGCGATTCGAAGCGGCGAAGTCCGCGGCGCAGGCGTTCGTGCGCGGTCTGCCCCGGCGCACGCGGGCCGCCGTCGTGAGCTTCGGCAGCACGACGAACGTCGTCGTGCCCCTGACCGACGATCGCGAGCGCGTGCGCGCCGGGATCGAGAATCTCCGCCTCGAGCTCCGGACGCAATTGGGCAGCGGGCTGCGGGAAGCTGTCCGTCTGATCGAATCCGAAGCGAGCGCCGCCGGTTCCCCGGCCGCCCCGCCCAATCGCGATCCCGACGTGCACGCCGGGCGGAAGCGCGTGCGGGTCTACACAGTGGGAATGGGCACCGGCGGCGACCCGTCGAAGTTTCGCAGCGGCTACTGGGGCGTCTTGGACGAAACGGTTCTGCGGCAGATCGCGGCCGAAACCGGCGGCCGCTACTAGCACGCCGGCAGCGCGACGCAGCTGCACGCCGTGTACGCGAAGCTCGCGCGCATCGTCGGTTGGACGCGGCGCCCCGGAGAAGCGACCGGCATGGCGGCGCTGCTCGCCGCCGCATCGCCGGGCATGGTGACTGGCATCGTTTGACGGCTTGGCGGGATGACCCTATAGTCATAGGACGAATGGGACAACCTGTGGGCACGCTCACCGCTGCGCTGTCGCCGGACGTTCCCATCGGCGAGCAGCTCAAAGCGCAGATCCGCGTGCAGATCCTCAACGGCCGCCTGCGACCCCAAGACCGACTGCCGCCCGTGCGGACGCTCGCCGGCTACCTGCGTGTGAACCGGAACACGGTCGCGCGCGTGTACCGGGAGCTGGAAGCCGAGGGACTTCTGGACACCGCCGCCGGACGCGGCACGTTCGTGGCGCGGCGTGACGAGCGCGACCCAGCGGTTCTGAGGCCCTTGTTGACGCTTGCCGATCACCTGCTGGCGGCAGGGCGCGCCGCCGGGCTGTCGGTCGAAGATCTGCGCGGGCTGCTGTCGGCACACGTCGCGGCCGCGCCAACGGCGACGCCCGAGGTCGTGTTCGTCGAGTGCAACGAGGCCGACATCGCGTACTTTCATCGAGCGATCGAGGCCGCCGTCGGGGTTCCGGTCCGGGCCGTCCTCCTCAACGGCGCGCGGCGCGCGGCGCGAACGGCCGATATCCTGTGCACCACGTTCTTCCACGTCGAGGCTGTGCAGGCGATGTTCCCGAAACGGGAGGTCATCGGCCTGGTCGCCGTGCCCGATTTCGCGACGCTGCAACGCGTCGCCGAACAACCGCGCGATCGGATTCTGGCGATCGTCTGTGCGACGGAAGAAGGCGCGCGAGGCAAGGAGCTGTCGATTCGCTCGATCGGCGTGCGCGGGGTCCGCTTGCGCACGGCTCACCTCGCCGACCTGTCCGCGGTGCGGGCCGCGTTGTCCGGCGCCGATGCGGTCGTCGCCTCGCCGCGCGTGCTCGACCGAATCCCGGGCGCTTGGCTGGCGGACGTTGAACGCATCGCGTTCGGGGCTACGCTGGTCGACGGCGCGGTCGCGCTGCTGCGGCAGCGAATTGACGCCTGGCGATGGGCGCGCGAGCGCGGCGCGATGGCGTCCGCGACGGCAGGATCGTAGATCATGACCACGAGAAGGCACCTCGGCGTCTTGCTGGGCGGACGTTCTGGCGAGCATGAGGTCTCGCGCATCTCCGGGCGCAACGTCGTCGCGGCGGTCGACCGCGATCGCTTCGACATCACGGAAATCGTCATCGACGCGGACGGTTCGTGGTCGATCGACGGGGGACCGGTGTCGCTGCGGTTGCGCGCCGACGGACGCGCCCACTTCGCGGGCGCGTCCCGCGCCTGGACGTTCGACGTGCTCTTCCCCGTTCTTCATGGCCCGTACGGCGAGGATGGAACGATTCAAGGCGTCTTCGAGATGATCAACGTCCCCTACGTCGGTTCGGGCGTGCTCGCGTCGGCGATCGGGATGGACAAGGCCGTCCAGAAGACGCTGGCGCGGGCCGCTGGCATTCGTGTCGTCGACCACCTGACGCTCACGAATGCCGTGGTCGCCTCCGACGCGGCCGCGGCGCGCGCGTCGGTGGCGACCGACATCGGCTTCCCGTGCTTCGTGAAGCCGGTCGCGCTCGGATCGTCCGTCGGGATCACGCGCGTCGACGATCCAGCGCAGTTGGCGGCGGCGCTGCGGGAGGCGCTCGCCTACGACACGCGCGCCATCATTGAGCGGGCCGTCGCGAATCCGCGCGAGGTCGAAGTGAGCGTGCTCGGAAACGAGCGTCCGATCGCGTCCGTCGTCGGCGAGATCCGACCGCGGCGGGCGTTCTACGACTACGTCGCCAAGTACGTCGACGACGACGGCGCCGAGCTTCGCGTTCCCGCCGATCTCGCCGCGGACGTCGCCGCCGAGGTCCGCGACACGGCCCTGCGGGCGTACGCGGCGCTCCGTTGCGAGGGCTTGGCCCGCGTCGATTTTCTCGTCGACCCCATCGAACGCCGCGTCTACTTCAGCGAGCTGAACACAATGCCCGGGTTCACGGCGATCAGCATGTACCCCAAGCTCTGGGAAGTCTCCGGCATCGCTCCCAGCGATCTCGTGACGCGGCTCGTCGATCTCGCGTTTGATCGCTGGCGGCGCCGCAACGCGCTCCGGACCACGTTCTCCGGCGGACGCGCCCTGGCCGATAAGACGACGGGCGTGCCCGTCGTACAATAGTCGCGACATGGCCAACCGATTCGCGAAGTCTCACGCGCTGGGGAACGACTATATCGTCATGGAGCCAGATCAGCTGTCGTTCGCGTTGACGCCGGAGCGCATCCGCACGATCTGCCACCGCAACTTCGGGGTGGGGTCGGACGGCATTCTCGCGCTCGTGCCGTCGGCGCGCGGCGATGTCGGCATGCGCATCTTCAACCCCGACGGCAGCGAAGCGGAAAAGAGCGGCAACGGCCTGCGCATCTTCGCCCGCTATGTCTGGGACCACGGGCACGTGCGCAAGCCGTCGTTCGTCGTCGACACGCCGGGCGGCCTGGCGAAGTGCGACCTCCTGTTCGACGGCGACACCATCCGTGAGATCACCGTGGACATGGGCGCGGCGACGTTCCGCAGCGACCGCATTCCCGCGGCCGGCGCGCCGCGGGATGTCCTCGACGAAGAGATCGAGGCCGACGGCGCGCAATTGTGGATCACGGCGGTCAACGTCGGAAATCCGCACTGCGTCGTCTTTCACGACGACCTCGAGAAGGTCGACTTCCATCGGTTCGGTCCGGCGCTCGAGAACCATGCGATGTTCCCGCATCGGACGAACGTGCAGTTCGCGCAAGTCCTCGACCGCGGCTGCGTGCGCATCAAGATCTGGGAGCGCGGCGCCGGCGAGACGCTCGCGTCGGGAAGCAGCGCGAGCGCCGTCGCGGCCGCCTGCGTCCGCCACGGCGTCTGCGACGGCGACGTTGCCGTCCTGATGGACGGCGGCACGCTGCGCATCCAAGTGTCGTCGGACTTCCAGATCCGCATGACCGGCCCGTCGTCGCCCGTCTACGTCGGCGAGCTGACGGCCGCGTTCGTCGCCTCCTTGTGACGGTTCTCGGAGCGGCGCGCGGCGTCGTCCTCGACATGGACGGCGTCGTCTATCGAGGCGCTACCGTGGTGCCGGGCGCGCGCGAGTTCCTGGCGGCGCTGCGCAATCGCGGAGTTCCTTACTGGTTCCTGACGAACAACTCCTCGCAGACCCCGTCCGACTACGAGCGCAAGCTGCGCGGCATGGGCATCGACGCAGGGGCGGCGCAGATCCTGACGTCTGCCGTCGGCGTGCAACGGTACCTGCAGCGGTGCGACGCACGAGGCCGCGCCTTGATCGTCGGCGAGATGGGCCTGCGGGAGGCGGCGGTCGCGGCCGGGCTCGCGATCGTCGAGGGCGGACCGGCGGAATTCGTCATCGCCGGTTTGGATCGCCGGTTCAGCTACGATCGCTTGAGGGCG
>VGFF01000116.1 GCA_016868955.1 Armatimonadota bacterium
TATTCTCAGGCGATCGTCGCGAACGGGTTCGTCTTTGTCTCCGGGCAGATCCCGCTCGATCCCGACACGGGACAGTTGGTGATGGGCGACGCCCGCATCCAGACCCGTCGCGTGCTGCAGAACCTCAACGCCGTGCTTGCCGCCGCCGGCAGCTCCGTCGACAAGGTCGTCAAGACGACGGTCTACCTGACGAGCATGAGCGACTTCAACGTCATGAACGAGGAGTACACGACGTTCTTCCGCGAGGCCCGCCCGGCCCGCGCCACCGTCGAGGTCAGCAAGCTGCCGCGCAACGCCCTCGTCGAGATCGATGCGATCTCCGAGCTGTAGCCGCGACCGCAAACGTCTTCCCGGCCCCGGACGCATGGTCGCGGCGGCCGCCCCGCGCCGGCTCCACCCGCCGACAAGGGACTGCCGCCCCCGGCCGAGAAGTCTTGCCGCGCATCGGACTGAAAATCGACGAATCGACGTGGGAGGGAACCTCGTGGCGACCGTGCCCGACCTCAAGGAACGAGATCTGCGCATCCGCCGTACGCGCGACGCGATGGCGGCCGCGAAGCTTGACGCGTTGCTCATCGCCGGCAAGGGCCACTGGTGGACCGGGCGCGGCTACCTCCGCTACTTCACGGACTTCTTCCTGTGGGGGCACGACGGCTTGCTGCTCCTGCCGCTGCAGGGCGCGCCGGCGATGACGCTGACGAGCCCGGCCGTCGCGCAGCGCGTCGCCGCGCGCGGCTGGGTGACGGATTGCCGCGGCGACGTCTACATCGTTCCGCGCATCGTCGACGCGATCAAGGAGCGGGGCCTCGAGAAAAGACGCATCGGCATCGCCGGCCTGCGCTTCATCCTCGCCGCCGGCAGCCTCGCCGAGCTGCAGAAGGCGTTGCCGAACGCGAAGCTGTTCGACGCCGACAACTTGATGGACAAGGTCCGCGCGATCAAGAGCCCGCTGGAGATAAAGCAGGAGCACGAGCTGTGGGACATCGCCAAGGCGGCGATGGATCACTTCGGAGAACTGGTGAAGACCGCGAAGGGCACGCCCGACCGCGTCATCGCGTCCGAGGTGACGAAGAACCTCTGGGCCGCCGGCGCGCGCGACATCCTCATCTTCATGGGGGAGCAGCCGGGGGTGACCGAGCCGCCGCAGGGACGTCCGCTGAAGTGCGAGGACAAGGTGCGCTTCCACCTCGAGATCTGCGGTCACAGCGGCCACTGGTGCGAATTGACGATCAACTGCGCGTTCAAGGAGCCGCACCCCCTGGAAACCAAGGTGATGGAAGACGAGCACCTCGCGTTCGCCGAGATCCGAAAGATGGCGAAGCCGGGGAAGAAGCTCGCCGACGTGGCGGCGACGTTCAACCGCGTCATGAAGGAGCAAGGCTGGGAGCTCGGCAAGCCGACGACGCACTTCCACTTCCACGGCCAGGGCATGGATTGCATCGAGCGGCCGTGGTTCGCGCAGGAAGAGCCGTGGGGTCAGACGCAGGACTGGCCGTTGGAGGCGGGCATGGTCTTCTCGTACCACCCGCGCCGGGACGTGCTGCCGAAGGGGCAGGGCTTGTGGAGCACCGGCCTCAATGAGGATATCGTGATCACGAACAACGGCGCCGAGCTGCTCAGCCGCGGCTGGAACCACAAGTGGCGCATGATGCGCTGACGCCTAGAAGCGCAGCGCCGCTAGCATCTTCGGATGGTCGACGTGGAACTCGACACGCGTGACCTTCCCGCCGCGCACGTCTGGCACGTGCGCGGCGGGAAGGTCGAACGTTCGCTTGCTCGCGCGCGCGGCGCCGCGCGTCTGACCGACGGCGATGATCCGATCGCCGGCGTCGATGATCCGGGACACTTCGACCGTCGAGTCGATCGCGCCGGTGAGCTTGGCGATGAACTGCTGCGCTCCGAGCACGCCCTTGTACTGGCCGCCCCAGGGAAGTTGCTCCGATTGATAGATCTCGACGGCCGGGTCGAGGAGCATCGCGATGGTGCCGAGGTCACGGGTAGAGAACGCGGCGTACATCGCTTCGACGATCTGAGCGTTTCGAGACGTCATCGGGGCTCCCTCGTCGGCCGTAGGCGTGGGGATCGACCGGCCGCTGTCGACGTCGGCCTCGGGTTCTTCCACTCGGCCCGGCCCAAGTTCTGGCGGCGGCGGGCGAGGGTTGGGCCGCCGCTTGCGGCGCCGGCCGCCGGTCGCGAACGGAGCGCCGACGAAACGAGGGACGAGCCCGCGGCGCGCCGTTGGAAACTGACCAATCGTTCACGCACCACCTCCGATTCGATCGAAGCCCGCTCGGGTCACGTCGAGGATAACCCCCAACGCACATGGAGCGCTGCTCATGGGTATCCCCGGCCGGCCGGCGGAACAAGGTCGACAAGGATCGCCGGTCGCCTGACACGAAGTTGAGACGCGCACGACGCGACGATCAACAGGCCGGTTCAGCCGGGTCCACCCGTCGGTGGACGATCATGAGGAGGAGAACGTGCCCACGGCAACGGGGATCAAGCACATCGCCATCGCGGTCAAGAACGCCGACGAGGCGCTCAAGCAGTTCCAGACGATGCTCGGCGTCGGATTGGACGCGTCGGTCCGCGAGTCCGACGTCACGCGCCAGCGCACCGCCGCGTTCATGATCGGCGACGTTCAGTTCCAGCTCGTGCAATCGCTGGACGCAAACGGTCGCTACGCTCAGCACATCAAGACGGCGGGCGAGGGCGTCCACCACATCTGCTACACCGTGGACAACCTGAAAGACTTCGCGGCGAACGCCGTGAAGAACGGCGCGCAGCTGCGCGAGCAGACGTGCCGACTGTCCGACGATCCGGAAGAGGTCGCGCGCTGGAAGGCGACCGTCGGCCCCGACTCGGTTTGCAAGAACTGCGGCATCAAGGGTCAATACGAGCATCCGGAGGGCTGGGTCGCGTTCCTGGAAGTTTCCGAAGTGCCCGGACCGGGCGTCGAGATGATGCAGGTCTACAAGCCCGAGGAGATTCCGGTACAGTACCGCACCGGCCCGTTGGATCTCTGACAAACCGCGCGAATTCGTCGTCGGATCGAGGCGCGTCGTCCCATCGGGCGACGCGCCTTCCTTTTTCCTCCTTTTTGCGACGCGGATCCGACCGCGTTATCCTTGTCGCACGTTTTCCGTATGCAAGCCGGGAGGTGGACCCTCATGGATGCACAACGCACGCAGAACGTGCCGGGTTGCGTCGTCGTCGGCGCAGGGGCGACCTTCACCGGAAAACAAGCGCTTCCGTACACTCTGGGAATCTCCGCCGAGTCGGCGGGCGCGCGCGGCATCCACCTGCAGTTGGTCACGATCGCGCCGGGTGCGCGCGGCCGAGCGCACCTGCACGAGCATCACGAGACCGCCATCTACGTGCTCAGCGGCGAGGCGCACACCTGGTACGGTAACCGGCTAGAGGGCCATGCCTTCGTGCGCCCCGGGGAGTTCATGTACATCGCCGCGAATGTGCCGCACTTGCCGCACAACGTGAGCAAAACGGAACCGTGCGTCGCGGTGATCGCCGGAACGGATCCGAACGAACAGGAGAGCGTCGTCTTGCGCCCCGACCTGGAGACGTTGCGCCCGCCCGGAGACTGACGCTGCCGGCGTCCGCGTCACGCCTGCTGAAAACAGAAAAGGCGGCGTGCGCGCCCCCTTTTCACCGACCGCGTTGCCGAACCGACGGCCGCGCTACGGCATGTCGACGGAGACGTTATTCGCCGTTTCCACCATGACGACCGTGCCTTCCTTGACCGACACGTGCCCGCCGCTGGCCAGGACGCCGGCGGCCAAACCCGACGGCCCCAGCAAGATCGCCCCGGCGATCGACGCGCCGGCGGCGGCGCCGGTCTGGGGTTGGCGATCGCGCGCAACCTCGCGCGCACGCAGGGCGGCGAGGTCTCGTTGCGCAATCGCCCCGAGGGCGGTTTGGAAGTGACGCTCAGCTTGCCGCGCTGCGCGCGCGCGTGACGCGATCGCGGGCCGCCGCGAGCTCCTGCTCGGTCATCGGCGCATACAGCCCGCGCGCGATCCGCGCTTTCGTCGTGCGGTCTTCCTCGCGTTGGATGATCTCCGCTAGTTGCTGCGGCCCGTCGACCACCACCACGGGGTCGATCGCCGCGCGCGCGTCGATCTCGGCCCGCACGGCGCGGTGCATCTCCGCCGGCGTAGCGCCGGGCAACACGATCACGCGGGCCGGCGGCACGACGTCGAGGTGCGCCGCGGTGTCGGTCACCGCGACCTTGGAGCCGGACGAGAAACCCGCCCCGACCCACGTGACCGTGTGCGAGTCCGCGACGCGATACGCCGGGGCGCGCCACTTCTGGAGGTGGGCGACGAGGACGAACGACGCGCCTGTCGCGTGCAAAAGGTAACATCCGCCGCTGTCGGCGAGCGTCGGATCAGCGCCCTCGTCCAGGCGCACATAGTGCGCGGGGGAGTACCCTAAGCGCTCGAAGCCTTCCAGGTACGGCCGAAGCGCGGCGATCGTCTCGTAAGTCAAGACCTCGAGATCGACCGCGGTTTGCGTGAACCGCCGCGCCTGGTAGACGATGGGCATCGGCGACTTCAGCAGGCCAAACCTTCCCGTCAGCCAGTAGATGCCCGCGGCGATCCGGCTCGGCGCGTGCCTCCGTAGTTCGGCGAACGTCATACGATTGAGGTTGATCTTGAAGAGGTCGGACCGTGGATCCACAACGACGAGATTCCCCGATCGCGGCGCCGGTCCCTGCGGAACGGCGCCGCGGCGTACCGTGCCCGCGTCGCGGCTCGACGAGCGCCCTGACGCGATGCGTTTGCGTACGGCCGCGCCGTTCGCCGGCGAGACGTTGCTCGCGTTTCTCGGAACGCGCGCGGTGCCCGGGGTGGAGTGGGCACGGCCCGGCGTCTATCTGCGCACGCTGCGTGCTGCCGGCGCCACCGGTTGGGTGCGGGTCGAATTGATGCCGACGGGGATATCGGTGCGATGCTCCGACGCGCTCGCACAGCACGGCGCCGAAGTCACCGCCCGCATCCGAAACTTGTTCGATCTCGACGCCGACATCGAGGCGATCGAAGCCCGCCTCGCGGGCACCGGCCTCGCGTCGCACGTGCGGGCGCGCCCCGGCCTCCGCGTGCCCGGCGCGGTCGACGGATTCGAGATCGCGGCACGCGCGGTCTTGGGGCAGCAGATCAGCGTCGCCGGCGCGCGTACGCTCGCCGGTCGCCTCGCGGCGCGGTTCGGGGACGTCATCGAAGCGCCGCTGGAAGAATTCACGGACGGCACGCCGACAACGCCCGCCCGCGTTTTTCCGACTGCCGCGCGCATCGCCGCGGCGCCTGCGGAGGAGATCCAGTCGATCGGCATGCCGCTCGCGCGGGCGCGCTGCCTGCAGGCGTTCGCGGCCGCGATCGCCGGTGGCGACCTCGATCTGACACGAGGCGCCGATCCGCGCGCGGCGATCGAGGGGATGTGTGCCCTGCCCGGCATCGGTCCGTGGACCGCGCATTACGTCGCGATGCGCGCGCTGGGATGGCGGGACGCATTTCTCGCCGGCGATCTCGGCGTGCGCAAAGCATTGGGCGGCCTGGCGGCGCGGGAAGCGGAAGCGGGAGGGGCGCGCTGGCGTCCGTTTCGCGCGTATGCTGTAGTCCATTTATGGTCGAGCCTCTCGGACGGTGCTGGCACGCCGCTGTCGATACGCCGGTCGGAAGAGTTCATGTCGTCGCGCGTGACGTCCGCTCCTTCGTCGCGGCAGGGCCCTCGCCAGCCGAAGGTCGCGCCGCCGGGCCGAGCGAAGCGCCGGTAGACGCCGCGATCGTGGCGGTGCGGTTCGACGAGCCAGCCTGGCGTGCGGGGGCGCCGCGCCGGCACGCCGGCGACTCGTGCCGGTACACGAGCGAGCCCGCGCTGCCTGGCTGCCCGCCGCTCGTGTTAGCGGAAGCCATTCGCCAGCTCGCGGAGTACTTTCGCGGCGACCGTACGACCTTCGATCTTCCGCTCGCCACCGGCGGCACGCCATTCCAGCAGCAGGTCTGGAACGCGTTGATGCGGATCCCGTATGGCGCGACGGCAAGCTACGGCGACGTCGCCCGTTGGATTCGCCGACCGGACGCCGTGCGCGCGGTCGGCGCGGCGAATGGCGCCAACCCGATCGCGATCGTCGTGCCGTGCCACCGCGTGATCGGCGCCGACGGTCGCCTCGTCGGCTACGGCGGCGGCCTGGAACGCAAACGTTGGCTGATAGCGCACGAGGGATTCGTTCGCGACTGTTCGCTTAGGCGTCGAACGTGGAGGCCGTGTTGAAGCA
>VGFF01000117.1 GCA_016868955.1 Armatimonadota bacterium
GTAGCGGCGGAAACAGAGAAACAGCACGACGGGCGGGAGCGTGGCGATCACGGCACCGGCCATGAGCGCGCCCCAGTCGCGCCCGTGGAACCCCTGGAAGAAGATCAGCGCGACCGGCAGGGTCCGTATGTCGGGCGAGTCGATCATCGTCGTCGACGTGATGTAGTCGTTCCACGCGTAGAGGAACCCGAACGCCGACGCCGCGATCAAGGCCGGCTTGGCGCCGGGCAGGACCACGCGCCACGCCGCCTCGAAGCGCGTGTAGCCGTCGACGGCGGCCGCGTGCTCCAGCTCGATGGGAACCGAGGCGAAATGCGCGCGCGTCATCCATACCGCGAAGGGGACGATGTGCGCGGCATAGAGGATCGGCAGCGCGACGGGCGTGTTGAAGAGCCCGATCTGGACGAACAGCACCTGCGTGGGCAGCAGCAGCGCGTAGCCGGGGATCGCCATCGACGCCATGAACAGCAGCAGCATCGCGCTTTTCGCGCGGAACTCGAACCGGACGAAGGCGTAGCCGGCAAGCGTGCCGAGCACCACGGCCGACGAGACGGCCGCGAAGGTGTAGAGGGCGCTGTTCAGGAAGTTCCAGTGCACGCCTTCGTGGAAGAGGCGCGCGTAGTGGTCGAACGTCACCGTCGTCGGGATCAGCGACGGCGGAACCAAGAAGATCTCGTTGTTGCGCTTCAACGATGTCGAGACCGCCCATGCGATCGGGCCGATGGCGACGATCGCGGCCGCAAGCGCGGCCAGCGCGGTCAGGATGCGGGCGGCGATCTTCACGGCGTCATTTCCTTCCGCCGCCCAGCAGCCGGACATACCCGACGATCAGCAGCAGGTTGATCAGGAACATGACGATCGCGATGGCGTTGCCGCGCCCCTGGTTGAGTTCGACGAAGCCGACCTCGAACAGCAGGTAGCCCAGCGTGGTCGTCGAATGGATCGGTCCGCCAGACGTCAGGCCGATGATGATCTGGACCTCGTTGAAATAGCTGATGGTCAGGACGGAGAGGACGATCAGCAAGGACGGCGCGATCAGCGGCATCGTGATCCGGCGGAACCGCTCGAGCGCGGTCAGGCCGTCGACCGAAGCGGCGCGGTAGAGGTCGGCCGGGATCTGCCCGAGCCCGGCGGTCAGGATGATCGCGGCGAACGCGAATGTCCGCCACACGCCGACCGCGATGACGGTCGGCATCGCGTAGTCGGGATTGGACATCAGGTTGATCGGCGGGATGCCGAACACGGCGAGGATGCTCGCCAGCAGGCCGCCCGGCGACGGCAGCAGGATCCATTTCCACAGCAGCGCCACGACGATGGGGCTCATCGCCCAGGGGATCAGCAGCACCGTCAGAAGGACCCGGCCCCAGGCGCCGAGCTTCCGGATGCCGATCGCCGCGAGCATCGCCAGCGGTACTGCCAGTGCGAGCGAACCGAACGTGAAGACGAGCGACCGGCGGATCGCCTGCCAGGTCGACGGGTCGGCGAAGAGTTGGGCGTAGTTGCGCAAGCCCACGAACCCGTCGTCGCCGAAAAAGAAGATCGCACGAAGGCTCGAATAGAAGCCGAAAAACGCCGGCAGGACGTTGACCGCGACGACGACGGCCAAGGCCGGCACGACGAGCGCCAGCCCCGTCCGTCTTGTCGCCGCGGCGGGGTCCGCAGACCCCGCCGCATTCCGTTGACGCGTCGTCGCGACGTTCACCACCCGAGCGTTGCCTTCGCCTCGGTGAGGATCGTCCGGCTCGGCGCGTCGGTCCCGATGAGCTTCTGCAGCGCGGTGTTCAGGACGGTGAAGATCCGCGTGATGTCCGGGATGCGTTGCGGGAACACGAAGGCACCCTGCCCGGCAAGCAGCTTCTGGTACTCGTTCGCGACCTCGGCCGCAGGCTGCGAGAAGAACGGATCGGACAGCACCGAACGCCGGTCTGGCACCAGTCCGGCGTCCTTGGCCCAGCGCAGCGACGCTTCTCGCGAATACAGGGCCTCGAGGAACGCCACGGCCGTCACCTTGTTCTGCGTCTGGGGCGACAGGCCGACGGTCCAGTAGGGGCCCAGCAGCACGGCCGGCGGCCGTCCGCCGAAGGACGGCCATGCGGAAACCGCGAGTTCGCGGCCGTCGTAGCCGGACGCGATCTGCTGGTACTGCTGGAAGCGCGCGGAGAAGGCCTGCGCCATCGCGAACCTGCCCGCGGCAAACTGGTCCTGGATGTCGTCGCCCATCGCGTTCAGCAGCGTGTTCGAGACCGCCTTGCGCGCCACGAGTTGGCGCACGACTTCCGCCGTCTCGAGCGCCTGGGCGCCCGTCAGGTCCATCCTTCCGGTCGCGGGGTCGAAGATCTGCGGACCGAAGCCCGACATGATGTTAATGAACGCCGAGACGCTGTTGTCCGACGTCGGCAGGCCGAAGCCGAAGCGCGGCCCCTTCGTCAGGTTCGCCGCGACGTCGGTGAAGCGCGCCCAGTCCAGCGGCGGTGCGGTCAGCCCGACTTCGCGCAACGCGTCCTTGCGGTAAAAGATGATCTGCGCCGGGGTCGGCCAGAGCGGCAACGATATCCGCTTGCCCGCGAACACCGACTTCTGGGCGAACACGTCGAACATGTCGGGGAGCGCGTCGCGGCGGAATTCGGGCGTCAACGCCTCGTTGAGGTCGGCAAGGGCGTTCCGGTCGACGACGAGGCTGAGGAACGTGTCGCGCAGCCAGATGAGGTCGGGCGCGCGACGCTGGGCGATCGCGGCGACATAGCGCGTCTCGAGTTCCTGGAAGGGCTGGGATTCGACGACGACGGTCGTGCCCGGATGCTTCGCCTGGAACTCGTCGATGATGGCGCGAAGCACGCGCTCGCGCGGCGAGGTACCGGACGCGCTCATGAAGGTCCAGACCCGGATCTGGCCCGACGGCGTCTGGCCAAGGGCTGCCTTGTTGATGAAGGGTGCAGCCAGTCCGAACCCTGCCGCACAGGCAAGCACGCGCCGGCGCGTCAGATCCATCTTGAATTCCGTCATCGCATTTCCTCCTGTTTTTCGGATTTGGGCGTTTTGTCCGGTCAGGACCCGGCGGCGTTCAACAACCGCGCCCTGCCGTTGAGCAGGTGGCGGCGGACCGCGGAACGGGCCCGTTCCGGATTTCGTTCGGCGATCGCGTCGACGATCTCGCCGTGTTCGATGTCGATGATCTCGCGCCGCTCGGCGGACGACATGACCCCTTTGACCTGCCCGACATGCGCCCATTCGATGACGTGGTTCGCGAGCGCCGCGATCGCGTCTTCGAGTTTCCGGTTTCGGGTCGCGGTCGCGATGGCGCGATGGAACGCCGCGTCTTCCCGGCTTGCGGGGCCGACCGCCAGCCGCTTCATCAGCAGCTCCTGGGCCGCACGCATCCGTGCGATGTCTTCGTCGGTCGCCCGCTCCGCGGCCAGCGACGCGACTTCGCTTTCCAGCGCGAGACGGAACTCGTGCCATTCGATCAGTTCGGGGACTGATGTGATCGTCGAAAGCCGGACCAGTTCCGCCGGGCGGCCTTGCGTCAGGAACGAGCCCGCCCCGCGACGCGAATTGACCCGGCCTTCGGCACGCAGGCGCGCCAGCGCTTCGCGCACGCTTGCGCGCGAAAGTCCGAGTCGCGCCTCGAGTTCCGCCTCCGAAGGCAGCCGTGCACCGGCCGCAAGACGCCCGCTTTCGATGAATTCGAGAACGTACCGATACGCCTGCTCGGCGCGGCTGAAACGTTCGTTCGAGGCGGTTGACACCGGCTTCATGGTCGGACTACTATTTTAGTTGTCAGACAGGTTGTCAAGGCAGAAATTCAGGCGAGCGATATCGCGACATGGCATCAACCACGACCGGGGCAGGCGATCGGATCGACCAGGTCGACCTCCATGAGTTCAAGTACTCGATCGACAATATTGGTACGGATGCAAGCGGGAACCGCGCGGTCGCCCGCGGGTCCGTGACCGAATTCAAGGCATTCGCGCTCGTGATCACGACCCGCGACGGCGCCCGCGGCGAATATGTCAGCGTCCATAGCGGGAAAAGCGGGGTGCTTGTCAGTCAGGTTCGCGGTCTGGCGCCGCTGGTCGTCGGGGCCGATCCCGAGGCGCGCGAGGCGATCTTCAACAAGCTGAAGCGCGCGCACCGGCACTTCATGGCCGTCGGGCATTCGGCGATCGACATCGCGCTGTGGGACATGGCCGGCAAATCCGCCAAGCGGCCGGTCTGGCGCCTGCTCGGCGGCTATCGCGACCGGCTGCCGACCTATGCCAGCACCCTCAACGGCGGGCGCCAGGGCATCCTCGACAGCAAGGAAGCTTATGCCGACTACGCGCGCCAATGCGCCGAGCTCGGCTACAAGGGATTCAAGATCCACGGCTGGGGCGAAGGCGACCGGAAGGAGGAAGCCGGCAACATCCTCCATGTCGCGAAGTCGCTCGGCACCCGGATGGAACTCATGTACGACGCGGCGAGCGAGCTGCGCACGTTCGCCGACGCGATCTATGTCGGCAAGGCGTGCGACGAGGCGGGCTACTACTGGTACGAAGATCCGTTCATGGACGCGGGCTGGTCGCCCCACGCCGCGCGGCAGCTCAAGACGCACGTCAAGACGCCGTTGCTGCTGACCGAGCACGTGCGCGGCCTCGAGACGAAAGTCCCCTGGCTCGTCGCGGGTGCGACCGACTTCGTGCGGACCGATCCCGATTACGACATGGGGATCACGGGTGCCATGAAGACCGCCCATCTCGCCGAAGCCTTCGGCCTCGACTGCGAAGTCCATGCCGCCGGCCCCGCGCAGCGCCATTGCATGGCCGCGATGCGGAACACGAACTGGTACGAGCTTTCGCTCGTGGCGCCGGGCGTACGCAATCCGGTCCCGCCGGTCTTCGGGTCGGGCTACAGCGACGAACTCGAGGCGGTCGGCCCCGACGGTTGTTTCCCCGTGCCCGTAGGTCCCGGTCTCGGCGTCGAATACGACTGGGATTACATCAACAAGAACCGCGTCTCGCTCCAGACCTTCCGGCGCTGAATGCCGTGAGCCAGGTTTGGGACTACATCATCGTCGGCGGCGGCTCGGCGGGCTGCGTGCTTGCGAATCGACTCTCCGCCTGCAGCACGAACAAGGTTCTGCTGGTCGAGGCCGGGACAGACTTTTCGCCGGGCCGCGAGCCGGAAGAGATCAAGGACGTCTATCCCTATCGCGCCGCATTCAACAGGGACTTCCAGTGGCCGGACCTGAAGGTCCGCTTCCTGCCCGTTCCCCACAATCGGCCGGATGCGTCGCCGCTCCGGCCTTACGGGCAGGCGCGGATCGTCGGGGGCGGGTCGAGCATCAACGGCGAACTGGCCAACCGCGGCACCCCGGACGACTACGACGAGTGGGCGGCGCTGGGTGCGGCCGGTTGGGGATGGGATGACGTCCTCCCCTATTTCCGCAAGCTGGAAACCGATCTCGACTTCCGGGGACCTTTGCACGGGGATTCCGGCCCGATCCAAATCAGCCGCGTCCTGCAGCCCGAATGGCCGGGCTTCACGCGCGCCGCGGCCGATGCGTTCGCCGGCGAAGGATACGCCGACATCGGCGACCAGAACGGCGTGTTCTCCAACGGCTGGTTCGCGATGTCGCTGTCGACCGACAGGCGGCAGCGCATCTCGGCGGCAATGGGCTATCTCGACCCTGCCGTGCGGGCCCGCAGGAACCTGATGATACGATCGAACACCAAAGTCACGGGGCTCGTCGTCGAGCGGGGTGCCGCGACCGGCATTTCGCTCGACGACGGAACCCGGATCGACGGGCGTGAGATCGTCGTCGCCGCGGGCGCGCTGCAATCGCCGGCGATGCTGATGCGGGCCGGGATCGGTGACGCCGCGGAACTCCGGCAACTCGGGATCGCCGTCGTCGCCGACCGTCCCGGCGTCGGGCAGAACCTCCAGGAGCATCCGTCGATCGCGATGTCGGCGTGGATCAAGCCGCATGCCCGGATGGGCGCGACGCCCCGACGCCACGTGCAGATGGCCTTGCGTTACTCTTCGGCCCTGCCAGAGATGCCGCCAAACGACATGTTCACCGTCGTGGTCGCGAAATCTGCTTGGCATCCGCTGGGAGTCCGGATCGGAACGCTGTTCTCGTGGATCAACAAGCCCTACTCCAGCGGCAGGGTCCGGCTCGTTTCCTCCGCACCGACGGACTACCCGGACGTCGCGTTCGAGCTTCTCTCCGACCGGCGCGACTTCGTGCGGATGCGCGACTGCGTGCGGCGGATG
>VGFF01000118.1 GCA_016868955.1 Armatimonadota bacterium
CCGAACCTATTGTATTACGGCCGGGAGATCCCTGCTAAACTTGAGACGTCGTGTGGACGCCGGCACCATTTGTGCAAGACTCCTGCCTGACATGATCGTAGGCGTACTCGGTGGCGGCCAACTCGGTTGGATGCTGGGACTCGCTGGCCGAGCGCTCGGCGCACGCTGCCGCTTCCTCGATCCCAATCCCGATTCGCCGGCCCGACACGTCGGGGATCACGTCGTCGCACGGTTCGACGATGGGGCCGCACTGCAGGCGTTCGCGACCGGCCTGGCCGCCGTCACGTACGAATTCGAGAACGTGCCCGTCGAATCCGCGCGGGCACTGGCGTCCAGGTTACCCGTCATGCCCGCCCCCGAGGCCCTCGCGACCGCGCAGGATCGTCTTCATGAGAAGGAGTTCTTCCACCGTCTCGGCGTTCCGACGCCCCGATACCGCAACGTTCGCGACGAACGCGATCTGCTCGAAACCGTCGTCAAGCTGGGTCTTCCGACAGTCTTGAAGACGAGGCGCCTCGGCTACGACGGGCGCGGGCAGACGTTGATGACGGTCGCGACGGACCTCTCGCCGGCTTGGGAAGCGTTGCGCGGCGTCGCATTGATCGCCGAGGAATTCGTCCCGTTCGATCGGGAGCTGTCCTTGATCGCGGTCCGCGGGCGCGACGGCGACGTGCGTTTCTACCCGCTCGTCGAGAATCATCACCGCGAAGGCATCTTGCGCGTGAGCCTGGCGCCAGCGCCCGACGTCGCGCCGGCGTTGCAAGCCGCGGCGGAATCATACGCGAAGCGGATCTTGACGGAGCTGAATTACGTCGGCGTCCTGGCCATGGAGTGGTTCGAACGAAGCGGCGAATTGCTGGCGAACGAAATGGCGCCGCGCGTGCACAACTCCGGGCACTGGACGATCGAGGGCGCGGCGACCAGCCAGTTCGAGAACCACCTGCGCGCGCTCGTCGGCCGGCCGCTCGGCCCCACGGATGTACCGGGCGTCGCGGCCATGATCAACCTCATCGGCGAAGTGCCCGACCTCGCGGCCGCGGAAGGGAGCGAGGGAGTCCACGTCCATCGCTACGGAAAGTCGCCGCGGCCCAAACGAAAGATGGGACACGTGACCGTGACGGCATCGACACGGGAAGAGCTTCTGACGCGCCTGACGCGGCTTGGTCCCGTGGGCGCGCCCGCGCTTTCCGCGGTCGGCGTTTTCTCGACGACTCCCGCGCTCGATCCGCGGCCGCCCGAGGTGTCCGACGCCGCGGGCACGAAGTCCTCGCCGCGGTGAGCACCCTCCTCGTCTTCGACATCGACGGCACGCTGATCCGCAACACGACCGCCGCCAAGCACGCGTTCGAAAACGCCGTTCGCGCCGTCATCGGCGACGGCGCCGAGATTCCATCGGTGCCCATGGCCGGTCGCACGGATCTCGCGATTCTCGCCGACATCCTGGCGTCGCTGCGCCCGGCGCCGGCGGCGGTCCAGCCGCACGCGGTCTTCGGCGCGTACGTGCCGCTGCTGCGCGACGCCTTGCGCACGGACCCAGGCGAATTGTGCCCGGGCGTCGATTTGTTGCTGCCGGCGCTGGGGCGGCGCGACGACGTTTGGCTGGCGCTTGGCACCGGCAACGTCGAGGCGGGCGCGTGGCTGAAGCTCGCAGCGCAAGGCATCGACGGCGTCTTCGAGATCGGCGGGTTCGGCGGGCTGTCGCACGACCGTGACGTAGTGATCGGCGCCGCGATCGCGAACGCGCGCCGTCACTTCGACCTGCGATTTTCGCGTGTCGTCATCGTCGGCGACACGCCTCACGACGTCCGCAGCGCTCAGGCGAACGGCGCGCATTGCCTCGCGGTCGCCACCGGCCGCTACGACGCTGCGGCGTTGCGCGCGGCCGGCGCGACGATCACGCTCGCCGATCTATCGGCATGCGCCGACGTTCTCGCCGCCATCGACGCGCTGCCGTTCGACGCGGCCTAACGCCGGCGCCGGCCGCACTCGTCCATCCGTCTCGGCCCCAGGAACCGCGCGTCCGGCGCGGAAGAACAAGCGCATGGATGCGCCGCCGAAACGACCGTCGATCGTCGCCGAAGTGGCGCGCTCCGACCTCCGGTTTCGCGACCTGCTCATCGAGTTCCCCTCGTTCTGGCGGACGTTCCGCGCGTTCCTGCGCGCGCCACGCCCAGCGTTCGCCGCGCTCGACAGCGACACCCAGGACCCGTTTCGCGGCGCATTCCTGTTCCTGACGGAAGCCCTAACGGCGAGATTCGCATCTCCGCGCTGTCCGTGGCAATGCCGGCGCACCTCGTCGACTTCCAATCCACGCGCTGGCCGCTGATCACCGGATCGCGAGATCAGCTGCTAAAGGCGTCCCGCCGATTGGCGATCGTCGAACGGGCACTGCCGTCACCGGCGGTCGCGCGAGCCTGGACCGCGCGTCCGGAGTGGCTCCTGCTGATCCGCACGCTGCCGCCGCCCCGATTCGACGAGATGATCGAGCGTCTGCGGACGCTGTCCGTCGCGGCGCCGCGCATTCTCGACGACGCCATCGAGGGCCGGTTCGCCAGAGCGAACGCCGGGGATGCAAGAACCTATCTTCGCGGTTACTTCATGACCCTGCGCCAGACAGCGGCGGCGGCGTTGACGTGCCGCTCGACCGGAGCTCGCCGGTGCGCCGCAGCGATGGTCGTTGAAACCGGCGATCGCGTATCTCGTGCGCTTCTTGACGCTGTGGGCCATCGGCGCCTGGTTGTCCGTGCGCGTGCTCCAGCCGCGAGAGCCTTTACGTTGCCACCATATGTCGTCGCAGCCTACACGGTCGGCTTCGCGGCGCCGTCGTGGGAGCTGGTGTCGTTCGCGGGAAATCTGTATTCCGGGACGACATTGTCGTGGTACGCGACCATCGCGAGCCACTGGATGTCGATGCCGGCGACCGCCAGCCTGGTCGATCTCGCCCGCAGTGATAGGTTGTTCTCGTTCGAGAACGCGATCCTGGCGATGGGTCCCCTGTTGCTTCGGGGGATGATCGCGGCCGTCGCGGTGCGCGGGGCGAAAACGGCATTCTCCCGAACGCCCAACGTCTCGGGGGATCTAGCGTGGAAGTCCGATCGGAGCGAGGATGGCGGCGCCGGCGGCGCCATCCTCGCTCCGATCGGACTTCTCTAGCTCCGGCGCGCGGCGGCAGTCGCGCGCCGAGCGCCGTTTCTCGACGCCTCCGGGGAAGGTTCCGATGATGCATCGTCGTGCGGCGCCGGCACTTCACCGTGCAACATCCGCCGCAGGAACCGTCCAGTATAAGAGCCTCGCATCGAGGCCACTTTCTCCGGCGTTCCTTCCGCGATAACCGTGCCGCCGCGATCCCCGCCCTCCGGCCCCATGTCGATGATCCAGTCCGCGGTCTTGATGACGTCGAGGTTGTGCTCGATGACGATGACGGTGTTGCCGGCGTCGACGAGTCGATGCAGCACCTTGAGCAGCCGATCGACGTCGGCGAAGTGCAATCCGACCGTCGGCTCGTCGAGGATGTAGACGGTCTTGCCCGTATCGCGCCGCGACAGCTCCGTCGCGAGCTTGACGCGTTGCGCCTCGCCGCCCGACAGCGTCGTCGCCGGTTGGCCGAGCTTGACGTAGCCAAGGCCGACGTCGTGCAGCGTCTGCAGCTTGCGCCGGATGCGCGGGATCGCGTCGAAGAACGCCAGCGCCTCGTCGACGGTCAAGCCGAGGACGTCGGAGATCGTCTTACCCTTGTACTGGACCTGCAGCGTCTCCCGGTTGTAGCGCCCGCCCTTGCAGACCTCGCACGGCACATAGACGTCGGGCAGGAAGTGCATCGTGATGCGGACGATGCCGTCGCCCTCGCAGGCCTCGCAGCGTCCACCCTTGACGTTGAACGAGAACCGGCCCTGGCCGTAGCCGCGCACCTTAGCGTCCGGCGTCTGCGCGAACAGCTCGCGCACGAGGTCGAACGTCTTCGTGTACGTCGCCGGGTTGGAGCGCGGCGTGCGCCCGATCGGCGACTGGTCTATGTTGATGACCTTGTCGATCGCTTCCGTGCCCTCGAGGTCGTCGTGCGCTCCGGCGCGGCCGCGCATGCCCATGACGCGATGGGCGAGCGCGCGGTGGAGGACGTCGTCGACGAGCGTCGACTTCCCCGACCCGGACACGCCGGTGACGCAGCAGAAGACGCCGAGCGGGAATACCACGTCGATGTTCTTGAGGTTGTTCTCGCGGGCTCCTCGGACGAGCAGCCGCTCCGGGCGCGGCCGTCGCCGCTCTCTGGGCACCTCGATGCGCAGCGCGCCCGACAGGTACTGTCCCGTGACCGAACGCGGCTCGGCGACGACCTCGTCGAGCGGCCCGCTGGCGACGATCTCGCCGCCGTGCGCGCCGGCCCCCGGACCGATGTCGACGATCCAGTCGGCGTCGCGCATCGTGTCCTCGTCGTGCTCGACGACGAGGATCGTGTTGCCGAGATCGCGGAGGCGCCGCAGCGTTTCGATGAGCCGGTGGTTGTCGCGCTGATGGAGGCCGATGCTCGGCTCGTCGAGGACGTAGAGCACGCCCATCAACCCGGACCCGATCTGCGTCGCCAGGCGGATGCGCTGCGCCTCGCCGCCGCTGAGCGTGTTCGCCGTGCGGTCGAGCGTCAAGTAATCGAGCCCGACGTTGACGAGGAAGCCGAGGCGCGCGTTGACCTCCTTGAGGATCTGCGCGCCGATGAGCTGCTCGCGCTCCGACAGCGGCAGCGCCTCCAAGAACGCGAGCGCATCGCGCACAGTCTGCGCCGTCACCTCGGCGATGTTGCGGCGGCCGACGCAAACGGCCAGGCTCTCCGGCTTCAGCCGCGCGCCGTGGCAGTCCGGGCACGGCACCTTGCTCATGTACTGCTCGATCTCCTCGCGGATGTACTCCGAGTCGGTCTCCTGGTAGCGGCGCTCGAGATTGCCGACGACGCCCTCGAAGTGCGTGTCGTAGACGCGAAGCGCGCCGAACCGGTTGTGGTAGCGGACGCGGATCGGGTCTTCGGCGCCCTCGAGCAACGCGCGCAGGAACGTCTTCGGCAGCTTGCGCAGCGGCGTCTTCCAGTCGACGTCGAACGCCTGCGCCAATGCGCGCAGCAGCTGGTCGTAGTACTCGCTCGTCGAGCTGGCCCACGGCAGCACCGCGCCGTCGTGCAGCGACTTGCCAAGATCGAGGACGAGCTCGGGATCCACCTGCTGCTTGTAGCCGAGGCCGGAGCACTTCGGGCAGGCGCCGTACGGCGAGTTGAAAGAGAAGATGCGCGGCTCGATCTCGGGCAGCGTCGTGCCGTGGTCGGGGCAAGCGAACGCGGTCGAGAAGACGGTCAGCTCGCCGGCCGCCTGTCCGTTGCGCCGCCCGCCGGGCGGTCGAGCGCCGTTGGACTCCTTTTCCCGCCAGACGTAGACCAGACCCTGCCCAAGCTTCAGGGCCGTCTCGACGGACTCGTGCAAGCGCGACCGGACGTCGGGTCGCGTCACGATGCGATCGACGACGACCTCGATGTCGTGCTTGCGGTTCTTGTCCATGCGGATCTCTTCGGTCAGCTCGTAGAGAGCGCCGTCGACGCGGACGCGGGCGAACCCCTGCTTGCGCAGATCGTCGAGGATCTGCCGATACTCGCCCTTGCGACCGCGGATGACGGGGCCGAGCACGTGGATCCGCGAACCCTCGGGGAACGCGAGCACGCGGTCGGCGATCTGCTCCGGCGTCTGCCGGCTGATCGGCTTGCCGCAGACCGGGCAATGCGGCTCGCCGACGCGCGCGAACAACAGGCGCAAGTAATCGTAGATCTCCGTGACCGTGCCGACGGTGGAGCGAGGGTTGCGCGGCGCTCCCTTCTGGTCGATCGATACCGCCGGCGACAAACCCTCGATGTAGTCGACGTCGGGCTTCTCCATCAGGCCGAGGAATTGACGGGCGTACGCCGACAGGCTCTCCACGTACTTGCGCTGCCCCTCGGCGTAGATCGTGTCGAACGCAAGCGTGGATTTTCCCGAGCCCGAGATGCCCGTCAACACGACGAGCTTGTCGCGCGGGATCTCGACGGTGAGATTCTTCAGATTGTGCTCGCGCGCGCCGCGCACGATGATGCGATCCGACGACATGCGATGAGGGTTCCTTCCTCGTAATTCCGGGTAATTCCGGTTTTCCAGTACCGCTAGCGCGGCGCGGCGCCGCGCTTGTCCTTACCTACCGGCCGCGGCCCGAG
>VGFF01000119.1 GCA_016868955.1 Armatimonadota bacterium
GCCGGGCGGCGGTGCGGCGCCGGCCGCGCCGGCCGGCCCGATGGTCGGGTTCCTCGGGCTCCAGATTCCGTTGATCACCTTGACGGCGCTGATGATCTTCGGTGGTCCGATCGGCAAGAGCGGGCAGTTCCCGCTGCACGTCTGGCTGCCGGACGCGATGGAGGGCCCGACGCCGGTCAGTGCCCTCATCCACGCCGCGACGATGGTCGCGGCCGGTGTGTACCTCGTCGGCCGATCATATCCGCTGTTCTTCGCCACGCCGGACCACGGCGCGCTGACGTTCGTGGCCTGGACGGGCACGATCACGGCACTGATGGCCGCGTTCATCGCCGTCTCGCAGGACGACATCAAGCGCATCCTCGCGTATTCGACGATCAGTCAGCTCGGATTCATGATGGCGGGCCTCGGCGTGCTCGGGTACACGGCCGGTCTCTTCCACCTGCTCACGCACGCGTTCTTCAAGGCCTTGCTCTTCCTGGGCGCCGGCAGCGTCATCCACGCCGTCCACAGCAACAGCATCAAGGACATGGGCGGACTGAGGAAGTACATGCCGGTCACCTACTGGACGTTCATGGCCGGGTACCTGGCGTTGGCCGGCATCTTCCCGTTCGCCGGGTTCTGGAGCAAGGACGAGATCCTGCTGGAAGCGTCGCACCACAACCCGGCGATCTACGGCCTGCTGACGCTCGGCGCATTCCTCACCGCGATGTACATGACGCGGCTGATGGCGTACACGTTCTTCGGCTCGTTCCGCGGCGCGACGACGACGGAGCCCGATCCCTGGCTTCCGGAGGATCATGCGATGGCCCGCGGCTCCTCGCCGGCCGCCCGGAGCGGCAAGGGTGGCAAGGGAGCCGCGAAGAAGGCGAAAGGGAACGACCACGGGCATGGCCACGGGAACGACCACGGGCATGGCCACGGTCACGCCGCGCCGCACGAGAGCCCGGCCGCGATGACGGTTCCGCTGATCATCCTCGCGATCTGCGCATTGCTCGTCGGTTTGGTCGGCGTGCCCGGCACGGGCAAGGACGGCGGATCGTGGTTCCACGCGTTCGTTCACTTCGAGGGCTTCGAGGCGGCCGGCATCCACGCGCCACCGTTCTCCTGGCCGAAGGCGATCCAATCGCTGATCGTCGCGCTCGCGGGCATCTTCACGGCATACGCGATCTACGGCCTGCGGATCGTGCGCAGTGAAACCTTGCGGGAGAACTTCGCGCCGATCCACGCGTTCCTCGCCAACCGGATGTACTTGGATCGCTTGTACGTCTACGTCTTCATTCGCGGCGGGCTGGGACTGGCGGCGTTGCTGCGTATCTTCGACCAGCGGGTCGTCGACGGCACGGTCAATCTCGTCGGCGGTATCACGCTGCTGCTCAGCCGCATCTATCGATTCCTCGACACCTGGGTCGTCGACGGCACCGTGAACTTGGTGGGTCTGGTCACGCGCTGGATATCGCAGCTGCTGCGTCCGGTGCAGACCGGTCGCGCGTACAACTACCTGCTCTTGGCCGCCTTCGGTCTCTTCCTGATCGTGGTCATCGGACTCTGGAGGCTGTAGAGATCATGTCGATTCTGTCGATCACGCTCTTCCTGCCATTGCTCGGCGTCGTCGCGCTGATGTTCATCCCGCGCGACAACTCGCGGCTCGTTCGGCAGGTGACGATGGTGTTCGCGGTCTTGACCTTCCTGGCGTCGCTGATGATCGTGCCTGGCTTCGACTTCAGCACCCGGGCTATCCAGATGATCGAGCAGGCGTCCTGGATCCCGTCGATCGGCATCCAGTACAAGGTCGGCGTCGACGGCATGAGCCTGACACTCGTGATCATGACGACGCTGCTGACGATCTTGTCCTTGATCTACTCGTACCGCGTCGAAGACCGGGTCAAGGAGTACAACCTCCTGTTCCTGCTCCTCGAGGTCGGCATGATCGGCGCGTTCCTCGCGCTCGACTTCTTCCTTTTCTACATCTTCTTCGAGCTGACGCTGGTGCCGATGTACTTCCTCATCGGCATCTGGGGCGGCCCGCGCAAGGAATACGCCGCGATCAAGTTCTTCTTGTACACGCTCGTCGGGTCGCTGGCGATGCTGCTGGCCATCCTGCTCTTGTACTTCAACCTGCCGGCTGACGCGCGCACCTTCGACGTCTTGAAGATCACCGAGTTGCGACCGCTCGCCGGCAAGGGCTTGATCGCGGCGCTCGCGTTCTGGGGTTTCTTCCTCTCGTTCGCGATCAAGGTCCCGATGTTCCCCTTCCACACCTGGCTGCCGGACGCGCACGTCGAAGCGCCGACGGCGGGGTCGGTGATCCTGGCGGCGGTGCTGCTGAAGCTCGGCACGTACGGATTCATCCGATTCAGCCTGCCGATCTTCCCGGACATGTTCGCGCAGTTCGCGCCGATCGTCACGGTGCTCGCGGTCATCGGCATCGTCTACGGCGCATTGGTGGCGATGGCGCAAACCGACATGAAGAAGCTCGTCGCCTATTCGTCCGTCAACCACATGGGCTACGTGATGCTGGCGATCGCGGCCGCGGCCAGCGCCTACAATCGGCCGGAGCTGGCCGACGCGGCGGCGACGGCGCTGAACGGGGCGACGCTGAACATGCTGGCGCACGGTGTCATTACCGGCGCGTTGTTCTTGATCGTCGGCGTGATCTACGACGACCGCACGCACACGCGCGGCGTCAACGACTTCGGCGGTCTGTGGGCCATCTTGCCGAAGTACGGCGCCATCGCGATCACGGCGATGTTCGCGTCGCTCGGGCTGCCCGGACTGATGGGCTTCGTCGCCGAGTTCCTGATCTTCGTCGGCTCGTTCGCGATCCTGCCCGTGCCGACGGCGATCGCCGCGCTCGGCATCGTGATCAACGCCGCGTTCTTCCTCTGGACGATCCAACGCGTCTTCCTCGGACCGTCGAATCCGAAGTGGCTCAGCCTTCCGGACGTCACGCCGCGTGAGATGTGGGCGCTGGCGCCGCTCATCCTGCTGATGATCGTCTTCGGCGTTTATCCGAAGCCCTTGATCGACATCATCAACCTGACCTCGGTTCAGGTCGTGAGCTTGCTCAAGTGAACGTCGCCGACATCCGCTGGATCCTTCCCGAGATCCTGCTCGCCGCCGTCGCGGTCGTGCTGCTCGTCGTCGAGCTGTTCACGCCGCGCGACAACAAGCGGCTGATCGGCACGCTGGCGCTGGCCGGCTTGGTGCCCGTGTTCGCGTCGATTCTGACGCTGCTCGGCGACGTCGGCGCGTTGGGCTCGGGAGTGCGCGTATTCGGCGATACGTTCACAGTCGACGCGTTCGCGCTGTACTTCAAGCTCATCGCGGTCGTGGCCGCGGCATTCGTCATCCTGATCAGCCTGGACTACTTCCCCGGGCGGACGCCGCACGTCAACGAGACGTACCTCATGATCTTGTTCACGACCTTCGGCCTGCTGCTCATGGCGAGCGCGTCCGAGCTGATCATGATCCTGATCGCGATCGAGTTCGTCTCGTTGACCTCGTACCTGCTCGCCGGCTACCTGAAGACGAACGCGAAGAGCAACGAGGCCGGCGTGAAGTATTTCCTCTATGGCGCCGCCACGACCGGCGTGATGGCGTATGGATTGTCGTTGCTGTACGGCATCACGGGCGCGACGAGCTTGTACGACATCGGCGCCAAGCTCGGGCAAGGAGGGGCGCTGTCGTTCGTCGCCGTCGCGATGACGCTGGCTGGGCTGGGCTTCAAGATCTCAATGGTGCCGTTCCACCAGTGGGCGCCCGACGTCTACGAGGGCGCGCCGACGCCGATTACCGCGTTCTTCTCGGTTGGACCGAAGGCGGCGGGGTTCGCGATCCTCGTCCGCATGCTGACGACGGCGGTGCCGGTCGAAGCGGTGAACTGGCCGGTCGTCCTGGCCGCGCTCAGCGCCCTGACGATGACCGTCGGAAACCTGTTCGCGCTTCAGCAACGCAACATCAAGCGCATGCTCGCGTACTCCAGTATCGCCCATGCCGGCTACATGTTGATGGCGCTCGCCGTCTTGCCGTCAGCGTGGGCGCAGACGGGCCTGCTGATCTACGTCCTCGCGTACCTCTTCACGAATCTGGGCGCGTTCACGGTGGCCATCCTCGCGTCTGCGAACGTCAGATCCGACGACATTCCGGACTACGCCGGCCTCAGCCAGCGCTCGGCGGTGACGGCCGCGGCCATGACCCTGTTCATGTTGTCCTTGACCGGCGTGCCCCCGACCGCCGGGTTCTTCGGGAAGTTCTACCTGTTCGCGGGCGCGATCGATGGCGGGTTTCTCTGGCTCGCCGCGGTGGCGGCGATCAACAGCGTCGTGTCGCTGTACTACTACGTCGGCGTCATCCGCGCCATGTACTTGATGCCGGCGAAGGTCGAGACGCCGCTGGCGGAGCCGGCGGGGCTGCGTGTCGGGCTGTGGGTCGCCGGCGTCGCGACCTTGGCGATCGGCGTCCTGCCGCAGCCGTTCGTTCTCTTCGTGGAGTCCGCGCGCCGGCTGATCGTCGGTAACTAGGTGGACCGCGCGCGCCCGGTGTGACTCGCCCTCCGCATAGCCACGGGCAGGCGTAACCGATCGTGGAAATCAATGGCGACGTGGATCGGGCGCCCGAAACCGTGTGTTATTATGAGGCTGTGCGGCCGCCTCGGCGTCTCGAGGACACGTGAAGGCCGCGTTTTTTGGCAATTCCAACGCACCTAAGCGCCGGCCACGCCCCATCGACGCCGCCACGGTCTGTCTTGACGCCTTGAGATAGACCCGGGGTTCCTGTTATGCCCTCGGGTCCCGCGGCGGCGAACAAGCGGCGCAACGGCCGGCAGCCAGGAGGCAGCGACGAACATGGCGGGAGGCCACGGGCACGGCAACTCACAAGGCCACAACTCCAAGCACGGCAACATCCTGCATCAGATCGCGCAGAAGGAACAGGAGCTGGAGGCGCGACTCGCCGAAGCGCGCGGGCAAGCGGACAAGTTGCTGAACGACGCGCGAGCCGAAGCCGAGCGCATCCGCGAGTATGCGCTCGCGCGCGTCGCGTCGATGACGCGCGAGGCGGAAGCGAAGTTGGGCGCGGAGGCCAAGGCGATCGAGCAGACCGTCATCGACCAGGCCCAAGCCGAGGCCGAGGCGGCGGGCGCCAGCGCCCGCGCGAACCGCGAACGAGCCGTAACGACCGTCGTCGCGACGGTCCTCCGGGGGGTCGACGCATGATCGTCGATATGAGCCGCATCGTCATCCTCGGCCCCAAACGCAAGCTGGGCGAAGTGACGGAAGCGGTTCAACGCGTCGGCTCGGTTCACATCGACCGGGTCGAAGCGGAAGAGGTGCCGCAGGTCCAACCGATCAGCCGCGGCGGCGAGCAGGAGACTCGCTTCCGGGAGCTCGAGTCGCTGGAAATCCGCATCAAGGGTTTGTTGGAGCTGCTGTCGCGCCCGGCCACGCCGTCGGCGCTGCCGGAACTCACGGGCGCCTCCGTGCCGGACATCGCGTCGAGGACGGTGGCGATCGAGAAGGAAGCACGCGACCTGACGCGCAAGCGGCTCGAGGCCGAGGAAGAGCTCGAGATCATCCGTGCGTACGAAAACGCCGTGCGCGTGCTTTCTCCGTTGCTCGCCGCGTTCGCGAACAGCCGCCACTTCGAAACCTACGGCTTCACCTTGAAGAACAAGGGCCTCGACGCCGTCAACGCGATCCACCACGAGCTGAACAAGATCACGAACAACCGTGTCGAATTGACGAGCCACCAGCTCGACGACAAGACGACCGGCGTGGTCATCGCCTACCTGAAGCAGGATGCTGACATGGTGCGGGCGTTCTTGCACCGGGCCGGGCTGTCCGAGCTGCGCTTGCCGGCGCGGTATGGCGACGTCTCGCCGGCGGAAGCCGTGCGCGCGATGGAGCGGCAGCGCTTCAACCTGCCCAAGGAGATCGAGGCGGCGGCGCTGTCGCTCGCGGCCCTGGCCGCTCGCGAGCGGCCGTACTTGCAGGCGGCGCAGGCGGTCGTCCTCGACGAGCTCACCAAGCTCCAGGTCCTGCCGCAGTTCGCGCAGTCGCGATACACGTTCATCATGCACGGGTGGGTGCCGTCCGATCGGGTGACGGCGCTGCGCAGCGCGCTCGCCAAGCGGTTCGGCAGCGAGGTCATGGTCTACGACGCGCCGGCGGACGCA
>VGFF01000120.1 GCA_016868955.1 Armatimonadota bacterium
TCGCGGAGGCGTACCCCGAGATGCGCGCTAATCAGAACTTTCGCTCACGTCAAGAAGAGCTTTCCGGTACAGAAAGCAAGATCGCGTTCGCCCGCCAGTTCTACAACGATACGGTCATGCGCCACAACATTCTCCGCGAGAGCTTTCCGGCCGCCGTCATTGCGAATTCGTTCGGTTTTGGCCCGGTGGAGTTCTTCGAAGTCGACGAAGCATCGGCGCGCGAACCGGTGAAAGTCGACTTCCACCGATAAGTTCTATTGATCTGAGCTTTTCATCCACCGGGAACGCCCTATATAATACGATATGGTTCCGACCGGATCTAGGAGGCCGTTGTCTCCTCCATCCGTGTAGGCCGTGGGGCGTTACCCGGCTCCGCCGCGGATACCCTCATCACCGGACCAAACTCGCAGGATCGCAAGGAACGACACGAGGAAAGGGGTGGGTGTTCCTTGCCCAACCGACGGCTCGGTGTGTTTGTACTTGCAGGCACACTTTGTCTTATCCCCGTTTCCCCCGCCGCCGCGGCATCCAAACAACACACGGTCAGCCAAGGGGATTCTCTTTGGACGATCGCCCAGCGCTACGGCGTCACCGTCGAAGATCTCCAACGTGAAAATCGCCTTTCGAACGTCCACAAGCTGAGTTTGGGTCAGGTGCTACGAGTTCCATCCGCCGCCAAGGAGAGCGCAGCGTCGCGGCCGAGCACCGCGAAGGAGACGGACGCCACGACCCAATACCGCGTGCGTGCCGGAGATACGCTGTGGACGATCGCACGACGAAACGGCACCACCGCGGCGCGCCTCGCGGCCTCGAACGGCCTCGACGATAACGCGATCTTGGCGCTCGGCGAGCCGCTGCGGATTCCCGGTAGCGGCGCCAAACCGGCGACTGTGAACCCGAACACGACGGCTCGACCCTCAGCGCCCATCAAGGGTCTTGCGAAGGATTCGGCGACGGGTGCCGCGCCAAGCCGCACCGGGTTCGACACGGTCCGCGTGCGCGGCGGCGACACGTTGTGGTCTCTGTCGCGACGGTACGGCACGACCCAGGCGAAGATCGCTGCGCTTAACGGCATCGGCGAACAGGCTACGCTGCGGTTGGATCAGGTCATCAAAGTCCCAGTTGTGGCGAAGCGGAGGTCGCCCCCGGTCGCGATCCGCCCGTCCGGTGCCGCCGCCAGCGAACGGGTCGGCCAAGCGGGGGGCGCGTCGCGTCGCGTGAAAGTGGCCTCGTCTCGCGGCGGCATCGTCGCTTCGATGTCCCGCCGATTTCTCGGTGCGCGGTATGTTTGGGGCGGCACTGGCAACGGCGGCTTCGACTGTTCCGGATTCATCTATACGATGTACGACCGCATGGGCGTGAGGTTGCCGCGGACGTCGTTCGGGATGTTCGGCGTCGGACGGTCCGTGTCCAGGTTGGCGCTGCAGCCCGGGGATATCGTCTTCTTTACGACGTACGCGCGTGGCGCCTCGCACGCGGGCATCTACATCGGCAGCGGTTCGTTCATCCATGCATCCTCCGCCGGCCGTAGGGTGCGCATTAATTCGCTCGGCGACGCGTACTACCAAACGCGCTACCTGGGCGCCCGGCGCCACTTGTAGCGATGTCGCACGCCGTGCTTCGTGCCAAGGCCGCGGGCGACCGCGGCCTTTTGCATTAGGATGGAGTGCGAATGTCGTTGCGCGCGCTCGTCGGCATCACCCTCGGAAAGCTCGTCGGCCGCCTCTCACGCCTGCTTCGCGCCGGCGGCGGAACAACCATGCCCGGACGCGTGGCCCGCGCCGTGGATCCGGCGATTATCGCTCACCTGGCGGCAGACCTACGGTTGGGCTCCGTGTTGGTGTCGGGGACGAATGGCAAGACCACGACCGCGCGGTTGATCGCGTCCTGCTGCGAGCGCGGCGGCTGGCGCGTGACCCACAATCGCGCCGGCGCGAACCTGCACGCCGGCGTCGCCGCGGCGCTCGTGAGCAGAACGTCCGCCATCGGCCGCGCCCGCGGCGAGATCGGCGTCTTCGAGGTCGACGAGCTGGCGCTGCCGCGCGCCGCCCGCGACCTGCGACCTCGATTGATCGTATTGACGAATCTCTACCGAGACCAGCTCGACCGCTACGGGGAGATCGATCACATCGCCGCCCGCTGGCACGATGCGTTATCCGCGCTCGGGCCCGGGACGACAGTGCTGTTCAATGCCGACGATCCCGCCGTGACCGCCATCGTCGCGCGACTGTCGCTGCCGGCGGTGCCGTTCGGCATCGAGGACGACCGTTGCGGGCGGCCGTCATTGGAGGACGCGGCCGACGCGCGGTATTGCTATCGGTGCGGCACGCCGTTCACCTATCGCGTCGTGTTCCTCTCGCACGCCGGGAAGTACGCCTGCCCGCGGTGCGGCACGGCTCGGCCCGATCCGTGCGTCCGCGCGGACGCGATCACACTGCGGGGCACGACCGGCGCGAGCGCGTCCATCGCGTGGGACAACGGCACGCACCTGACGGTCGACACCGCGTTGCCGGGCTTGTACAACGTCTACAACGTGCTCGCGGCGGCGGCGGCGGCGGCCCACTTGGGCGTCTCGAAGGAGACGATCCGCGTGACACTGTCCACGTTCACGCCGGCGTTCGGCCGCGGCGAGCGGCTGACCTGGAACGGCGTCGCGCTGCAGATCCTCCTCGGGAAGAACCCGGCCGGCTTCAACGAGCTGCTGCGGACCGTCGCGTCCGCGTCGCCGACGGCGCTGCTGATCGCGATCAACGACCTGACAGCCGACGGTACCGACGTGTCTTGGTTGTGGGACGTGGAATTCGAGATGCTGCGCGACCTTCCGAGTACGGTAACAGTGTCGGGCTTGCGCGCGCACGACATGGCGCTCCGCTTGAAATACGCCGGGCTGCCGACCGACCGCGTCCGTATCATCGAGGATCTGCCTCAGGCGCTGCGCGTCGCGGCCGCGGACGCCGGCACCGGCGGAACGCTCATCTTGCTGCCGACGTACACCGCGATGTTGCAGGCGCGGGACGCCCTGCGTTCGATGGGCGTGGCGCGCGGGTTCTGGGAGGACTGATGGATCTCCGCGTCTGCCACCTGTATCCGGATCTGTTGAACCTGTACGGCGATCGCGGCAACGTCCTCGTTCTCGAGCGGCGGTGCCGCGATCGCGGCATCGACGTCTCGGTCACACGCGCCCGCGTCGGCGACGCGCTCGACGCGCGCACGCAGGATCTGATCTTTCTCGGCGGCGGAGAAGATCGGCAACAGGGCGTCGCGGTCGTCGATCTGCGCCGCCGCGCCGCCGATCTCGGCGCGGCGGCGGCCAGCGGCACGGTCATCCTCGCCGTCTGCGGGTCCTATCAGCTCCTTGGACACGTCTACCATCCGGCCGAGGGACCCGCCCTCGAGGGCGTGCACCTTCTCGACCTGGAGACGCGGCATCCCGGCCGCGGCGCCCGCCGCCTGATCGGCAACATCGCGATCGAGTGCTCGCTTCCCGGCGTCGGCGCGCTCGTCGGATTCGAGAACCATGGCGGAGTTACGGACCTCGGCGCGGGCGCTACGCCGCTCGGTCGCGTGCGCGTCGGATACGGCAACAACGGCGAGGATAAGACCGAGGGCGCGATGCAGGGCACAATCTTCGGAACGTATCTGCATGGTCCGCTTCTGCCCAAGAATCCGTCGTTCGCGGACGCGCTCATCGGTCTCGCGTTGCGGCGGCGGTTCGGAGAGGTCAGGCTGGCGCCGCTCGACGACGACGTCGAATCCGCGGCGCGGCGCGCGGCGCTGGCCCGCATCGGGGCGTCGTATCCTACGGATCGTTGGCGGGGGCGCGGCGCGGCCAGCTCGTGATCGTCCATCCGGCGCCCAGCACGAGCAGACCCCCGACGATCTGCCAAGCGTCCAGCTGCTCGCGAAAGAACGCGAGACCGAACGCGGCCGCGACGACCGGTTCGATCGTCGCGAGGATGCTGGCGCGCCCGGCTTCGATGCGCGTCAACGCGCTTACGTACATGCCGCTGGCGCCGACGGTGGCGACGAGGGCGAGGTAGAGGATCGGCCCCCAGGCTTGCCAGGACGCCGGCAGCAGATAGGCAGCCGCCGGCGTACCGGCCGCGAGCCCGAGCGGCACGAGGAAGATCGCGCCGAAGAAGACGCCGTAGGTGACGACGGTCAGCGCCGCGTACGTCCGTAGTGCCCGCTTGGCGAAGATGCTGTATGCGCCGTAGAACAGGCCGGCCGCCAGCCCCGCTGCGATGCCGAGACGATCCGACCGCAGGGCGTCGAAGTCGTATGCGCGAGCAACGAGCGCGCACCCGGCGAATGCGAGCGCCAGCGCGACGCCTTTGCGCCGTGTCCACGACTCGCCGAGGAAGATCGCGGACAGGACGAGCACCCACCCCGGCCCCGTGTAGAGGAGAATCGCCGCGGTCGCGAGCGAGGAGCGCTCGATCGCCGTGAAGTACGCGACGTAGAACAACGCGATGCTGAAGAATCCGTAGGCAGCGAGCAGCGGCAGGTCACGCCGGCGCACGCGGAGGAGGCGCCGGTCGATCGTGACGCAAAGGACCGAGAAGCCGATCGTCGCGAGCGCGGCGCGCCACCAAGAGGCGACGTGGAGTGAGATGCCGGCGTCGGTCGCGGCACGGGCGGCGATGCCGAGGCTCCCCCACAAGACGGCCGCGCCGATGACGAACGCCGATCCGGTGAGATCCCCTTGCGAATGCGATTCGACCGCTCGGCCACGCATGAAACGGGAGAAGGCTTCGGCGTTTTCCGGTCCGCGCCCTGCGGATATACTTTCATGGAAGCGGAGGTGGTCACGGTGGAGCTGCGCGGAGTTCGCGTCGCGGTGCTCGCGGAGGACGTCTACGAAGATCTCGAATTGTGGTATCCGGTGCTCCGACTTCGAGAGGCGGGCGCCGAGGTGCGCGTCGTCGGACCGAAGGCCGGCGAGATCTACAAGAGCAAGACGGGATATCCGGTGAAGGCCGACCTCGGCATGGACGATGCGCGCGCGGTCGACTTCGACGGCATCGTCATCCCGGGCGGCTACGCACCGGATAAGATGCGGCGCCACGCGGCGATGCTGAACCTCGTGCGTGACGTTCACGCGGCGGGCAAGCCGGTGGCGTTCATCTGCCACGCGGGCTGGGTGCCGATTTCGGCCGGCATCGTGCGCGGCCGCACGGTGACTAGCGTCGGCGCGATCAAGGACGACCTCGTCAATGCCGGTGCGACGTGGGTCGATCAGGAGGTCGTCGTCGACGGCAATCTTGTCTCGTCGCGAACGCCGCCCGACCTGCCCGCGTTCTGCCGCGCCCTGATCCCATTGCTCGCATTGATCGCGCGGGTCAAGGTCGCGTGATGGCGTCGCCAATCGACCGCGCGGAAGCGGTGCGGCGCCTCTCCGCCGCCGCACGGGCCGCCGGATTGACCCTCGACGAACGCAACGTGATCCTGCAAACGTACCCGTACCCATGCTACGAATACGTCCTGCGGCTCCGGCAAGCGCACGCCCTGTTCTGCATGCCCGTAGCCGCCGTCGCGGACGCCGATCACGCGAACACCCTCGCGACCCCGATGGCGCGTGCGAAGCGGTACTTGGAGCCGTTCGTGGCGATGCAGGAGCGCGCGGACGTCGCCGCGCGCGGCATCCCACGGTTTCAGCAGTGGTCGCGCCCGTAGCGTCCGGGCGTGGCGGCGGGATACCCGTCGGCCTCCATCACGTTACGGCGATCTGCGCGAACCTCAATCGCACGACCGCGTTCTACACGGAGGTCTTGGGGCTCCGTCTCGTCAAGCGAACGGTCAACTACGACGACCCTGCGACGGAGCACTTCTACTTCGGCGACGCGGTCGGATCGCCCGGCAGCGTGCTGTCGTTCTTCGAGTGGAGCCACCTCGCGCCGGACCAGGTCGGACTTGGCACGGCGCACCACGTCGTGCTGACGGTTCCCGATGACGGCGCGCAGCGGCGGTGGATCGCGCGGCTGCGGCGATTCTGCGTCGCGACCGCCGGTCCGAAGGATCGCACGTACTGCCGATCGGTGTACTTTCAAGACCCCGATGGGCTGATTCTCGAGCTGGCGACGCGCGGTCCCGGATTCGCCGTCGACGAAGCGGAGGACCGGTTGG
>VGFF01000121.1 GCA_016868955.1 Armatimonadota bacterium
CAATCCGACGAGCCGCATGAGGGCGCGCGCCGACTGGATATCTTCGGCCAGGCTCGTGCCCCCACCAGAGGGCACCCCGGCCTTGCGCGCGCCGGCGCGCGCAGCCTTGGGACGTTGATGCCGCCGATCTTGATCGTTCCGTTCGCGAGCGCGATGCGCAGCAGCAACGCGGGAATGCCGCCGCCGGCGAGGATCGCGTTCACGGCGGCCTGGCCCATGATCGTTTCGGTTCGGAGTGGCTTAGGTCTGGTGGGAATGGGTTCCTCCTGGAGGACGGCGGTGCTCGCGTCGGACGTAGTACGAGAACGTCGTGCGCTCCCAATGCGTAAGTCCGGCGTCCTTTGACAGCGAAAGCCGGTCCCACGATCTAGGCTACGGGATTTGGAAACGTTCCCCTTCACGAAGATCGGAGATTGTTGGACTGTGGCGCCGGAAGCGCGGGCGGCAGGTCCTAGATCGGCAGGCTCCGACATGCCGCCGCGATGGTTAGCCCGTCCCGATCGCCTCCATCGAGGACATTCAGCTGCCCGCATCGTGAAGTCGAAGTTGAGGCCGGACCGTCTTTCACCGGCGGAGGAGTAGGCACGTCCCCGTTGTGTAGCTCGGTCATGGAACGCGCCGCGAGACACGCAACAGGAGGTCCGTTGCGCGGCCGGCGGCGCCCATCGCGAGAGACGGATGAAAGCACGCAAGCGCGACGAGTTGCTGCGGACGTCGAAGAGTCTAATCGGCAAGAATGGGCGGCGCCACACAGTCGAGTCGTGGCGGCACGAGGGTTCCTTGGGTCGCTTCGCGCGTAATCCAGTACTTCATCCGGTTGGGAGGCGATCGTCACGCTCGGCCCCGCCGCCGCACGGTCGTGCAGTTCCGAGCGTTTTGGAACATCGCGGGAATAGGGAGGTCGCCATGTCCGCGGATGAGACGATTTCGCAAACACTGCTCCAGATCCAGCGCGCCGCTTCCGTCCAGCAAGTCTACGGCGAGCCCATCACGGTAGGCGGCGAGACCGTCATTCCCGTGGCGGAAGTCCGCTACAGTTTCGGGTTCGGCTTCGGAGCCGGCCCGAACCGCGCTGCTTCGAAGCCCAAGAAGCGCCCGGCGGAGGGCCCCAACGGTCAGGGAACGACCCCTGGCAACGCCGATCCGGCCGGCGATTCCGCTGGCGGCGGAGCCGGCGGAAAGGCGAGCGCTCGCCCGGTGGGTTACCTCATGGTCCGAGAAGGCGAGGTCCGGTTCGAGCCGGTCGTCGACGTCAGCCGCCTGGCGATGATGGCGATCGTGACCGTTGGCTGGCTATTCTACCTCGTCAGCCGGGCCCGCCGGCGTTGAAACGGGGTGCCTTGGGGTCGCCACGTCGACAGCCCGCCAGAAATGTCTGATTCTTCAATTGAAATAAACCCCTAGCTCATCCCTTTGACGGGTGGCGTCCGAATTGCTGCTACCTGATGATGCTCTTGCTCAGGAATCCAATCGAAACGCTGAGCCCGCCCGATGCTCTGCCGATTGGTGTGGAGGGTTGTGAATGAAGAAGGTCATCCTCGGACTCATCGTCGCGGCCGCCCTGTTGGGCGGCGCCTCTCAGGTGTCCGCGGCCACGCTGATCGGCACGTTGCGGGACTTTTGCGCGCCCGACATCGTCGGCGCGTGCACGCGCCTCACGGACTTCGAGGGTGCCATCTCCGGATTGGCGACCGGGATGGTTAGCTCGACGCTGAGCGGCGGCCTGCCGGCGTTCGTGGCGCCGGACGGCACGGCGTACATCACGGTCGTCGATGGGCGTCGTCCCGGGCACAGCTTCGGTATGACGGCGGTGGAGTTCGCGATGGAGATGCGGCGGCACGGCGTCGTCGATGCCGTGCACCTGGACGGCGGCGGGTCCGCGACGCTCGTCGTGCGCGGGCGCGTCGTCAACCGTCCCTCGGATGCAGGCGGCGAGCGCGCCGTCGCCGACGCGCTGCTGCTGTTCTCGCGCGATCGCTAGGCCGGCGGCGGCGCGCCGCTATCGGGCCTCGAGCTCCAGACGCGCGCGCCCCTCGGGCAGCACGACCAAGAGCGTCCACCGCCCCGCCATGTCGGATCGGATGCGGACTTGATAGCGGCCAGGGCCGACGCGCGTTGCCGCCAGAAGACCGCTGTCCATGTCGTGTCCGGGCATCGACACGCGTACGCCGATCGGTGTGGCTGGCGGCGGACCGTTGCCGGCTGCGTCGGTCACGTGAAGACTGATCTGGATCGTCGCATCCGGTCCGGCCACGGCGCGCGCTTGGACCAACCATGGCGCAGGGGCAGGCTCGACGGTGATGAGACGCAGGACACGGCGCGCCGGCTCTGGCGGCGCGGTGGCGGTCAAGAAGCCCGTGACCAAGACGATCGCGAGCAACACCACGGACTCGAGGCGCACGTTTCGTCTCAGCGCATCGCCGGCGGCGCCCGCCCGCAGCGCGCGCAGACCGCGCCAGCGGTTGAACGCGGCAATGCCGAGCGCGAGCGCGAACAATGCGAGCTTGGCGAGCAGCAGGTTGCCGTACACCGTCCGGACGAGCGCCGGCGGCCCCCAGATGCGCAGCAAGGCGGCGTAGGCGCCCGTTGTCATCAGCAGTATGACGGCGGCAAGGCCCGTCGCCGACACGCTGTCGAAGATGGCGATTAGACGCGCGCGCCGCGTGCCTTCGTCGCGCCGCCAGAGGGGCGAATACGCCACGCCGACGACGGCACCCAGCCACACCGCAGCCGCGACGCCGTGCACGACGTCGAGGAGAATCGCCACGGGCCCGGGATGACCGGCGGCGTGGCTTGTCACGGAAATCGACGCGAACATGATTACGATGGCGGCGATGGCCACGATCGAGCCGCCTCGCCGCGAATGAGACGACAGGAGTCCCAGCACGCCTGCCAGGGCGACCCTTGCCAAGGTCGCATTTCCTTGACGGCTCTCCATCGCATAGCGCCAGAAGAACGACGGGTCGGCGCCGACGCCGATGCGCAGCGCCGCCTCAGCGAGGTCACCGATGCTCGCGGCCACCGTCACCGCGGCTGCTGTCCACGCCCACCGGGACACGAATTGCCTCACCGTGGCGTCGGCGTCCCGTCCCACGACCACGTGCAGGAACCAGGCTGCGCCGCCAAGCAGCGTCGCGCCGATGAGTGTCGCGGCGGCGAGCAGGCCGTCGATCATCGCGGGCGCACGATGAACAACGCGTAGTCCTGCGTCGTATGCGTGTCGATCGACAGAACTTTCCACATCGTGACGTAGGCGCCCGATCGCAAGCTCGGGCGCAGGCGCACCGTCACTTCTCGCGCCGTGCGGCTCGGCGCGACGAATCCGTCGTCGACGCGGGCCGGCTCGTCGCCGCGCCGATCGAGGACTTGCGACACGAGCACCGCGGCCGCGCCGTGCATTCGTCGCTCGTCGCTCCCGGGCTCGATCGCCAGCGGATACACCTTGAACGTGCTGAATCGCACCTCGATCGGTTCCGAGAACGCGAGCCGGATCTCGCGCGGCGCTTCGGTCAGCGCCGCCCCGTCGGCTGGGAAGATCGCATCGAGGTAGGCGTGCGCGGTGGCCGCCCGCGCGAACGCGAACGCGGCCACCGTGACGAAGAGGGCGACGAGAATACGCCCGATCACGGGAACCGCAGCGTGTTTTGGGCCGCGATCTCGTGCGTCCCATACGTCTCGTCGAACGAGACGTCGGCGACGGTGCCCCAGATGCGGATGCGATAGACCCCTGGCTGCGTGAGGATAAAGTCGGATGTGTAGGAGCCGGGACGCGCGAATTGCGCGCGTAATGGAAGCGGGCGCCGCGCCCGACCGTCGGGGGAAATGATCTCCGCCGAAATGCTGCGCTCGAGGTTCGACACCGGTTGGTTGTCCGCGGTCCGGACGATCAGATCCAAGCCGTTGACCATATCGGTGTAGGCGGGCTCGCGGACGAGGCCGACGATGATCTTGAAACGCCCGCCGCCAATCTCCTTCGTCTCGTGGGCTTGTGCCTGTGACCCGGCCGGGATGATACCGAGACCCAGGACGGCGAGCGCCAAGACTCTTGCGGCGATCGTGGATGGCGTCAGCATCCGCCGGCGCCACAATGCATTTCGCGATGACATGATGACCTCCGATCTGCAGTACGGCCGGCACCTTGGGATCGGTGCGACGTAACGCGATGGCGCGCGATGCGCGTCACGGACGGTGCGGGCGCAGATCAGAGGCGCTCAGGAGGCGGGATCGGAATCATGCGATCCCAGGTCTTCGTTCGCGGCGGGGCAGAGGCAACGCGGAACAGCTGACGTTCGGGCGGCACGATAGGCGTGCCGCCGTACGCCGTCGCGGACGTGGCGCCGTTGGCGGTGACCTTGCCTGTCGCCGCGGCGCCGTCTCCACGGACCGAAACGACGAGGGCGCCGCCATGCGCCTTCGCATCGACTGTCTTGGTCTCCAAAGAAGGCACAAGGCCATCGCCTGACGTTTCCCGACCCGTAGCCGGTGATGCATGAGGGTGTGGCGCCGCGTGGTGATGCGCCGCTGGATGCGATGTCCTCTTCGCCACCGCCCGGTTCCGTCGGGTTGATCGGTGGTGTTCGGTCAGGGCTTCCGCAGCGACCTCCGGGGTCGCCGCGACGACGGCGTGCGTGTGGTACGGATCCCGCTCCGTGGCGTTCGGATCGCCCGCCGACGCCGCCAACGCGGCCGTGAACGCGACGAGTGCGACCCAGGCGAGGATCGACCGGCACCAGCGCCGCCGGCCGAGCGGCACCAGGCATGTACGTTCGCAGCGATCCGAGAACACCGCCTTCATGAACAAAGCCTTCCTTCGAGCCGCTCCCGAGGGGCCCCTCCCCGCTTATCGCAAGCAGGCATTCTCGATGGCTCGCGGGAATCTGGCAGCTGTGCGCAAGCGAATGATGAGATTGGCATGAGAACGCGAGCGATTCTTCTCTTCTTCTTGATCGCAATGGTTACGCCACGGGTCGCCTCGGCGCACGCCGCGTTCGTCCGCTCCGATCCGCGCGCCGGCAGCGTCGTCACCGGCGTCAACAGCGTACACGCGTGGTTCCGCGAGGAGCTCGATCCGCGGCGCAGCCGATTGGACGTCCTCGATGCTGCCGGTCGTCGCGTGACCGGAGGCCGAGGCACAGTCGACCTGCAGGACATGTCCCGGAAATCGATGCGGACAGGCATCGTCGCCTTCGCACCTGGTCGCTACACGGTGGTTTGGGAAGCATGGTCCGCCGAAGACGGACACCGCGAAGCCGGGAGATTCTCTTTCGTCGTGCGTCGTTGACTCGCGTCTTCTTCGGCTCCGTGCTGCTCGCTTTGCTCGCGCTTCTCGCCGGCGCTGGCATTCTGCTGCCGGTTTCCCCCGCGCAGGCGCACGCCGTGCTCGTGCGCGCCTCTCCGCCCAGCGGCGCCGCGCTCGACCGTGGTCCGCGGGAGATCTCGTTGCGGTTCAGCGAGCCAATCGATCGACGGGTCAGCGCGATCGATATACACGACGCGGGTGGACGTGCCGAGATCCCGCGCTCTTCCGTTGCCGCCAACGGCCTGACGCTCTCGGCGCCACTCCCCCAGCTCCCGCGCGGGATGTACACAGTGCGCTGGCGCGTCTTGTCGGCAGTGGACGGCCACGTCACGAGCGGGTTCTATTTGTTCGCGGTCGGTCCGGCGTCGCCGGAGGCGTTCCGCGCCAGCGCCGGCACGAAGCCCGACGACGCCGTCGTCGTCGCGCGAGCGCGCGAAGCGCTGGCGGCCGGGGAGTTCCAATGGGCCGCCGAGCTCGCTGACTGTCTGCTCACCAACGACGGCGCGCACATCGCCGCCAAGCACGTGAAAGCGCAAGCGCTCACGGAGTTGGGCGAGCGGCAGATCAATGCGAACGCGCGGAACTACTACCTCTCTGCGGCTCAGTTTCTGTTGCGGGACCTGTCATTGGAACAATGACGCCGCCACGACTCTTCGTGATCACAGCGCCCGCCGCCGCTACGTGCGATCCCGTAGCTGGGCGCGCCAGTCGAAAACGCGGCCGTGTAGACGGTGCGGGACCTGCCCCCGAAAAACTGATCCAGTTGAGATGAGACTA
>VGFF01000122.1 GCA_016868955.1 Armatimonadota bacterium
GGTCGAGCACGCGGCGGTCGGTGACGATGACGATCGAGTCGAACACGCGGCGGTCGCGCGCGTCATGGAGCGTCGCGAGCCGGTGGGCCAGCCAGGCGATCGTGAAGCTCTTCCCGCTGCCGGCGGAGTGCTGGATCAGGTAACGCTGGCCCGCGCCGTTCGCCCGCGCGTCGCTGACGAGCCGCCGCACGCAGTCGAGCTGCTGGTAGCGGGGAAAGATGAGGAAGCGCTTGCCGGTCTTGCGCCCTTTGTCGTCCTCGTCTTCCACCTCGTGGATGAACTGACGCACGAGGTCAAGCACGCTGTCGCGCGCCCACGCCTCCTCCCACAGGTAGGCCGTCGCGTAGCCGTTCCGCGTCGGCGGGACAGGCGGATTGCCGGCGCCCCCGAACTTCCCCTTGTTGAAGGGCAGGAAGCGCGTCTTCGGGCCCGCGAGGTGCGTGGTGACGTAGACGAGGTCCGGATCGACGGCGAAGTGCGCGAGGCACCGACCGTAGGAGAGCAGGGGCTCGCGCGGATCGCGCACCGTCATGTATTGACGGATGGCGTCCTGGACGTTCTGCCCGTTGAGGGGATTCTTCAACTCGGCGGTGAAGACGGGGATGCCGTTCACGAACAGCACCATGTCGAGGCTGTTCTCGTTTTTGGTGCTGTACCGCACCTGGCGGACGACCGAGAAGAGGTTCGCGGCATGCAGCCGCCGGGTGTCCTCGTTGAGCCCGCTCGCGGGCCGGAAGTAGGCGAGCGCGAACTTGCAGCCCGAGTCCCTGATGCCGTGGCGGAGCACGTCGAGCGCGCCGCGCGCGGCGATCTCGCTCGACAGGCGCTTGAGGAACTGCTCTTTCACGACGGCGCCGTGGTGCTGCTCGAGCCTCTTCCATTCCTTCGGCTGGGTGGCGAGCACGAAGTCGATGACATCGCGCGGCAGCAGGCAGAGCGTACGGTCGTAGTCGACGGGAGCGCGCTTGCGGTAGCCGCCGGGCGGCGTGTCGCCATACACCGCGGGCGTTTCGCGCACCATCGCGGAGTCCGCCGCGCAGGCATCCGGGCCGTTGTCGAGTAGCGAGCATTCGATCGCGTCCTCGAAGGACCGCTCGGCGATCTCCGGGCTCATGCGACCTCCTCGCGCACGTCGATCTTGCCCGTGACGGCGGCGGAGATGAGCGCGGTGCGAAACTCAGTCAGTCGATAGACCAGCCGGGCAATCAGCGCACTGCGCTGAGCCTCCACGAGATCGACCAGACGCTGTCGGTTGCCGATTAGCGCATCGATTCGCACGGTCTCTCTTTGAATGAACGCCGCGATTACGCGCTGTTCCTGCGTCGGCGGCATCGCGAACACCGAAGTCGTGACCGCGTCACCAGTAAGACCGAATCGCGTGATTCCGTTCGCAGCGATCTGGAATTGGTCCCGCGGACCGACGGCGCTGAAGGCCCGGGCCAGAAAGGCTCCCTCGCATCCGCCAAGCGGGCGAACATGCGCAAGGTGGTAGCCGCAAAGCACTCCAGGGAGGTCTTCGGCGACGTAGGCAGGGACAGCGATGTCCGTCCACGATTCGGAATCCTTGGTGATGAGTACATCACCCGCTCGAAGCTCGAAGCGACGAACCTGCTCGCGCGTGGCCGTCGCCGGCATGAACGCCAAGCTGCTCGTTATGTGATCGTTGTAGTACACGTCGACGTAGTTGCACAGCCGAACCGGTTCTTCCCCTTCGACCGACTTCTTGTCCACGTTACTGAGTTGTACAGAGGCGAACGTTTTCAGGCGCTTCACTTCCCAATGCGCCGGGATTTCGCCGAGCCACTCGACACCTGAGTCTTTGTAAGCCGGATACGGTTTGAATCCGCGAATCCTCATGGCCACGGACCTCCGGGTTTCCACGAGCCCTTGGGCAGTGTCCCGGCGCGTACGTCATGTAACACGGGCGAAAGGAAGCCGCCCAGCAGTTCTGCGAACGCAGTGAAAGAGGCCGGGACGGCGAGGCCGGTGCGCCGCGCGAACGCGCGCACCTGTATCGGCCGCGACGGGTTCTCCCAATATCCTGGCGTGAGCCCGATCGGATCGTCCGCAGGAATCGGCGTCCGTCGTCGCTCGAAGGTCCGGCGCACGGCCTCGGCCAGCGTCGCGCGGTCGAACTCGAAGTGTGTCGCCAGGTGATGGATGTCGAAGAAGTCCTTGATGCGGCTGTTCCGATCTCCGAGGACAACCATCGCCTCGAGCTTCTCGGCGATGACGGCCTCGCGGGGGTAGGCGAGCACGTCGGGCGCCGGCAGATCGAGCAGGGGCGGATACGTGCAGCGCTCGGGCGCCGGCCATACCGCGTCACCGACTCCGACATCGATCTGTAGCGACAGGCGTGCCGTCCCGCACTGGGCGGGAAGCGTCACGCGCGCACCCGCGTACTCGTCCTCTGCCCGGATCGCGTCCACGCCGACCCGGGCGCCTTCGAACGTGACGCCGTCAGCCGGGACGGGAGTCGCCGCGATGCCACGAACGTCGGCGCGGATGGCGTCGAACGAACCGTCGCCGCGCCGAAGCAGGTCGAGGTCGCGGGTCGCGCGGTACGGCTGCTCCGACCAGACGCGGAGGAGCATCGCGCCTTTGAGCACGAAACGCTCGCGCAGCTCCGATGCGCCGAGTCGGTACAGGAAGCGCTCGTGACAGTAATTCGTGAGCACGGTCTGGTAGTCGTCGCCGGTCTTGCGCGCGTGGTTGAGCAGCCGCTGGGCGACCGACGCGGCGAGATTGGCCTTCGCACTCATGCGACGGCGTCGAGGTACGGCTGCATGACGCGCGTCACCCGGCACACGCGGGCGAAGTGCGCCAGCTCGGTCGCACCGCCACGGTGCCGCCGGGTGAAGTCACGCAGCGCCTCCACCGCGACGTCGATGCCCACCTTGTTCCGATACTTGAAGCAATCCGCCACGGTCTTCGCGGCCGAGTAAACGCGGACGTCGACGCCTTCGAGCCGTCTCGTCTCGATGCCTTCCGTCAGCGCCGCGCCGGAAAAGCGCGCCACGCGCAGGCGCGGGTAGTCGACGCGTGGCTTGCGGGCTTTCTCCGGCAGCGCGATCCACACCTGGGGCGGGGACTGGGTCGTCAGACCGTGCATCCGAAGCGCGGTCAGGAGACAGAACACGCCGGCGGGCACGCGCTTGGCCACGTGCGCGAGGGTGTGGTCGGTCGTCGCCTGATGGGTCGCCGCCGTATAGATTCCGCGCGCCTGCCGCGCCACGAGCCCCTGACGGACGAGCTGGTAAAGCTGCCTCCGAGAAATCCCGCGGGCCTCAAGCTCCTTCGGGCGCGCGAGACCGGCGTCCTTGATGAGGCGGAGGGCGGCGGCCTGACGTGTCACGGCGCTACGATACAAAACGTCGGGGGTTAGAGACAACCCCCGACGATCAGGCGGCGGGCTTGGGGCCCCCGGTCACCTCCGCCAGCATGCGCAGGATATCGGCCTCGACCGCGCGGACGTCGGCCTCGATCTCTTCGAGCGGACGCGGCGGGGTGTAGCGGTAGAAGTAGCGATTGAAGTTGATCTCGTAGCCGACGATGCCGACCTCGCCGTCCTTCTCGTCCCGCCGGCTCGTATCGATCCACGCATCCGGCACGTGGGGGCGGACTTCGCGATCGAAGAATGCTTCGATCGATTCCGCGAGCGGTACGTTCTCCGTGTCGCGAAGCTCGGGGTCAGGCTCCGGGGCGCCATAGCGATCGCGACAGATCGCAGCCGTCTCGTCGCGCTCCGCCAGCGCGTCCAGGATCGCCTTCCGGGCGGGCGCTGCCAGCTTCACGTCCGCCTTCTTCGCGGCGTCGTCCAACAGCCGTTCGAACTCGCCCCGATCCTTGACGAGGTCCGCCGGGAGCGCGCGCACGACGCGCCGGACCGACTCCTGCGCCTTGCGTCCTTCGGCCTGCTCCGTGGCGCCCGCGGCGCCCTTCTTCCTCGACTCGGCAAGGATCTGGAAGCCGCGTTGGGCCTCCAGACGCGCGATCCGCTCCGGACTCGCCTGGAAGTTGAGTCGCAGCGGGCGCTCTACGGTGATCTTGCGGAAGCCGAAGTACGTGGTCGGGAAGACGCGGCTCACGACGACCTCGTTCGCCTTGCCGTCCTTCGTGATTTTGCGCGTCTCGCCGTCCTGGAACGCCGCCAGGATTCGCAGGATGTCCTGCGCGCGATCGGGCGGAATCTCCCGGCGCTTGTCGCCGAGGCTCTTGCGCATGGGGGCCCAGAACGACGTCGCATCGATGAGCTGGACCTTGCGCTTGCGGGCGGCTGCTTTGCGGTTGGTGAGGACCCAGACGTACGTGGCGATGCCGGTGTTGTAGAAGAGCTGCTCGGGCAGGGCGATCAGGGCTTCGAGCAGGTCGCGCTCCAGGACAAAGCGCCGGATCTCACTCTCTCCGCTGCCCGCGTCGCCCGTGAAGAGCGGTGAGCCGTTCATGATGATCGCGATCCGCGCGCCGCCCTCGTTCGGGGGCTTAGCATGAGCCAGCATGTGGAGCAGGAACAGCAACTGGCCGTCGCTGATGCGCGGCAGGCCCGGCGCGAAACGCCCGGCGCCACCACGCTCGTGCTCGGCGCGCACGGCGTCTTCGTCGCGCTTCCAGTCCTTGCCGTATGGAGGATTCGCGATCAGGTAATCGAACGCTCGGCTGGCGTGCTTGTCGTTCCCGAGCGTGCTGCCGTAGGCGATCCGGTCGGCATCGAGGCCGGTGGGGTCCTTCATGAAGAGGTCGGATCTCGAGACCGCCCACGTTTCGGGATTCACCTCCTGGCCGAAGAGGTGGATCTCCGCCTCCTTGTCGATCCTCGACTGGATGTGATCCTTCGCAATGGTCAGCATGCCGCCCGAGCCGCAGCAGGGGTCGTAGACCGTGCGAATCGCCTGCTTGCCGCGGAGCTGGCGCTCGTCGCCCGCGAGCATCAGGTCGACCATCAGATGGACGACGTCGCGCGGCGTGAAGTGCTCGCCCGGATTCTCGTTCAGCGCTTCATTGAACTTCCGGATGAGCTCTTCGAAGATCGTGCCCATCGTCGTGTTGTCGACGACATCCGGATGGAGATCCACATTCTTGAAGCGTTCCAGCACCTGGAAGAGCACGCCCGCCTCATCCAGCTTCCCGATGGTGTTATCGAAGTCGAATCGATCCAGGACGTCGCGCATGTTCTGGCTGAATCCGGCGATGTAGTTGCGGAGATTCTTCGCGACGTCCGACGCGTCCGCCACGAGCTTGTCGAAGTCGTAGCGGGACGTGTTGTAAAACGCGAAGCCGCTCACCTTACGGAGCTGGGGATCGAGGTTCTCGAGCTTTTTGCCGCGGAGGTCCGCCTGGCGGGCGAGAACCTTTGGCTTCGTCGCGGCGAGCACGCAGTCCAGGCGGCGCAGGACCGTCAGGGGAAGAATGACGTCCTGGTATTTGCCACGTCTGAAGGTGTCGCGAATCAGGTCCGCGACACCCCACAGGAAGCTGACGATCTCGCCGTGGGTCATCGGGCGCGCGCTCGTCTCACTTGTCCAGCCAGACGTCCTGCTTGCGCGCCCAGTTGTAGAGCGAGTTGTGCGCGGTCAGGCCCTTCACGTGCGGCCAGTGCACGAAGTACTCCTTGCGCCAGCCCAGCATCGGGCGCGCCACGTCCGCCTCGAGCTTCTTCTGGATCTCGTGCACGAGCTTGAGCCGCTTCGCGCGGTCCAGCTCCGATGACTGCTGGTCGAACATCCGGTCCGCCTGCTCGTCGCAGTAGTCCGAGTAGTTCCGGCCCGTGCCGCACTTGAAGTTCTCGTAGAACATCACGTCGGGGTCGTCCGCGCCCGGCGCCGTCAGGTTGGCGGCGATCACGAACTCCTTGCGCGCCAGGGTCGGGAACCACTGCGCGGTGTCGAGCTGCTTGACGTTGACCTCGATGCCGACCTGTTTG
>VGFF01000123.1 GCA_016868955.1 Armatimonadota bacterium
ATGGTCGGTCCGTCCTTCCAGATCGTCGCGCATCTGCGCGACGGTGTCGTAGCGGCTCCCGACCAGCTTGGAGATCGCGCGCAGGATGATGCCTTCCAAACGCGGCGGGAGGGTGGGCGCGAGCTTGCGCGGCGCGATCGGTTGATCCTGTATGTGCTTGAGCGCGACGGCGATCGGCGTCTCGCCCTCGAACGGCAAGCGCCCGGTGACCATCTCGTACAAGACGATGCCCAGCGAGTACAAGTCGGACGACGAACCGACCGGTTCGCCCTTCGCTTGCTCCGGCGAGAGATAGTGAACCGAGCCGAGGACAGTCCCGGTTTCCGTGATCGAGGCCGACGACGCCGCGCGCGCGATGCCGAAGTCCGTGACCTTGACCCCTTCGGGGTCGACGGGACCCGCCTCGCCGCCGGCAATGAGGATGTTCTGGGGCTTGATGTCGCGGTGGATGATGCCCTGCCGGTGCGCGTGGTCGAGCGCCGCGCAGACGCGCGACGCGATCGCCGCCGCGGCCGCGCCGTCCAGTGGCCCCTGCTGACGAAGGACCTGCTTGAGGTCGCGGCCCTCGATGAACTCCATGACGATGTAGTGCACCGACCGGTCGACGCCGTTGCCGAGGACGCGCACCATGTTGGGGTGGGAGAGCACGGAGACCTGGCGCGCCTCGCGCTGGAATCGCTCGACGAAATCGCGGTCGTGGGCGTACTGATCGCGCAGCGCCTTGACGGCGACGATCGTCCCCTCGGGCAGTTGGCGGGCGCGATAGACGGTCGCCATGCCGCCCTGCCCGACCGTTTCGACGATCTCGTACTTGCCGCTGAGGACGACGCCGGGCTGAAGCATCCGAACGGTATTGTTCGCGAACGATCGCGCGCTACCCTACGGCGGGCGCGATCCGACGAGGACGAATCCCGGGCGTCTGCGCCCGGCGGAGTTGACCGCACGCCGCCATGATCTCCACGCCGCGCTCGAGGCGCACCGTCGTGGCGACCCCGTAGCCGCCGACCGTGCGCGCGAACCGCGAGATCGCGCTCGCGGACGGTCGCCGGTGCGGCATGCCCGGCACCGGATTCCAGGGGATCAGATTCACGTGGCCCAACAACCCGCGCAACCGCGCGCCGAGGGCGCGGGCGTCGTCTGCGCCGTCATTCTCCCCGGCCAGGAGCACGTACTCGAACGTCAGGCGCCGGCGCGTCGCGTCCCCGTATCGCCGGCAAGCAGCGAGGAGGACATCGAGCGGGAACTGCCGGTTGATCGGCACGAGCCGAGACCGCACCGCATCGGTCGCCGCGTGCAGTGACACGGCCAGCGTGATCGGCAAACGCTCCCCGGCCAGCCGATCGATCTGCGGCGCCAATCCGACCGTGGAAACGGTCAGGTGGCGGGCGCTCAACCGGAGCCCGTACGGAGCCGCCAAGAGACGCACCGCGCGCACCGTCGCGTCATAGTTCGCGAGCGGCTCGCCCATGCCCATGAACACGACGTGGTTGACCCGCTCTCCGAGATCGCGCTGGACGGCGTGCACTTGGTCGACGATCTCAGCTGCGGTGAGATTGCGCGTCAACCCGGCGAGACCGGTGGCGCAAAACGAGCAGGCCATGGCGCAGCCCACCTGAGTCGACACGCAGACGCTGCGGCGCCCATCGTCATATCGCATGAAGACGCTTTCGACCGTGCTGCCGTCGGCGCACGCGAGCAGATACTTGATCGTGTCGCCGCCATCGGCTTCGGCGCGATGGGCGACATGAAGGCTCGTGATCGCCGCCTGGGACGCCAGACGCGCGCGCAACGCCTCGGGGAGATCGGTCATGCGCTCCACGGAGCCGACGCCGCGCGCGTGAACCCAGGCAGCGAGCTGACGGCCGCGATAGACCGGCTCGCCGTGCGCGACCGCGAACGCCCCCAACTCCGGCAGCGTCATGCCGCGGAGATCGGGCAGGGGTTGCGGCGCCGCATTCCCCGGCGCGGTCCTCGAACTCATGAAGTTCATGTCCATCCGTCCCCGTAGCCGCCTCGTCTGTCATTCGCTGTCTTTCGCTGTCGCTATCGTTTTCCCTCATCTAGGGCGGGCATCGCATCCGCGCGACGAAAAACCCGTCCGTGTCATGGCGATGGGGCAGCAGCAGAAGCGTTCCGTGCGGCGCGGCCAGGACGCCGCCGCGCCAGGGAATCTCGAACGGATCCGGCAGGAAGCCGGATTCCCGCAGGAACCATTGTACGATCTCGGGCCCTTCCTCCGGCTCCGTCGAGCAGACACCGTAAGTGAGCCGGCCGCCGGGTCGCAACGCACGCGCCGCGCCGGCGATGAGCGTCCGTTGCGCGGCGGCCGCGCGGGCCGGGCCGTTCGAGGCGACGCGCCAGCGGATCTCGGGCCGGCGCCGGATCACGCCCAGCCCCGTGCAGGGCGCGTCGACGAGGACGCGATCGGCGCGACCGAGGAGGTCGTCCGGCAAGGCTGCGGCGTCGGCGCTTAGTACCTCGACCGCGCGCGCCCCCATCCGGTCCGCAAGCGCGGCGATCCGACGCGTCTTTTCAGTAGACGGATCGACCGCGATGAGGCGCCCACGATCGCCCACCAACGCGGCCAGGTGGGTGGTCTTACCGCCGGGTGCGGCGCAGGCATCGACGATCGTCTCTCCGGGCTCGGCGCCGACGGCGTAGGCGACCGCCATCGAGCCTTCATCCTGAGCGTGCAGCCACCCTCGCTCGACGAACGCGAGCCGATCGGGCAGCGCGCCGCCGCGCAATCGCCGCGAATCAGGGAAAGCGCCCCGCTCGACGGTGATGCCTTCCGCTTCGAGCCGTCGCTCAATGTATGCGGGAGCCTCCCCGGCGTCAACGCCATCGGGCAGGCGCAGCGGGTTGATCCGAACGGTCACGGGAGCCGGCGTGTTGTTCGCGCGACAGAGGGCGCGGGTCTCGATCTCGCCCCAGCGCGCGATCCAGCGCTCGAGGAGCCATCGCGGGTGACTCTCGGCAACCGCGATCGCGTCGAGCGGATCTGCCGGCGGCGGCGCTTCCCGCGCGTCGGCGATACGGCGCAGAACCGCATTGACGAGAGCCGCGGTGCCGGCATGGCCGACCTGCTTCGCCAACGTCACGGACTCGTGCACCGCCGAGCGCGCCGGGATGCGATCGAGGAACAGAAGCTGGTAGGCGCCGAGCCGCAGGATTTGTCGGATGCGAGACGGCAGCTTCGACAGCGGTGACCGCAATCGGGCCGCGATCGTGTGATCGAGCCGGCCGCGCCATCGCAGCGTGCCCAGCGTCAGCTCCGTCGCGAGCGCGGCGTCGGCGGCTGACAGCCCCGCGTCTTCGATGCTTCGCAGCAGCAGGATGTTCGCGAACGCGCCGCCCGACTCGACGCGATGCAGGACGTCGAGCGCGATGCCGCGCGCCGTGGCGCCCGGGGAACGGCTCACGGGTCCGCGATCGACGCGCCGGGCTTCCATGGGCGGCCGCGCGCGTAATCAGCGGCCGGCATCCGGCGACCGCCGGCCGGCTGTACCTCGAGGATCTCCAGCGCACCCGATCCCGTCGCCACGGTGATCCCGTCTAGCGAGGCGCGCAAGACGACGCCCGGGGAGGCCGTCGCGCTCGTCATCGCCGGCGTGTCGGCCGCCTCGGCCGTGGGCGTTGCGGTGTGCGGTTCCAGCGCGCGCGCGCGCCAGACCCGGACCGCGTCGCCCCCGCGCCGAAACCAGGCGCCGGGCCAAGGATCCATCGCGCGCACCTGCCGCGCCAGCGCGGCCGCGTCGAGCGTCCAGTTCAGCTCGCCGTCTTCCTTCGCGAGCTTGCCGAAGTACGACGCTTGCGCTTCGTCCTGCGGGCTGGAAACGAGCGTTCCCGCCGCGAGCGCGTCGAGGACGTCGACGAGCGCCGCCGCGCCTTCGATCGCGAGTCGCATCTCCAGCGTTCCCGCGGTTTCGTCCGGAGCGATCGGCGAGGACCGCTGCAGCAGGATCTCGCCCGCGTCGAGCGCTTCCGTCTGTCGGATGCTCGTCACGCCCGTGACCGCGTCCCCGTGCAGGATCGCCTGTTGGATCGGGGAGGCCCCACGGTACCGCGGCAGCAGCGACGGGTGCAAGTTGATGCATCCGTGACGGGGAAGGCCGAGGAACCAGCGCGGCAGGATCTTGCCGTAGGCGACGGTCGCCGCGACGTCGGCGGCTGCGGATTCCAGGATCGCGCGGACGTCGCGCAATCGTTCCGGCTGCAGGACGCCCAGGCCGAGCGCGCGGGCGCGCACGGCGACCGGCGGGGATTGCAGGCGGCGGCCGCGGCCCGCGGGCCGATCCGGCTGCGTGAGGACGAGCGGGATCTCGTGCCGCGCGGCCACAGCCTCCAACGAAGGCAGGGCGAACTCCGGCGAACCGAGGAAGAGAACGCGCATGGCTATACCGCGGCTTCGGTCGCGGCGCTCGCGTCCTCACGTTCGAGATCTTCGATGCGGTGGATCTGGATGGGGTCGTCGACGCGATCCGTCATGAGCACGCCGTCGAGGTGATCCATTTCGTGTTGAAAGACGCGCGCCAGCCAGCCGTCGGCGTGGACCGTGACCCGTCGCCCGCGGCGGTTGCGTCCCCGCAGGACGACGCGGGACGCGCGGCGCACGTCGCAGATGAGCCCCGGCAGCGACAGGCACCCTTCCCGCCCCATCTCCTCGCCGCTCATCTCGATCAACTCCGGGTCCGCGAGCTGGTAGATCTTCTCTTCGTACTCGACGACGAAAATCCGTTTGCCAACGCCGACCTGCGGCGCGGCGAGGCCGACGCCGGAGGCGGCGCGCATCGCCGCCAACATCTGGTCCATCAGCGCCGCGATCTCGGCCGTTACCTTTCCCACCGGCTTCGCTCTCCGAGTGAGGACCGACGATTTCGTGTTGTCGAAGAGAACGATTTTCATCAGGGCCGCTGCCTTTATAGCATCTCCATCGGATCGACGTCCACGACGAGCCGAACACCGGGCGGCCGGCGCCAGGACGCCCGCGCCGTGCGCACCGCCGGTCCCACGTCAGCGCCGGCGGCGGCACGCATCACGACTTGCCAACGATACCAGCCGCGCCGCTTCGCGAACGGCGCCGGGGCCGGTCCGAGGACCTCGACGCCGGCCGGAACCGCGTCCGCGAAAGCCGCCGCCGCCCGCTCGGCGACGCGTTCGGCGGTCGCGGACACGACCGCGTTCACGAGCCGCTCGAACGGCGGGTACCGGTACGCCGCACGGTTCGCGAGCTCGATGGCCGCGAAGCCGTCCACGTCGTGGGCCGCCGCCATCACGATCGCTGGCTCGCTAGGGTGGTACGTCTGGAAGATAACCTCCCCCGGCGCGTCGCCGCGGCCCGCCCGTCCGGCGACCTGCGTCAGCTGCTGGAAGGTCCGCTCCGCCGCCCGATAGTCCGGAAAGTGCAACGCGACGTCGCAGGCTACGACACCGACCAAGGCAACGTCGGGAAGATCCAATCCCTTTCCGATGATCTGCGTTCCGACGACGACGTCGATGCGCCGGCCGCGGAGATCCGAGACCAGCCGGTCGTGCGCGCCGCGGGCCGCCATCGTGTCGCGGTCGGCCCGCGCCACGCGCGCCGTGGGCAGCAGGGCCCGCACCGTCTCCTCGACGCGTTGCGTCCCCGGACCGAACGCGCGGATCCATACGCCGCGGCAGCGCGGACACGACGACGGCGCCGGCTGGCGCAAGCCGCAGGTGTGACATCGCATGACGTGCGCCGGCGCGTGCAGCGTCAGCGCGACGTGGCAATTCGGACACCGCGGCACGTGCCCGCACTCGCGGCAGAGGACGAACGACGCGTAGCCGCGCCGATTGACGAACAACAACGATTGATCGCCGTCGGCCGCGTGGCGCCGCAGGGCCGCGGAAAGCGCCTCCGAGAACACCGC
>VGFF01000124.1 GCA_016868955.1 Armatimonadota bacterium
GCGGTCCAGCGCGTGCACGGGGCCGTTGCCGTCGGCGGCGGTGTGCTCCTCGACGCCGCCGACGCGCACGCGCACACTTCACCTTGTCCTCGGCCGAGAACTCCACACCGGCGCCCTGCGTGCCGTCGCGCAAGGTCGTGTCGTAGATTTCGACGCGATCGGTCATCGCGCCCCGATTTGCTTCTTCACGTACTCGATGATGCCGCCGGCGGCGATCAGGTTGCGCATGAACTCGGGAATGGAATTCGCCTGGTACGTCTCGCCACGCGTGAGGTTCTCGATCTTGCCGCTCGTGATGTCGACGCGCAGCTCGTCGCCGGGCTGGATCTTCTCCGACGCCTCGACGCACTCGAGCAGCGGAAGGCCGTTGTTGAACGCGTTGCGGTAGAAGATGCGCGCGTAGGACTTCGCGATGATCGCTTTCACGTCGGCGCCGACGATCGCCAGCGGCGCGTGCTCGCGCGAGCTGCCCTGTCCGAAGTTCTCGCCCGCGACGACGAAGTCGCCGGGTTTGATCTTCGCGCGCAGGCCCGGATCGAGGTCCTCGAATAGGTGCGCCGCCAGCTGGGCCGGGTCGGACGTCACGAGATATCGCCCGGCGATGATCAGGTCCGTGTCGATGTGGTCGCCGACCTTGTGCGCCTTGCCCGCGGATGCCATGCCTACCTCCTCGCCCCGACCGGCGCGACCTCTTCGGGGTGCACGAGCTTACCGGCCACGGCGGCAGCGGCCGCGACCGCGGCGTTCGACAGATAGATGCGCGCCTCACGATGGCCCATGCGGCCGATGAAGTTGCGGCTGCTCGTCGAGACGCAGACCTCGCCGGCCGCCAGGACGCCCATGTGGCCGCCGATGCACGGGCCGCACGTTGACGTCGATACCGCCGCGCCGGCGTCGTGGAAGATACGGATCAACCCTTCGTCGAGCGCCTGGCGGTAGACGTGCGGGCTGGCGGGAATCACCATCATGCGCGTATGCTTGTGCACCTGCTTGCCGGCAATGACGCGCGCGGCCTGGCGCAAGTCCTCGATGCGCCCGTTCGTGCACGTGCCGATGAACACTTGATCGACGCTCTCGCGCCCGGCGTCGCGCACCGGGATGACGTTGCCGGGCGAGCTCGGGGCCGAGACGACCGGCTCGAGCTTGCTGACGTCGTACTCGTAGACCTTCGCGTAGGACGCGTCCTTGTCGCTGTAGACGGGCTCGAATTTCCGCCGCGCCCGCGGCGCCAGCCAGTCGAGCACGACGTCGTCGGGCTCCATGATGCCGTTCTTGCCGCCTGCCTCGACCGCCATGTTCGTGACCGAAAACCGCTCGTCCAGCGTCAGCTGCCGCAGCGTGGGACCGGCGAACTCCATCGCGCAGTAGCGCGCGCCGTCGACGCCGATGTCGCCGATGATCCGCAGCACGAGATCCTTGCCGGAGACCCAGGGGCGCAGCTCGCCCTTGAAGACGAACTTGAGGCTCTCGGGCACGCGGAACCACAGCTTGCCCGTCGCCATCGCCGCCGCCAGATCGGAGCTGCCGACGCCCGTCGAAAAACACCCGACGGCGCCGTGGTTGCACGTGTGCGAGTCGGCGCCGAGGAAGATCTCGCCGGGCAGGACGAAGCCGTCCTCGGCGAGCAGGACGTGCGCGACACCGGCGCGGCCGACGTCGTAGAAGTGCGGCAGGTCGTACTTGCGCGCGAAGTCGCGCGAGATCTTGTTCTGCTGCGCCGAGGCGATGTCTTTGTTCGGCGAGTAGTGATCGAGAACGATCGCCAGCCGATCTGGATCGAAGATCTTGCCGACGCCGGTGTTCTCGAACTGCTGGATCGCGAGCGGCATCGTGATGTCGTTCGCGTACAGCATGTCGGCGCGCGCCTCGATCAGGTCGCCGGGCCGGACGCGGTCCAGGCCGGCGTGGCGCGCGAGGATCTTCTCCGTGATCGTCATTGCCATGGCTTTCCTCCCGATACGATCTCGGCGGCCGCCGACGGCTCGTGCACGAGCTTGTTCATCGCGGCGACGTACGCGAGCGCGCTCGCCTCGATGACGTCCGTGCTGTTGCCGCGGCCGGTCGCCGTCCTTTGTCCATCCGACAGCTTGCAGATCGCTTCTCCGAGCGCGTCGCTGCCGCCGGTCGCCGCGCGCAGGCTGTAGTCGACGAGCGACAGCGTTCGCCGCGACGCCCCTTGGATCGCCGCGAACAACGCGTCGACGGGCCCGTCGCCGCTGGCCTCAGCGACGAAGACCTCGCCTTCGCGCTCGAGGCGCACCGACGCCTGCGGCGGTTCGTCGGACGCGCTGGCGACGCGGAACGAGATCAGCTTGTAGGTTTCCGGCGGCGCCGCGAAGTTCTCCTGCACGAGGGCGACGAGGTCGCCCATCTCGACGCGCTTCTTGCGGTCGCACAACGCCTTGAACCGCTCGAAGACGCGGCGGATTTCCTCGTCGTTCAGCACGAAGCCAATCTGCTCGAGCGCGTGCACGAGCGCGTGCCGGCCGGAGTGCTTGCCGAGGACGAGCCGGTTCGTCGGCACGCCGACCGATTCCGGCGTCATGATCTCGTACGTACGCGGATCGGAGAGGACGCCGTGCTGGTGAATCCCGGCCTCGTGCGCGAACGCGTTCGCCCCGACGATCGCCTTGTTCGGCTGCACTTCGACGCCGGTGATGCCGGCGAGCAGGCGGCTGGACGGGAAGATCTGCGTCGCGTCGATGCCCGTCTTGAGCCGATAATTGTCCCGCCGCGTCGCCAGGGCCATCACGACCTCTTCCAGCGCGGCGTTGCCGGCGCGCTCGCCGATGCCGTTGATCGTCGACTCGACTTGGCGCGCACCGGCCTCGACGCCGGCCAGCGAGTTCGCGACCGCCAGTCCGAGGTCGTCGTGGCAGTGCACGCTGAAGATCGCTTTGTCGGCATTGGGAACGCGCTCGCGCACGGTGCGGATCAGCCGCCCGTACTCCAGCGGCGTCGCGTAACCGACGGTGTCGGGCAGATTGATGACCGTCGCGCCGGCGGCGATCGCGGCTTCGACGACGCGGCAGAGGAAGTCGATCTCGGACCGCGAGGCATCCTCGCAGGAGAACTCGACGTCGCCGCAGCGCTGTCGCGCGAGCCGAATCGCGGCGCGCGCCGCCTCGACGACTTCGTCCGGCGACATCTTCAACTTCACTTCCATGTGGATGGGAGACGTCGCGATGAACGTGTGGATGCGCGGGCGCTCGGCCGGCCGCACGCCCTCCCAGGCTGCCTCGACATCTTTCGCGTTCGCGCGCGCGAGGCCGGCGATGACGGGGCCGCGGATCTCGCGCGCCAGCAGCTGCACCGCCGCCAGGTCGCCGGGCGAGGCGATCGGAAATCCGGATTCGATGACGTCGACGCCGAGCCGCGCCAGCGCTTGCCCGATCTCGAGCTTCTCCTGCGGCGTCATTGAGAAGCCCGGCGCCTGCTCGCCGTCCCGCAGCGTCGTATCGAAGATGTAGACGCGCTCGCTCACGGTCGACACCGCCCTTTCCCAGGTTCGCGCAACACAATGGCGTACCGCTCCGCCTCCAGCAGCGCGCGCCCGGCGAAGGCCCGCGAGCGTCTCAGGCGATCGCGATCAGGTCGCCCGCGTGCCGCGGATGAGCGCGACGGCGCCAGTGCGCGCGATCTCTTGGATGCCGAAGTCGGCCAATGCCTCAATGAGCGCGTCGATCTCCGCCGATCGCCCGGAAACCTCCAAGGTCACGGTGCTCTCGGTGAAGTCAAGCGCGTGCGCCCGATGCGCGCGGCCCGCTTCGAGGATCTCCTCGTGCGCGTCGCGCCCGGCCGTGACCTTGATCAAGGCCAGCTCCCGTTCCACCGGGCGTTGCTCGCTGAGGTCGTGCGCGTGCCGCACCTCGACGAGCTTACCCAGCTGCATCAGGACCATGTTCGTCTCCGTCGCGTCCGTCTCGACGGTCATCGAGATCCGCGACACGCGCGGGTCCTCCGTCGTCGACACCGCCAGGCTGTGGATGTTGATGCTGCGGCGCCGGAACAGCGCGGCGATGCGCATCAGCACGCCGGGGTTGTTGTCGACGAGCACGGACAGAAGGCGCCGGGCCGGGGCGGCCGCGGGCTGGATCGCTTCAGTCGCCAACGATCATCTCCTTGATGGACTGGCCGGACGGGATCATCGGGTAGCAGTTCTCCTCGGGATCGACGTGGAAGTCGACGACGACGGGACGATCCGTGACCTCCAGGGACCGCCGGATCGCGGCGTCCATCTCCTCGCCCGTCCGCGCGCTGAGGCCGACGGCGCCGAATGCTTCCGCGACCTTCGCGAAGTCCGGGTTGGGCAGCGCGACCTCGGACAAGCGCTCGTTGTAGAACAGGGACTGCCACTGGCGGACCATGCCGAGCGTGCCGTTGTTGACGATGTAGATCTTCAGCGGCTGCTTCCAGGCGACGGACGTCGACAAATCCTGGCAGGTCATCTGGAAGCCGCCGTCGCCGACGATCGCGACGACGAGCTCACCGGGGCGCGCGAACTGCGCTCCCATCGCCGCCGGAAAGCCGAAGCCCATCGTGCCCAGGCCGCCGGAGGAGATCCATTTGCGCGGCTCGCGGTTGCGATAGAATTGCGCCGCCCACATCTGATGCTGTCCGACGTCGGTCGTGACGATCGCGTCACCCGCCGTCGCCTTGTAGATCGCCTCGATCACCTGCTGCGGCTTGAGCGCCTTGCCGGCCTTCCAGCGCAACGGATAACGCGCGCGCCAGGCCTCGATCTGCCGCCACCAAGCTTCGGTGTCCGGCGGTGCGACCATCGGCTCCAACGCCTCCAGCGTCAACCGCGCGTCCCCTTGCAGCGGAAAGTGCGCCGGCTTGTTCTTGCCGATCTCCGATGGGTCGATGTCGATGTGCACGAACCGCGCGTTCGGACAGAAGTCCTTGAGGCGGCCGGTGACGCGGTCGTCGAAGCGGGCGCCGACGGCGATGACCAGATCGGCGTCGTTGATCGCGTAGTTCGCGTAGGCGGTGCCGTGCATGCCGAGCATGCCAAGGCACAGCGAATCGGTTTCGTCGAACGCGCCCTTGCCGTGCAGCGTGACCGTGACCGCGATCCGGCACCGTCGCGCCAGCTTCGCGAGCGCCGGCGACGCGTTCGCCGTGATCACGCCGCCGCCGACGTAAAGGATCGGCTTCTTCGCCTCGGAGATCGCCTTCGCCGCGTCGGCCAACCGCCGCGGGTCCGGCTTCACCTGCGGCCGATAGCGGGTCTGCAGCGCCTCGCTCAGCGCCGACGCCGGGAGCTGCGCCTGCAGCACGTCCCGCGGGATGTCGACGAGGACGGGTCCAGGGCGTCCGCTGCCGGCGATGTGGTAGGCCTCTCGCAGCGTCTGCGGGATGAGCGCGGCTTCGCGCACGAGGTAGTTGTGCTTCGTCACCGGCATCGTGATCGAGACGACATCGGCTTCCTGGAACGCGTCAGTGCCGATGTTCGGACTGACGACCTGCCCCGTGATCGCGAGGACGGCCGTCGAATCCATGAGCGCATCCGCCAACCCGGTCACAATGTTCGTGGCGCCCGGGCCCGACGTCGCGGTGCAGACGCCGACGCGGCCGGCCGCGCGCGCGTATCCGGTCGCCGCGTGCGCGCCCGTCTGCTCGTGCCGGACGAGCACGTGGCGCATCTCCTTGGCGTCGAGGATCGCGTCGTACAAGGGAAGCGAAGCGCCGCCCGGATGTCCGAACATCCAGTCCACGCCGTGCTCCTCGAGCACGCGTACGACCGCTTGGGCACCGCTGACCGTCGAGGGTGCGTTCGTCTTCGGGGCAACCGGCGTCTGGCTCATCCGTCTACACTCCCTCGGCCATCG
>VGFF01000125.1 GCA_016868955.1 Armatimonadota bacterium
CGCCGATCACGAGCACTCGGCGGGCCAGCCCGGCAACGACGTGCGCGTGCGCGACGGACAATGCGTAGACGAAGCTGCTGCAGGCGGCGGAGATGTCGACAGCCCCGGCGTTGGCCGCGCCGAGACGATTCTGCACGAGACAGGCGGTCGCCGGGAAGATGTGGTCGGGCGACGCCGATCCGACGAGGATGAGGTCGATCTCCTCGGCGCCGACGCCGGCGGCGTCCAGCGCCTCGCGCGCCGCCACAGTCGCGAGATCGGAGGCCGCTTGATCGGCGGCGACGACGCGGCGCTCGCGAATGCCCGTGCGGGCGCGAATCCATGCATCGTTCGTGTCGACGATCTTCGCCAGATCGTCGTTCGTCATAATCGTCTCGGGGACGCAACGTCCCAACCCCACGATCCGCGACGTCCGCGGCAACGTTGTTCCTCCGTTCCTTTGGTCGTTAGTCGCCGGTGCTCAGGGAAGCCGGCGCCACCTGCTGCACATGCCGGACAGTGTCGCGAATCGCCCGCACCGTGTCCCCGCCCGCCGAGTCGGCGGCAGCCGCGACCGCGTTGCGAACCGCCTTCGCGCGCGAGGACCCGTGGCTAATGATGCATACCCCACGGACGCCAAGCAACGGGGCGCCGCCGTATTCCGCGTAGTCCATCCGTTTGAGGATGCGCCGCAACCGCGGTCGCAACAGTCCCGCCGCCAGCCGCGTGACCAGGCCGCGGCCCAGCTCCTGGCGCAGCAGTTGGAAGATGCCGAGCGCGATCCCTTCCCCGAACTTCAAGATCACGTTGCCGACGAATCCATCGCAGACCGCCACGTCGGCCTTGCCGGCGAACAGATCGCGTCCCTCGATATTGCCGACGAAATTCAAGCCGGACGCGCGCAGCAGCTCGGCGCTGTGCAGCACGAGCTCATTGCCCTTCGTCGCTTCCTCTCCGTTGCTGATGATCCCGATGCGCGGTGCAGTCACGCCGAGGACGTGCTCGACGTAGGCGGAGCCCATCAGCGCGAACTGCAGGAGGTGCTTTGGCTTGCAGTCCACGTTCGCGCCGGCGTCGAGCACCATGATGCGGCCGTTCAGCGTCGGCAGCGCGGTGGCGATCGCCGGGCGATCGATGCCCTCGATGCGGCCGAGCGTCAACACCGCCGCCGCCATCGCGGCGCCGGTGTTCCCGGCGCTGACGAACGCGTCGGCGCGCCCGTCGCGGACGAGCTCGAGGCCCACCGAGATGGAGTTCAGTCGCTTGCGACGCAGGGCCTGCGCCGGCGACTCGTGCATCTCGATGACCTCGGGCGCGTGCGCAACGCGCAACGAAAGCCGGTCGCCGCCGTGAGCGCGAATCTCTGCGCGCACGCGGTCCTCCGGGCCTACGAGGTGGATTTCGATGCCGAGATCGCGCGCCGCGGCCACGCATCCGGCGACGACTTCACCGGGCGCGTGATCGCCGCCCATTGCGTCCACGGCGATGCGCACCACGAGGTTGCTTCTCTACCCCTTACCCATGCGCTTCTCGGGAATCTCCTGCGGACTGATCTCGCGGCCGTTGTAATAGCCGCAAGACGGACAGACGCGGTGCGAGAGGATCATCGTCTTGCATCGCGGGCACGGAATCAACGCCGGTGACGCGGCCTTGAAACCGGCCCTGCGCCGCGCGACGCGAGAATGAGAATGACGTCGGGACCGGCTCATGAGCACCCCCCTTTCAGGGTTGGATCCGAATGCACTTCAGCTTCGCAAGGCGGCCATCGTCGTCGCCGATCGTACATCGGCACGGCGATTCGTTTCGGTTCGTCCCGCAGACTGGACAAAGACCGGCGCAATCCTCGCGACATAACGGTTGATCCGGGAACGCGAGCAGCACGTGCTCCCGCGCCAGATCGGCGACATCGAGCGCTTCGCCAGTGACGGTGCCGACGAAGTGTTGGGCCGCGAGCTCGCCGGACGTGGCCGGCGCCGCTTGGAAATCGAAAACCTCATCGAACGCGACGGGGACGCGTAGGAGAAACATCGACAAACAGCAGCTGCAGGGGACCGTGGTCTCCGCCGTGACGATTCCGATGACGCTCAGGCGTCCATTTTCGACCCCGCCCCGGACTTCTCCCGAGACGTGGACGTCCGCTTCTAGGAGCGCTTCATCGGCAGCGATGAGTTCGTCGATCGGGACCGTCCGCGAAACGCCCGGCTGTCTGCGCAGCGCGGTCACGTCCAGCGTAGCGACTCACCCCTCGTCCATTTGTTCGCGGAGTCTCCAGAAGTATAGGAGTGTCGAAAACCGGCTGTCAAGGCGACGGACCGTCGTCAGACGAGGGTTTCCCGTCACGAATCTTCGCTCGAACGCAACAGGTCGCGCCCCTTGCGGATGCTCATCAGGATCCGCGTCACGCCCTGCTCGAGGTCGTCAAGCACCTGGCGCGCGTAGTCGTCGGCACCGGCGCGGGTCTCGGTGGCTTCCCGCTGCGACCGCGCGATCGCTTCCTCGGCTTTGATTCGCGCGTGCGCGACGACCTCGTGTCCGTCGGCGAGGTGCTGGACGTGCTCCTGGGCGCGCAACACGATCTGCCGCGCCTCTTCCTGCGCCCGATGCAGCATCGCGATCGCCTCCGTCCGCATCTGCTGCGCGTCGAGAAGATCTTGCGGCAGGCGCGCCCGGATCATGCGCACGAGGCTCGTCACTTGCTTTTCGTCGATCATGCGGCGGTCGGTCAAGGGCACCGGCGCGGCTCGGGCGATGAGCTTTTCGAGGCGGGACAACAGATCCAGGACGGTCTCCATCGCCGGCAATCAGGCGCGTGCGCGCGGAGACGCGGCCGGCACCGGCGGCGCGCTTCTCGCGCGGGCGGTCAACCGATGCGCGACGCCGGGGGGCACCAGCGTGTCGACCGCGCCGCCGAGGGACGCGACCTCCCGGATCAACGTCGAGCTGATGAAGCTCAGCTCCGGGTGGGTTGGAAAGAAGATGGTCTCGATCTCCGGCGCCAATCGCCGGTTCATGAAGGCCATGGTCATCTCGTACTCGAGGTCCATCGCGGCGCGCATCCCCTTGACGATCGCGCCGGCGCCTTCGGCCCGCGCGAAGTCCACCGTGAGGCCACCGAAGGAAGCGACCCGCAACGACGCCCGTCCGCCGATCGCGTTGCGTAGCATCTCGACGCGCTCGTCGACCGTGAAGAACGGCACCTTCCCCGAGGCCACCGCAACGCCGATGACGACGATCTCGAACTGGCGGGCGGCGCGCTGGATGATGTCGAGGTGCCCGTTGTGAACGGGATCGAAGGATCCCGGGTAAATCGCCGTCGCCATCGATGCCTCCTAGGGAGTAGCGTCCGCGGCGGCGTCCGGCGCGAGACCGATGGCCGCGACTGGCTCACGCCGGACGAACGTCACCAGCGTATCGCCGTATCGCCGTTCGCGCGACCGTACGAACCCGGGTGGCACGTCGACGACGTCCTTGACGGCCGTCTCGACGACGACGATCGTCTCGTCACCGACGAGCCCGAGATCGCAAACGGCGGCGAGCGTCGCGCTCGCCAGCGCCGTCCGATAAGGTGGATCCATCAACACGACGTCGAACGCGGCGCGGCGGGCCGCCAGATCCCGCACCGCCCGCTGGCTCGTCGCCTGCCATGCTTGCGAGCGTTCGCCGAGACCGAGAGGCGCCAAGTTCGCACGCAACACGCGCATGACGCGCGGATCGTGCTCGACGAACACGACAAACGCCGCGCCCCGGCTCAACGCCTCGATCCCCAGACCGCCCGCGCCCGCGAACAGATCGAGCACCCGCGCATCGACGATCCGCGCCCCCAGGGCGTTGAAGATCGCTTCCCGTACGCGGTCCTGCGTCGGCCGGACGGCACCTGTCTTCGGCACCTGGAGTCTGCGCCCTTTCGCGTCGCCGGCCGATACGCGCATCAGCCCACCGCCAGCAGCGCCGCCGAGTCCTCGAACCGGCGCAACAACGAACCGCGCAATCCGCCGTGCTCGCGACCGCGGAGCCCGGGATCGGCCGCCAGCAATCGGTCGGCTTCGCTGCGCGCGATCTCGAGGAGCTGCGCGTCGCGGAGCAGATCGGCGACTCGGAGATCCAGCACGCCGGATTGCCTGGTTCCGAAGAAGTCGCCGGGCCCACGCAGAACCAGATCGGACTCGGCGATGGCGAATCCGTCATTCGTCTCGACCATCGCGCGAAGCCGCGTCTGGGCATCCTCGCTCGTCGCGCTCGACAGCAAGATGCAGTACGACGAGGCGGCGCCGCGTCCGACGCGCCCGCGAAGCTGGTGCAGCTGGGCCAAGCCGAAGCGTTCCGCGTCCTCGATGATCATCACGGTCGCGTTCGGCACGTCGATGCCGACCTCGATGACGGTCGTCGCGACGATGACCGGAAGCTCGCCGCGCCGGAACGCGCTCATGACCTGGTCCTTCTCGTCGACGCTTTGGCGACCGTGCAGCAGCCCGATCTCCAACCCGGGCAAGGCGCCGCCCGCGAGCTGGTCGCGCAGCTGCGTTGCCGCGTTCGCCTGCAGCTTGTCCGACTCCTCGACGAGCGGACAAACGACGTAGCCCTGGCGTCCGGCCTCGATCTCCTTCCGTAAGAAGTCGTATACCGGACTTCGCTGCAACGGCGAGCGCAGGAACGTGCGCACCGGGGTGCGGCCGGGCGGCAGCTCGTCGAGCACCGAAACCTCGAGATCGCCGTACAGCGTCAGCGCCAGCGTGCGTGGGATCGGCGTGGCGGTCATCACCAGGACGTCCGGCGCGTGCCCTTTCGCGCGCAGCGCCGCGCGTTGCGCGACGCCGAACTTGTGCTGTTCGTCGACGACGGCGAAACCCAGTCGGTGGAAGAACACATCTTCCTGCAACAGCGCGTGCGTGCCGACGACGAGCTCTGCCTCCCCGCGCGCGATGGCGTCCAGGCGCTCACGCCGCTCGCTCCGCCGCAATCCGCTCGCCAACGAGACGACGTGGATGCCTCGCGGCTCCAGCAAGCGCCGCAGGTTGAGGTAGTGCTGGTCGGCGAGGATCTCCGTCGGCGCCATCCAGGCCGCCTGCAGTCCGCTCTGCACGCACAATACTGTCGCGGATGCGGCGACGACGGTCTTTCCCGATCCGACATCGCCCTGCAGCAGCCGATTCATCGGGTACGGCGAGGTCATCTCGCGACGAACCTCGGCGATCACGCGCCGCTGCGCACCGGTCAGCGCGAACGGCAACGAAGCCAGGAACGCGTCGACGAGGCCACCCTCCTCAGTGTAACGGTGCGGTTTGCGATCGCGCACGGCGGCGCGGCGCCGCAGCAGCAACGCGATTTGCAGCGCCAGCAGCTCCTCGAACGCGAGGCGCCGCCGGGCGGCCTCCACTTCCGCGAGGTCGCTGGGGAAGTGAATCGCGCGCAACGCCGCCGCTGCGCCCATCAGGTCGCAGCGGCGGCGCAGCTCTTCCGGCAGAGTCTCCGGCGCCTGGTCGGCGTAACGTGTCACGGCGGCGTGGACGACGCGGCGCAGGACGCGGGGCGAGATTCCTTCTCCCGCGGGGTGCACCGGCACGATGCGGCCGGTGTGCAGCGATTCGTCCGTGTCCTTGCCGATGGCCTCGAATTCGGCGTTTTCGATCTCAAGCTTGCCGCCGTTGCGGCGGACGCGTCCCCACAACACGAGCTCGGCATCCGGCGCAACGGCCCGCTGCAGGTAGCGCGCCCCCCAGAACTTCGCGACGCCGAGCGCCGTGCCGTCCGTGAAGTGCACCTCGGTGAGCCGGCGGCCGGTCCTTAGTCGCGGCTCGTTCAGACGGATCACGCGCACGCGAAATGTCCGCGTCTCCCCGTGGGGAGCCTCATGC
>VGFF01000126.1 GCA_016868955.1 Armatimonadota bacterium
CGGATCACGCGGTCGCACCGCCGCTTCGCGGAAGCGGAGCTCGTCGAGGTCATCACGCCCGCGCCGTCGCGCGTGACGGCGCCGTGCCCGTACTTCGGCCATTGCGGCGGTTGCGCCTGGCAGCACTTGTCCTATGACGCCCAATTGAAGTGGAAGGCGGCGATCGTGCGCGAGAGCCTGGAGCGGCTCGGCGGATTGACCGAACCGCCGGTTCTGCCGATCGTCGGCGCGCCGGAGGGCGAAGCGTTCGGCTACCGCAACAAGATGGACTTCGCGTCCTCGCCGGACGCCATCGTCGGCCTCCATCGGCGCGGCGCGTTCGATCGCGTGTTGGACATCGAAGCCTGCCTTTTGCCCTCGTCCGCCGCGAACGAGGTCCTGCGCGCCGCGCGCGGCTTCCTGGCGGCGCACGAACTGTCGCGGTACGACGCGCGGACGCGCGACGGCTTTCTTCGCCATCTCGTCCTGCGCGAGGCGGCCACGACAGGAGAAATGATGGTCGCCTTCGTGACGGCGCCGGGTTCTTTTTCGTGGGCGAACGAAGCGGTGGCCGCCATCCTCGCGGCCGCGCCCCAGACGCGCAGCATCCTGTGGGCGCAGACCCGCTCGCTCTCGGACGCGGTGCAGATCGATGCCATCGAGGTGCTCCACGGCCGGCCCTACATCGAGGAACGGCTCGGCGGCGTGACCTACCGCATCGGGCTGGAAACATTCTTCCAAACGAACACGGCGCAGGCGGAGCGCATGTGTGCGCTCGCGGTCGATCTCGCAGCCGTCCGGCCCGACGAAGTGGTGGTCGACGTCTACTGCGGCGTTGGCACGTTCGCGTTGCTGCTGGCGCCGCGGGCGAAGCGCGTCTACGGGATCGAGGTCGTGGAGCCGTCGATCGCCGCCGCGAGGGAGAACGCCGCCCGGGCGGGCTTGGACAACGTCGCGTTCTTCGCCGGCGACGCGCGCCGGACGTTGCCCGACGTCCTCGCGCGGGCCGGATCCGTGGACCTCGTCGTCCTCGATCCGCCGCGCGGGGGGGCCGGTGGCAAAGTGATGAGGCGGGTCGGTCGGGCCGCGCCGAAGCGTATTCTCTATGTGTCCTGCAACCCGACGACGCTCGCGCCGGATCTCAGGGAGGTCGTCCCATTCGGGTACGATGTCCGCGTCGTCCAGCCGATCGACCTTTTTCCTCAGACCTATCACGTGGAAACACTCGTGCTTCTGGAGAAGGTGCGCGATGCAGACCCCGACGCGGGCCGCCGCCCATCGCGGGACGGGGGGAGACGTCTAGCCCGCGGCCTTCGCCGAGGAGCCTAGCCGGCGGCGCGGATCTCGTCGATGGTGCGCCCCGACGCCACCGAGGTCGTGCCGGCCGCGTCGTAGTCGGGTCGCGCGAATTCGTCCTTGCCCTTGAAGAGCAACCAATCCCGACCTTCATTGCGTTGCGTTCGCACGAAGTGGAGCTCGCCGCGCAGCTTCTCCCCTTCGAGCATCAGCGTCAGCTTGCCGCCGCCCAACGCGCGCGCCGGATCGCCTTCGAGGCAGTGGTACGTACCGCGGTCCCAGACCATGACGACACCGGCGCCGTAGTTGCCTTGTGGGATCGTTCCTCCGAAATCGCCGTACTCCAGCGGATGATCCTCGACGAGCACGGCCAGCCGCTTTGCGGTCGGATCCAGCGACGGCCCCTTCGGGATCGCCCAGGACCGCAGCACGCCCTCCATCTCCAGGCGGAAGTCCCAATGGCGGCTGCGCGCGTGGTGCTCCTGGACGACGAACCGTGACGCCGCCCGCGACTCGGATTCTCGCTCAGTGCCGCCTGCCGGCTCCGGCGTCTGATCGAACTTTCGCTTCTGCCGGTATTTGCCGAGCGTCACGAGCTCGCCCGCGCGGCGCTCGCGTGACGCTCCCGGAACCACTCGACGGTGCGGCGCAGACCCTCGTCGATGGCGATTCGCGGGCGCCAGCCCAACGCTGTTTCCGCCCGTGTCGCGTCCAACGCGATGCGGCGCACGTCGCTGGGCCGTTCCGGCCGATAGTTCGGTTCGCCGGCGAATCCCAGCGCGGCGCGGAGGTGATCGTAGATCTCGCGCGTCGTCGTCACCACGCCGGTCCCGATGTTGAACTTGCCGAGCGCTTCGGATTGGAGGGCGAGAACGTTCGCCGCCGCCACGTCGTCGACGTAGATGTAATCGCGGCCTTGCAAGCCGTCGCCGAAGATCGTGGGGCGGCGCCCTTCGAGCATCGCGCCGGCGAAGATCGCGACGACGCCCGACTCCCCATGCGGATCCTGGCGCGGGCCGTAAACGTTCGCGTAGCGCAAGGCCGTCCAGCGCAAACCGAAGAGCCGCTCGAACGCCGCGAGGTGATATTCGGCCGCCAGCTTGTGCGTCGCGTACGGACTGATCGGCCGCGCCGGATGCGACTCGTCGCAGGGAACGACGTCTGTATCGCCGTAGATCGCGCCGCCCGTGCTCGCGAATACGAAGTGGCGAACGCTGGCGCGCACCGACTCCTGCAATAAGCGCAGCGTGCCGATGAGGTTCACGCGCGCGTCGAGGACCGGGTCGCGCACCGAAATCGCCGCGGATACCTGGGCCGCGTGGTGCACGACGACGTCGGGACGCTCGGCGTCGAAGATCGCCGCGAGGTCGCCGTCGACGATGTCCGTTTCGTACAAGCGATAGGAGGCATCGAGATTGGCGCGGCGCCCCCCGCGCAGATCGTCGACCGCTACCGGGTCGTAACCGACCGCCCGCAGATGATCCATGACCGTGGAACCGATGAACCCGGCGCCGCCGGTGACGATGATCTTCACGATCCTTTCCTCCCCCGATATTCGCTTGGGATAACGCAGCCAACGTCAACGCCTGCATGCGTTACATCTTGTCGTTACGCTCATGTCCCGGCGAAATCGAGGAGAAGGAGCGATGCATGGAAGCGGAGTTACGCCATCGGCTCGAATCACCGGAAGCTTTCCGCCTATTCTATCGTGCCCTCGCCGACGGAGAGGAAAGCGGCTGGGCTGACCTCTACCGCCGGTATCACGCTTTGGCTGCGTCGTGGGTGCGCCGCCACCCCGAGTTTCGACGCACCGGAGAGAGCCCCGAGTTCTTCGTCAACGCCGCGTTCACGAAGATGATGGCAGCGATGCGATCGGCGCGATTCGCGGGATTCGATGACGTGCCGGCGATGCTGGGTTATCTGCGGATGTGCGCCAAGAGCGCCGTTGTCGATCAACTACGCCGGCGCACGACGAGGAGGAACCGGCGCCGGCGCGCGTATCGGACGCCGAGAGCGACGCCGTCGGCAACATCGAGCGCCAGGAACTTTGGCGAACCGTCGCACATGTCACTGAGTCCACCGAGGAGCGTCTGCTCGTCTACGAATCGTTCGTCAACGGGTCGACGCCAAAGCAGATCTGCGAGCGATGGCCCGAATTCTTCGACTCCGTCGAAAGCGTCTACCCGGACAAGAGATACCTCTTGTCGAGGCTGCGGCGCCATCGTCGCATCCTTGACTACCGTCGTCGCCCCCGCCGAAATGGTTGCGCGGCATCGCCGAGCGCGGACGGAATCGCAGGCGATTCCGAGAACGCGGACCGGTAGACCGCAGGGCAACTTGAGGCGTCGAAATGACGACGGCCCGGGGGGGGCCGGGCCGTCGTCTGGGGGGGGGGGACGTCGCCTCTGGCGGGTGCGCCGGGGGCGCTTTCATCGTGCACACTTTACTACGCGGAAGTACCCGCCATGGATTAGCGGGGCCTGCCTACATCGCCGCGGTTTCCTCGGGGCCCCCGGCTGGCGCCGGCGCGTCGGCGGACGACGGCGCGACGGCGCGCGCCGCAACTTTGTTCGCCTTCGCCGCCGCCCGCTGCGCCCGCTTCTGCGCGAACCGCTCAGCCCGGAGCCGTTCTTTTTCCTTGCGCGCCGCTTCCATCTTCACGACCATGTCGGCGAGCATCATGATCCATGGATTTTCCGCCAGCGCGCGCCTGTGCGCGTCCAGACCGGATCGCGCGATCGTCTTCGCCGCGGAAAGCGCGTCCTTGTGCAAACTTGCTTCGTCTTTGTGGGCGCCCCAAAAGACCGTCCTGCGGTTCAGCGTGCGCCGGTGCTCGGAACGGACGCGATCGAGCTCGGACCGATCCTGCTTGACGATGGTGCGATGACTGTCACGGGTGCCGACGCGTTCGCGCCGGAGCTCGTGCAGCGATTGCCGATGTTCTCGCACGGTCCTGCCTCCGTACCTGTGCCAAACCTTTGAACACGTGCTGGACGTTCGACCCGCGCCGGCCCTCGCCAGCGCACAAAAAACCGGCTCCCGACTCCACCGCACGGGAAACCGGCCCACATAGCCCTTGCACCGAATCGGTCTCCCGATTTGGGCTCATCAAACACAGAACGCCGCCGGGGCTCTCTTCTCCGAGAAACCACGAGCAGCGCTGGCTTATAGTTTAGCAGATGTCGCCGGCGGATCAATCCTCTGTCTAAGGTTATCCTCCCGAGTTCATCCTGTCGGTCGATCGCCGGCGGGCGTGACGCCGGCGCGCAACCGGCGCACTGCGGCGTCGGGTTCAGCGCCCGTAGAGGAAGAAGCCAATCACGGCCGCCGAGACGATCACGATCGCGGGGTTGAGCTTGAGAAAGCTGACGACGAGGAAGGTCGCGACGGCGATGATCAAGGTGTCCCAGCTCTTGACTCCGCTGGGCGCGAGGTCCCACGCCGTCCAGACCAGCAATCCGACGATGGCCGGTCGGACGGCCTTGAGGATCGCGCCGACGCGCGGGCTGTCCTTGACGGCGAAGAACGCGGCCGCGAGCGCGAGCATGAGAATCGCCGTGGGCAACGCGGCCCCGAGCAGCCCGGCGACGCCGCCCGGCACGCCGGCGAGCTTGTATCCGATGTACGCCGACATCTTCGTCGCGATCGGACCGGGCAGCGCGTTGCCGAGCGCGAGCGAGTCCAGGAAATCGGTTTCCGTCATCCAACGCTTCTCGATCACCTCGGCCTTGATCAAGGGAATGATCGACGGGCCGCCGCCGTAGCCGAGCAGATTGACTTTGGAGAACGTCAAGAAGATCTCCCAGGTCTGACCGAGCATCGCAACCTCCGGGACACGAATGACGGCTCCGTTAGGCGCCGTGTGGTGGAGGGGTTACGTCCGCGCGCTGGGAATCCCTTCCCTATGGATCTTCACCATCCGCGGCTGAACGACTATCTCGATGGCCTCGTGGTGCCGCGCCACCCGGTTCTCGGCGAGATGGAGGCGCGCGCGGCGCGGACGGGATTCCCGATCGTCGGACCGCAGGTCGGGTCGTTGTTCTATCTGCTCGCGCGCGCGCTCGGTGCGCGGACGATCTTCGAGATGGGATCGGGATTCGGGTACTCGACCGCGTGGTTCGCGACTGCGCTGCGCGATGGCGGCGGCGGTGAAGTCCATCAAGTCGTCTGGGACGACGCGTTGTCGAAGGAGGCCCGCGAGAGTCTCGACCGGATGGGGCTGACGCCGTACGTCCGCTTCCACGTCGGCGAGGCCGTGGCGGCGCTGCGCGCTCGCGCCGAGTCGTTCGACGTGATCTTCTGCGACATCGACAAGGACGCGTATCCGGCGGCGCTGCCGGTGATGCGGGAACGGCTCCGGCCCGGCGGCCTGCTCATCGTCGACAACATGTTGTGGGGCGGTCGCGTCTTCGAGCCGCAGAACGCGGATACGCGCACGCGCGGCGTGCTCGACCTCACGCAGGCGCTGTTCGCGGATCCGGCGTTCGCGTCGACGCTGCTGCCGGTGCGGGACGGCGTCGCCGTCGCCTGGAAGCGGCGCTGACGTCGGCGAGCGC
>VGFF01000127.1 GCA_016868955.1 Armatimonadota bacterium
TTGCGCGGGCCGCAAGGACCCGCCGCCGAGCGGCTCGCCGTCTTCAAGGCACGGCGCGATCGGATCGTCCCGGCGCTTCTCGAAGTTGGCCTCCGTCTTCCGATGCCGAAGGCGAGCTTGTACCTGTGGGCCGAAGTTCCGGATGGGCACGACTCCGTGAGCTACAGTGCGCACGTCCTGGAGCAGACCGGTGTCGTCATAACGCCAGGCATCGGATACGGCCAGGTCGGACATCGATACATCCGCATTTCCCTGACCACGCCCGACGATCGTCTCGACGAGGCGATCGCGCGTCTGCGAAAGATGGGCAAGGGATGACCGGCCGAGTGGCGCGCGCACCGGCGAAGGCACGTTGCGGCTTCCGTTCTTAGTCGGAAATACTCGCCGTCTTGCCCGCGACGTGCGGCGCGACCTGACGGCCCTTCGTGACGTGGCGCTCGGCGAGGAACAGGTCTGTCCGACCGATCTCTCCGAGCGCCTGCGTGCACTTGCAACCCGCGCCCATCGCGCCGTTGGCGTCGTCGTCACGCGGCACGGCTCGATTACGCACGCTGTGCTGGGGCGGCAGTGGCCGGGATTGCTCAGCGCGCTGCGCGTGCGCCGCCGCCAGGAGGCGCGCAACGGTCTCCGCCTAATCCTCGCCTACGAGCAAGGCGACGGGCAGCCCACGGATGCCGACCTCCAACTGCTCGATGATGCGCGGCTCGACTTGATCGTGACGCTCGGCCACGGCGGCGCAGGTGAGGAAGCGTACGTTGTCGTACCGCGCGACCGCGCGGCGCCGGAGATCGTCGGCCCGCTGCCGCTCTCGGCGCTCGGCGGCGAAAGCCTGGGCGAGCGTCTCGTCGTCGCCGATGCGGCCGAAGCGGCGCGGCAGCGAACGGATGCGCTGGCCGAGCGCGCGGTGTTGGTTGGCGTCGTGATCCCAGGCCGGCAGATGTGGTCGAAGGACGATACGCTGCTGGAGCTTCGCCGGCTCGCCGAGACGGCCGGTGCGGAGGTCATCGATGTCGTGACGCAAACGCGGCGGCGTCCGGATCCCGCGTCGCTGATCGGGCGCGGAAAGATCGCCGAGTTGCGGGCGCTGAAGGAGCGCGAAGGCGCCGACCTGGCGATCTTCGACGAGGAGCTGAGCCCGGCGCAGCAGCGGACGCTCGAGGAAGAGCTCGGGATCAAAGTGCTCGATCGCACCGCGCTGGTGCTGGACATCTTCGCCGGCCGGGCGCGGACGCGCGAGGGTCGTCTGCAGGTTGAGCTGGCGCAGATGATGTACTTGCTGCCGCGGCTCACCGGACGTGGCGTGCTGTTGTCGCGCCTTGGCGGGGGAATCGGTACGCGGGGACCGGGCGAAACGAAGCTCGAATCGGATCGCCGTCGCATCCGCACCCGCATCACAGAGCTGCAACGGCAGATCGACGAGATGGGTCGGTACCGGCGCACGCAGCGTGGCGGTCGGCAAGGGGCGGCGGTTCCGACGATCGCGATCGTCGGCTATACGAATGCCGGGAAATCGAGGCTATTGAACCGGCTGACGGGCTCGGAGGCGTACGTCGAGGACAAGCTGTTCGCCACGCTCGATCCAACGGCCCGGCGCCTCCGCCTCCGCGACGGGCGCGACGCCGTGCTCATCGATACCGTCGGATTCATCCAGAAGCTGCCGACGCAATTGGTTGCCGCATTCCGGGCCACGCTCGAAGAGGTGGCGGAAGCTGACCTCCTCTTGCACGTCATCGACGCTTCCAATGCTGCCTGGCGGGCGCAGCGCGATGCCACCGAGGCGATCCTGCGCGACTTGGGAGCGGCCGACAAGCCGGTCGTTCGCGCGTACAACAAGGTGGACAAGATAGGGTCACGATCGAGCGCGGCGGACCTTTCCGACGATGGCGTTCTGGTCAGTGCCTTGGACGGACGCGGGACGGACGAGTTGCTGAGCGTGATCGCGATGGTGCTTCCGTCGACGCTGACCCGGGCCGAATTCGAATTGCCATACGAAAAGCTCGGGCAGCTGCAACAGCTGCTCCAGCAGGTCTACGGACGCGGGCGTGTCGTGCGCCAGAACTATCGAACTGACGGGTTCCGCGTCGAGGTCGAAGCGCCGGATGCGGCGATCTCGCGGATTCGAAAGGCGCTCAGTGGAGCCGACGAATAACGCCGACGGCCTTGCCCTCGATGATCGCCTCCCGCGAGTAGATCGGATCCATCGCCGGATTCTCCGGCTGCAAGCGCACGGTCGACTCTTCTCTGTAGAAGCGCTTGACGGTCGCTTCCTCTCCGATCCGCGCGACGACGATCTCGCCATTGTCGGCATGAGACTGCCGGCGGACGATCAACAGGTCGCCGTCGAGGATGCCGGCGCCGATCATCGAGTCGCCCTTCACGCGCAGAACGAAGAACTCGCCTTTGCCGACGAAGTCCTCGGGCAGGAGGAACGCGTCTTCGATATTCTCTTCGGCGAGGATGGGCACGCCCGCGGTAACGCGGCCGACGATCGGCATCGACATCGGGCGCTTCGCCGGCATGGCCGCCTCATCGCGGAGGATCTCGATCGCCCGCGGCTTACTCGGATCGCGCCGGATGTAGCCCTTCTTTTCGAGGGCGCTGAGGTGGCTGTGCACGGTCGAGCTGCTGGTCAGCATAAGGGCGTTGCCGACGTCGCGCACCGAAGGCGGGTATCCGTGATCGCGAGAGTAGTCGACGATGAACCGGAGGATCTCCCGCTGCCGTCGCGTCAACGCTCTGCCCATGGTCTGCCTCCTTGTGGATATCGGGGACGATGTGGATATGCGGAGCGCTCCGCACGTGATGCGCGAGAAGAATACCACACAGGAATTCGATATGCAAACACGTGTTCCCACTCGTTCTTGCCGAAGGTTCGGAGGATCGGTACAATCGAAAGCGTAGGATCAAGTGAATAATGCCGTCCAATTCTGGACGGTTTGGAGGTGAGGCGCTACGGAAGCCCCCGCGATTGCCGTTATCGTGCTCGCGGCGGGGGTGGTGGCGTTTCTCCTTGGTTACTTCCTGCGCAGGACGCTTGCTGAAGGGAAGATCCGCTCGGCGGAGCAAGAGGCCAAGCGGATGGTGGACGATGCGAACCGAGAAGCTGACACGAAGCGGAAAGAGGCACTTCTAGAGGCGAAGGACGAAGCGATCCGGATCAAGCGCGAAGCGGAGCGAGAGATCCGGGAGCAACGCGCCGACATCCAGAAGCTGGAGCGCCGGATCAGCCAGCGCGAAGAGTCCCTTGAGCTGAAGATTCAGCAGGCGGAGAAACGCGAACGTCTCCTTCAGGAGCACGAACAGGAGTCGACCAAGCGAGCCGACGAGATCACCACTCTCATCGCGCAGCAACGTCATACCCTGGAACAGGTGGCCGGACTCCCGACCGACGAAGCCCGGCGCCAGCTCTTCGAGAAAGTCGAAGCCGAAGCCCGCGACGACATCCTCGCCCGCGTCCGAAGGCTCGAGCACCAAACGCGAGAAGACGCGGAGCGGCGCGCACGGGAGATCCTTGCGTTCGCGATCCAGCGAACAGCGGCCGATCACACCTCTGAGGTCACCGTCACCGTCGTGCCCCTGCCGTCCGAAGAGATGAAGGGTCGCATCATCGGGCGTGAGGGCCGCAATATTCGGACAATCGAGGCGGTCACCGGCGTCGACCTCATCATCGACGACACGGCGGACGCCGTCGCACTGTCATCGTTCGATCCCGTGCGCCGCGAAATCGCGAAGATGGCGCTGGAGAAATTGATGAGCGACGGCCGGATCCATCCCGCGCGCATCGAGGACATGGTCGAGAAAGCGCAACGAGAGCTGGATGAACGGGTAAGAGAAGAGGGAGAAAAAGCCGCGTACGAGGCAGGCGTGCACGGCCTCCATCCGGAGGAGGTCAAGTTGCTGGGTCGGCTTCGGTTCCGGACTTCCTACGGGCAGAACGTCCTGCAGCACTCCGTGGAGGTCGCCATGCTGGCGGGCGCGCTGGCCGCCCAGATCGGTGCCGACGCCCCGCTCGCCCGGCGCTGCGGACTCTTGCACGACATCGGCAAGGCGCTGACGCACGAAGTGCAGGGGCCGCATACCGAAATCGGCCTCGATTTGGCTCGGCGCTACCATGAGCCGCCCGCGGTGCTCAACACGATCCTCTACCACCACGGAGAGGAAGAGGCGAAGTTCGTGGAAGCGGTCTTGGCCGCGGCGGCGGATGCGATCTCGGGCGCACGGCCGGGCGCGCGCAAGGAATCCGTCGAGATGTACATCAAGCGGCTGCAACAGCTCGAGGAGATCGCGACCTCGTTCCCGGGCGTCGAGAAGGCCTACGCGATCCAGGCCGGGCGCGAAATCCGCGTGATCGTGCGGCCGGGCGACACCGATGACCTGTCCGCGCACAGGCTGGCCGCCGACATCGCCCGCAAGGTCGAATCGGAGATGGAGTTCCCGGGGCAGATCAAGGTCACCGTGTTGCGCGAGACGCGCATCGTCGAGTATGCCCGCTAGGCTCGAGCCGCCCGTTCCTGATGGCGTCAGCTTCCTGGCGGCGCTGCTCATGCGCTTTCCGCAAGTGGCGACCGTCGCGTTCGATCCCGCTACCGGGTCGCTGCGGCTCGTCCTGCTGCTGCGGAGGCGGCTGCCGGCGGGGGCCTTCCTGGCGTTTCGCCAGCGCGTCGAGGACGCGGTGAACGTCTACTTCGAATTGGATCGCGCCGGGCGGCCGGACATCGAGGTTCGGCGAACGACCGAGAAAAACATCACGCGCGTCGAGGTCGTCCGCGGCGTGGACGACCTCACTTGCGAGGAGATCGAGATCATCGCCCGCATCGCCGAGGAGCGCTTCGGTGAGGACCTGATCCTCGCGGAGAGCGACGACGACGAGGAGGCGCGATACGACCACGAAGACAACCTGCGGTACGCGCTCGAGCACGCGCGCGATCTCCGCCTCGGCCGCCCGTTGATCGGCCTGCGCGAGCGCGGGCGCGTGTTGATCTACTACACGGGTCAAGCCCCGCGCCGCGCGCGCGAAGCTTGATGCGCGTCCTGTTCGTCGGCGACGTTCACGGAAAACCGGGCCGGCGGGCGGTCGCGCAACGGGTATCCAAGCTTCGTCGCGAGCTGGGCTTGGATTTCGTCGTCGCCAACGGCGAAAACGGCGCCGGCGGCTCGGGGATCACGCCCGAAACCGCGCAGGAGCTCTTCGCCGCCGGCGTCGACGTGTTGACGGGCGGCAACCACACGTGGCAGAAGCGAGAGGCGCTGGCGTTGCTCGACGCCGAGCCGTACCTGCTTCGTCCCGCGAACTATCCACCCGGCGTGCCGGGGCGCGGCGCGGTCGTCTACGAGCGCGACGGCAAGCGCCTCGGCGTGATCAATCTCCAAGGCCGCATCTTCATGGCGCCGCTCGAGGACCCGTTTCGGGCGGCTATCGAAGCGATCGAGGCGTTGACACCGCGCCCAATGTGGTCGCTCGTCGACATGCATGCCGAGGCGACGTCGGAGAAGGTCGCGCTTGGCTGGTACTTGGCCGGGCGTGTCACGGCCGTCGTCGGCACGCACACGCACGTGCAAACCGCGGATGAGCGCATCCTGCCGGGCGGAACCGCCTACATCACGGACGTCGGAATGACCGGACCGCGCGACGGCGTGATCGGGATGGATCGAACCACGATCTTGGAGCGATTTCTCACCCAGCTGCCTGCCCGGTTCGAGGTTGCCTCCGGCCCGGTCCAATTCTCGGCGGTGGTCATCGACGCCGACGATTACGGTAATGCGGTCGCGATTCAGCGCCTGTACGAGACGTTGGA